>DATGOB010000301.1:0-2399 GCA_036010205.1 Promicromonospora sp. | reverse complement strand
GGGCACGGCGTTCGCCTCGGGGGCGGGCGCAGCGGCGGCGCGGCGGGCAGCTCGCGTGCCGGCGGGTCGCTCCGCGGACGTACCGCGCGCGGCGCTGGAGCGCAGGCTCGAGCGCAGGCCGGTGGCCGCGTTGGTCGGGCCCGACGGCGGGTCGTCCGCCGACGGCGTCGCGGACCGCTCCGCGCGCTCGGCCTGCTTGGCGGCGCGCTCGGCCCGCGACTGCAGGGCGTGCGGCTGCCGCTCGTCCCGGCTCTGCGGGGTCTGGGCGACCACCGGCATCTTGCCGGTCAGCGCGTACCCGACCTTGACGCCCTCCTCGAAGGCGTCCTTCGGGGCGGACCCGCCGCCCGCGACGCCGCCGGTGACGCCCGCATCCATCGAGGTGCTCACCGAACGGTCCAGCGACGCGGTGATCGTGCCGCCGATCGGCGCCGACTTCGGGGCGGGCAGACCCGGGGGGAGGTGCACGACGAGCGGCGAGACGTCGAGGAACTTGCGCCCGTCGTCGGAGTTCACGACGCCCATCTTCAGCACCTCGACGGGCATGGAGGGCTGGCGCAGGAAGTCGACGGCGTTGAGGATCTCGTCGGGCGCGTTCTGGCAGATGATGATGAGGCGCGCCCCGGTGCCGCCGTTCTTGCCCACCTGCGTGCGGGTGATGGGCACGCTGTCGTAGAACGCCGCGACGTCGTGCTGGAAGGCGCTCGCGCCGCCGCTGTACCGGGCGGCGAGGTCCGCGCGCGTCAGCCGGCCCGCCGCGCCCGCGTGGTCGAGCGCCTTCGCGAGGTTCTCGCGGTCGAGGTCGGCCACGAGCTCGACGACGACGGGTGAGCCGGACGCGTCGAGCGCGAGCAGGTGCGGCTCGTCCGGGCCGGAGCCCTGCGCGATCGGGAAGACCTCTTCACCGAGCAGGCCGTCGATGTGGGACTCGACCACCTGGTTCGCCGTCGTCTTGAGACCCGGTTCGGACCCCGCCCTGCCGCCGCCCGCCGACGTCACGAGGAGCGGCCGCTGGGTGTCGACCTCGAACAGTGGCATCTCGTGATCTCCCCGGGTCTTGCGACATTGGTCCGCCTTAGCCTAAAGGTCGGACGCAAGGTACTGGAAACACGCCGGTGAAGGTGTGGTGAGAGGTGGGACGGGGCAGGTCAGGAGTGCAGGTCAGGAGTGCCCGGTCTCCGACTGGTCGGCCGCGAGCCGCTCCTCGACCCGCGCGATCTTGCTGTCGATCTGGCCCGCAGGGGCGCCCGGCCGGATGTCGGCCTTGAGCACGAGCGAGACCCGGTGACCGCCGCGCGCCACCGCATCGGTCGCGCGCCGGACCACGGGCATCACCTCGTCCCACTCCCCCTCGATCTCGGTGAACATCGAGGTGGTCCGGTTGGGCAGACCGGACTCCCGCACGATGCGGACGGCCTCGGCGACCTGCTCGGCGACGGACTCGCCCGCGGTCATGGGGGCGACGGAGAACGCGAAGACAGCCATGGCACCAGTCTGCCCCCTGGGCGCCGTAGGCTCGACGCGTGAACGTCACCCTCCTCGCGGGCGGGGTCGGCGGGGCGCGTCTCGCGCACGGCCTCGACCTCGCCCTGGGCCCGGCGCCCCGTGACAACCCCGCCCTCACCGTCGTCGTCAACGTCGGCGACGACACCGAGCTGCACGGCCTGTCCATCTCGCCCGACCTCGACACCGTGCTCTACACCCTCGCCGGGCTGAACGACGAGGAGCGCGGCTGGGGCCTGCGCGGCGAGTCGTACGCGACGCTGGCCGCCCTGGCCGACCTCGGCGAGGACACCTGGTTCACGCTGGGCGACCGCGACCTCGCGACGCACATCGTCCGGACCGCCGGTCTGCGCCGCGGCGAGCGGCTCTCGGCCGTGACGGCCCACCTGGCCCGGCAGCTCGGCGTGCGGCCGCGCGTGCTGCCCGTCACCGACGACCGGCTGGCGACCCTCGTCGACACCCCCGCGGGGACGCTCGGCTTCCAGGAGTACTTCGTGGGACGTCGGCACGCCGACGCCGTGCTCGGGGTGCGGTTCGACGGCGCGGCCACCGCCCGCCCGGCGCCCGGGGTGCTCGACGCGCTCGCCGCCGACGTCGTCGTCGTCGCGCCGTCGAACCCGTTCCTGTCGATCGAGCCGCTGCTCGCGGTCACCGGCGTGCGCGACGCGCTCACCGGCGGGCCCGGCCTGCGGGTCGCGGTGAGCCCCATCGTCGGCGGCCGGGCGATCAAGGGGCCTGCCGCGCAGATCCTGGAGTCTCTCGGGCACGACGTCTCGGCGCTCGGCGTGGCGCGGATCTACGCGGACCTCGTCGACGTCATGGTGATCGACGAGCGCGACGCGGAGCTGGCCGGTCCCGTCGCCGACCTGGGCCTGCGCGTGCACGTCACCGACACC
>DATGOB010000300.1:0-5752 GCA_036010205.1 Promicromonospora sp. | reverse complement strand
GGCACGGCGTGCGCGACCTCGCGACGCGCCTCGCGGGGTCGGCCGACCTGTTCGGCCACTCGGACCCGCCGCTCGTGCGCGGGCCGGTCGCGTCGGTGAGCTACGTGACCGCGCACGACGGCTTCACACTCGCCGACCTGGTCGCCTACGACCACAAGCACAACCTCGCGAACGGCGAGAACAACCGGGACGGCACGGACGACAACCGGTCGTGGAACCACGGGCTCGAGGGCCCGGTCACCCCGGACGCCACCGCGGGCGGCGTGCTCGACGGGCTCGGCGTCGAGATCGCCCCGCTGCGGCGCCGCTCGATCCGCAACCTCCTCGCGACGCTCGTGCTCGCCGCGGGCACCCCGATGATCACCGCGGGCGACGAGATGGGCCGCACCCAGCGCGGCAACAACAACGCCTACGTGCAGGACGACGAGACGTCGTGGGTGTCGTGGGACCTCTCCCCGTGGCGCAAGGACCTGCTCGCCACCGCGCGCCACCTCCTCGCGCTGCGGCGCGAGCACCCCGCGCTGCGCCCCGACGCGTTCTTCACCGGCCGCCCGCGCCCGGCGGCGCCGGACGGCCCCGGCGGTGCGGTTTCCGGTGCGGGGACTGGTGCGGGAGCTGGTGCGGCAGCCGGCACGGGGGCTGGTGGGGAAGTCGGCACGGGGGCCGGCACGGGGGCCGGCACGGCGGCCGGCAGCGGCCAGGGCCCCCGCCCGACGGCGGTGCCCGACCTGGCGTGGTTCGACGCCGGCGGCGGACCGCTGGACCACGGGGCGTGGCACGACCCGGGCGTCCGGACGCTCCAGATGCTGCGCACCGCCCCGGAGCCGGGCGACGCCGACGTGCTCGTCGTGCTCACCGGGGCGCTCGACCCGGTCGACGTGACGCTCCCGGGTCTGCGGGCCGCCGCGGGCGGCGAGCCCGAGCGCTGGGAGCTCGTGTGGGACTCCGACTGGGAGCACCCGGACGACCCGGACCGCTCCCCGGGCGAGAGCGCCGCCCGACCGGGCGACGTCGTCGGGCTCGAGGCGCTGAGCCTGCGCGTGTACGTCTCCCCCACCCCGCCGAGGTAGAGCCGTGGTCTCGCGAGGTGGAGGCCTGGTCACCCGAGGTAGAGGCGTGGTCTCGCGAGGTAGAGGCCTGGTCACCCGAGGTAGAGGCGTGGTCGTTCATGCCCGCCGAGGTCTGGACACGTGCTCTACTCTTCCCGCATGAGTGACAGCGCGGTCGACTCCTCCCCCACCTCTCCCGCGATCGAGGACCCCGAGGTCGTCGTCGTGGGGGCCGGGCTCTCCGGTCTCGTCGCGGCGACCGAGCTCACGGCCGCGGGTCGCCGGGTGGTCCTGCTCGACCAGGAACCGGCGGCGAGCCTGGGCGGCCAGGCATGGTGGTCGTTCGGCGGGCTCTTCCTCGTCGGCTCTCCCGAGCAGCGGCGCATGGGCGTCACGGACTCCGCCGAGCTCGCGTTCGACGACTGGCTCGGGTCCGCGCAGTTCGCGCCCGGCGCGGACCGCGGCGAGGGCCCCGACCGCCACGGCTACGCGTGGGCGCAGGGCTTCGTCGACTTCGCCGCCGGGGAGATGCGCGGCTGGCTGCACGACAAGGGCGTGCGGTGGTTCCCGCTCGTGCAGTGGGCGGAGCGCGGCGGGTACCCGGTGCGCTCGGGCGCCGACGGGTCCGCCGCCGGCGCGCACGGCAACTCCGTGCCCCGCTTCCACGTCACGTGGGGCACCGGCCCTGGCATCCTCGAGCCGTTCGTCCGGGCCGCCCTGGACGCGCGCGCCGCGGGCCTGCTCGACGTCCGGTTCCGGCACCGGGTCACGTCGCTCGTCGTGACCGACGGCGCGGTGACGGGCGTGCGCGCGGAGGTGCTCGCGCCGTCGGACGCCGGGCGCGGGGTGCCGTCGTCGCGCGACGTCGTCGGGGAGGTCGAGATCGCGGCGGGCGCCGTCGTCGTGACCTCGGGCGGCATCGGCGCGAACCACGAGCTCGTCCGCTCCCGCTGGCCGCAGACGGCGGGACGGCTCCCCGCCCGCATGCTCTCCGGAGTGCCCGACTCGACCGACGGGCTCATGATCGGCGTCGCCGCCGAGGCGGGTGCGGCGCTCGTGCACGAGGACCGCATGTGGCACTACCCGGAGGGGATCGCGAACCACTCGCCGGTCTGGACGGACCACGGGATCCGCATCCTGCCGGGGCCGAGCTCGCTGTGGCTCGACGCCGACGGCAACCGGCTGCCCGCCCCGCTGTTCCCCGGCTTCGACGCCCTCGGCGCGCTCCAGCACGTCACCGAGCGCGGCGACGACCACTCCTGGTTCGTGCTCAACAAGGCGATCATGGAGTCGGAGTTCGCGCTGTCCGGCTCGGAGCAGAACCCCGACCTCACGGGCAAGGACGTGCGGCTCCTCGCCCAGCGGGTGCTGCCCGGCGCCGTCGGGCCGGTCGCCCGGTTCGCCGAGCAGTCGCCGGAGTTCGTGTGGGCGGACACCCCCGAGGAGCTCGCCGCCCGGATGAACGCGCTCGTCGACGCGACGCCGGGCTCGCGCGGGCACGTCGACCCGGCGGCCCTGGCTCGCGTCGTCCGCCTGCGCGACGAGCAGGTCCGCACGGGGCTGGGCAAGGACCCGCAGGTCGTCGCGACGGCGATGGCGCGCCGCTACCGCGTCGACCGGCTCATCCGCGTGTCGCCGCCACGGCCCCTGACGACGCCGAAGGACGGGCCGCTGCTCGCCGTCCGCCTCTCCGTGCTGACGCGCAAGACGCTCGGCGGCCTGTGGACGGACACCTCCGCGCGGGTCCTGCGCGCGGACGGGTCCGTGCTCCCCGGGCTCTGGGCCGCGGGCGAGGCGGCCGGGTTCGGCGGGGGCGGCGTGCACGGCCACCGCGCGCTCGAGGGGACGTTCCTCGGCGGGTGCCTCTACTCCGGCCGTGTCGCGGGCCGCGCGGTCGCCGCCGACCTGGGCTGACCCGGGTAGGGTCGGCGACCATGACCGTGCCCGACGACGCGTCCCCGGCCCCCGCGCCCGGCGCCCCCGCGGCGGTCGACCACCTCGACACCGCCGCGTGCGAGCGCCTGTTCCGCCGCAACGGGCTCCCGCTGCTCGTCGAGGGGCACTCGCTCGACCGCGACGTGTTCGGGCGGTCGGCGCCGTTCCTGCTCGTCGTGCTGCTCGCCGAGCTCTCCGGCGCGGTGCGCTCGGGCTGGCCCGCGTGGGCGAACGCGCTCGCGCTCCTCGGCGCTGCGGCCATCGTCGCGGCCGCGTACGCAGGGCTCAACGTGGTGCGCGGCCGGCCGTGGTCCACGCTCCCCCAGTCGGTCGGCGTCCCCGAGCTCGCGTTCTTCGTGCTCATGCCCGCCCTCCTGCCGGTCGTGTTCGGCGGCCAGTGGGGCGACGCCCTGCTCACCGTCGTCGGCAACCTCGTGCTGCTCGGGATCGTGCGTGTCGTCGTCGGGTACGGCGTGCTGTCGTCGCTGTGGTGGGGGCTCGCGCGCGTCACCGACGAGCTCGGCGCCGCCCTGCTGCGGCTCGTGCGCCTGCTGCCGCTGCTGCTCGTGTTCTCCCTCGTGCTCTTCTACAACGCCGAGGTGTGGCAGGTGTTCGACCGCACGCACGGCGTCGCCGACCTCGTGCTCGGCGCGTTCTTCGCGCTGCTCGTCGTGCTGTTCGTCGGGCTGCGCTCGCCCGCGGAGGCGCGCGAGGCGCTCGCGGAGACCGCCGCCCGCCACCCGGGGCACGAGCGTGCGGCGCGCTTCAGCCGCGGCCAGACGGCGAACCTCGCGACGATGATCGCGACGAGCCAGCTTCTCCAGGTCCTCGTCGTGAGCCTCGGCATGGGCGTGTTCTTCATGGCGCTCGGGACGCTCACGGTGACCCCCGAGGTCATGGCGCTGTGGGACGTCGACGGCGGCACCTGGCAGCGCACGCTCTCGCTCGTCGGCGGGGGTGGCGTCGGCGGCGCGGACCTCGTCGTGACGCAGACGCTGCTGCGCGTCTCCGTCGCGATCGCGACGTTCACCGGCCTCTACTACGCCATCTCCGTGCAGGTCGACGCCGTGTACCGCGAGGAGTTCGTGGACGGCATCGAGACCCAGCTCGCCGACGTGCTGCGCGCGCGCTCGCGCTACCTCGACCTCCTCGCCCCACCCCCGTCCGCGAGGTAGAGGCTGCGGGCTCGAGGTAGAGCTCTGTGCGTTCTACCTCGCGGTCGGTGCCTCTATCTCGCGGTGCGTCGCGCGAGCGCGGCCCGGATCCGGCCGAGGAGGAGGTCGGGGTCGGAGAGGTCGTTCCACGTCACCCGCAGGACGAGCCAGCCGGCTTCCACCAGCGCGTCGTGCCGGGCCTTCTCCGCGAGCAGACGGCCCCGCGGGTCGCCGTACTCGCCGCCGGAGTACTTGACGGCTCCGTCGAACTCCACCGCCACACGGAACGTCGTCCACGCGAGGTCCAGCCGGTACGTGCCGCGCCAGGTGGTCGCCGTGTGGTTCGGCTCGGGGTGCGGGAGACCTCCGTCGACCACCAGCCAGCGGACCACGCTCTCGCCCGGCGACTCCGACCGGGCATCTGCCTCGGCGAGCAGCCGACGCGCACGCCGGACGCCGCGCCCACGGGCAGCCGCCTCCAGGACCTCCTCGACCCTCCGCACGTCGGCCCCCGCACGGAACCCGGAGTCCGCCACCACGATGCCTGACGTCGCGCTCAGGGAGCGGGCGCAGTCGACGATCGTGCGCTCCAGCGAGGTGACCGGCAGGCCGCCGAGCTCGGCGCGATCTCTCTCGGGCAGTGCCGTCCAGTGCCTGCGGAACCCGGGATCGGTCCGGCGCACGGACGGGTTGCCGAGCTGCGTCACGTGGACCTCGTCCGCGAGGCGCCAGGTCCACAGGCCGTGCAGCACGGCCGCGGTCGAGTGGCTGAACCAGTAGTCGGTCGTCAACCGTCCCGCGAGGGCGACCGCACGCGCGACGACGGCGTCCCGCCGCCGCTGCGCCGGTGAGGCCGCGGGCGGAGGCGGGGCGACGTAGTCACCCTGACGCACCCGGACGAGCGTGCCGCTGCGGACGGCGGCGGCGATCTCCGCGCGCCGCTCCGCCGAGAACCGCACGACCGACGGCAGCGTCGCCGGGGCACGCGCGTCGTCCGCTCGACCCGGCGGGCGCCCCGCGCTCCGGGGACGGCTCACCGTCCGACGTGCGTGCTCGACCTCGCGTCCGTCCGCGCTCATGGGCTCAGACTGGCCGAGCGCGGTGGCGTCGGCCAGGGGCGACGGCGGATCTGTGGACGACCGTCAGCCGTCCGCCTCGCGCTCGTCACCCACCGCGATTCCGCGAGATAGAGCCTCCGGTCGCGAGGTAGAACCTCCAGGGCTCTACCTCGCGACCGGAGGCTCTACCTCGGCGGGGGGTCAGGCGTTGGTGACGAGACCCAGCTCGGCGACGCTCGGGAGGCCGTCGTGGGTCGGGACGACGCGGACGGTGTAGCCGAACGGTCCGGACGCGTCGAGCACGACCTCGCCCGCGAACGCGTAGCGGCCGGCCTCGTACGTCTCGGCCAGCGCGAGCGGCTCGGCCGTGAACTCCTCGATGACGTCGGCCTCGCTGACGCGCCCGTGCACGACTTGCACCTGCACGTCCTCGGGGCGCAGGTCGCCCAGCGACACGTAGGCGCGCACCGTGAGGCGGTCGCCCACCTGGGGCACCTCGCCGATGCCCGACGAGTCGACGTGGTCGACGCGCACGCGCGACCAGCCCTCGCGCACG
>DATGOB010000299.1:0-9492 GCA_036010205.1 Promicromonospora sp. | reverse complement strand
CGCTTGCCCGACGCCCGGACCCAGTCGCCGACCTGCTCGGTCTGCGCGGTCGTGAGGGGCGGGTCGACCAGCACGGCGTCGCGCTCGCCGGAGACCAGGGTGATCGACAGCGGGGAGAACGTGCGACGGTCTCCGTTGGGCACGAGCTCGGCCACGTTCTGCGGGATCGGGGCGGCGGCGAAGACGTCGTACCGGAGCGCGGTCATGCCGCGTCCGGGAGGTTCGGGTGGGGGGAGGCGGGTGTCGAAGACGGGCATGGTGCTTCCTTTCGGCTCCATACGAGCATCTGCGCGTATCTGTGCCGAGAGCAACCGTCCCACCTGTGATATGCGCATCTGCGCGTATGCTCGGTGCCGTGACGGACCACCAGAAGGCGACTGCGGCGCCCGTGCGGCCGGGGCCGGAGCTGCGGCGCCGGCTGGAGGCGATGGACGGGCGGTGCAACAGCACGGCGACGCGTCGCGCGGCGCGCTACCTCTCGGCGTCGTACGACCGCAGCCTCGCTCCGGCGGGCGTCCGCACCACGCAGTTCACGATCCTGCAGCGCCTCGCGCTGTCCGGGCGCGCCTCGATCACCGAGCTCGCCCAGGACATCGCGATGGACCGGACCACGCTCGCGACCAACCTCAAGCCGCTCGAGCGCGACGGGTACCTCACCGTGCGGCCCGACGAGCACGACCGGCGCGCCCGGACCGTGGAGATCACGCCGGCGGGGCTGCGCAAGGTCGAGGAGGCGCTGCCGCTCTGGCAGGCTGCCCAGGACCGGTTCGAGGACGCCTTCGGGGCCGAGGAGGCGGCGGTGCTGCGTCGCGCGTTGCGCGCCGTGCTCGACACGGACCTCGATCCCTGGGTCGAGTGAGCGGTCGACCGACCCCCCGTCCGGCTACAGCGTCGCAGGGCGGGACGACGGCGCCGTCCGGCTGAACCGCTCGATCTCGGCGACGACCTCGGCGGGCGGGGCGTCGAGGCCGTCGACGCCGAACCGGATCGGGGAGGGCACCGCGACGGGTCGGCCGCGCTCGTCGTGCATCTCGAAGTCGGCGTACAGCTCGCGGACGTCGGGGGCGAGCCGGGCGAGGTACGCCTCGGGGTCGGCGACCGTCACGAAGACGAGGAGCTCGTCGACGAGCACCTCGGTGTCGTCCGGGTCGTCGTCGGGGTCGATCTCGTGCGCCTCGAGCCGGTAGAGGCCGTGGTGGCGGCGGACCTCCCAGGACACGACGTCGGCCCACCGCACCCGCAGGTCGCCCCACGCGGTGAAGCCCTGCTGGTCGAGGACGAGGACGGGCGCGGGCGGCGGCTGGGTGCGACGCCGCCGTGCCTCGCGGAGGTTGCCCGTCAGGCTGGTGACGCCGACGACGACGAGGAGCGCGCCGCCGATCAGCCCGAGGGGCCGCAGATCGCTCGACGACAGGACCGACCCGACGAGCAGGGCGGCTCCCGCGAGCGCGAGGACCGCGCCGAGCGCACTGCCGCGCGCGGTCGGTGGCGGTGCGGGCACGGCAGGGCGGAACTCGCGGGTCGGCATGGCGGGAATCTACCGGGCGACGCGGTCCGGCGGCCCGACCCGGTCGTGGTCCGCGCGGGCGGCGGTGCTCCGCACCGGCCGCGCCAGCTCGTCGAGGACGCGGAGGAACCCCGCCTCGCTGATCACCGGGATGCCGTAGGCGGCGGCCTTGCGGGCCTTGCCGGACAGGGAGTCGGGGTCGGCGGCGACGACGAGGCGGACCTGCCGGGTCACCGCGCCGTGGGGCACGAGCCCTGCCGCCGCGGCCCGGCGGTGCCACACGTCGCGCGGCTCGTCCGTCGCGCCGGTGAAGACGACGAGGTCGCCCGGGCTCACCGTGAAGCGCTGTGCGCGGGGAACGGGCGCGCCCTCGCCCAGGGTTGCCGCCCGCTCCAGGAGGACGGCGGCGTCGGCGGCGGGGACGTCGAGCAGCGCGGCGACGGCGGCGACGTCGGTGGCCTCCGCGGTGTCGAGCGCGCCGTCGGACCAGGCGGCGGCCGCGAGACCGGCGAGGTAGTCGCGGTGCAGCGCGTCGGCGTCGGCGCGCCGCAGGCCGAGCCGCGCGCAGAGCGCGGCGAGCTGGTCGTGCTCGCGGGCCGAGATGTGCCGGTCCAGCAGCGCCCGGTCGACGAGCCCGAGGTACTCCTCCGCCGCCCACGCAGGCACCGGCCGTCGGTCGCCGTCGGCGAGCCGGGCGAGAAAGTGCGTGTCCCGTTCCCGGGCGACGCCGCGCCGGACGGGCTCGGCCGTGGCGGCGGGGACCGAGGGCCAGGGCGTGGTCGCGGCCAGCTCGACGACGTCGTCCCAGCCGGGCACCGTGTCCCGTGCGCCGCGGGCCAGGTAGAGCCGCAGGAGCTCGGCGGCCGCCCGTGCGTCGGCCAGGGCCTCGTGCGCGGCGTCGAGCGCGATGCCGTGGTGCAGGCACGCGCCGGCCAGGGAACGCGGTGCGGCGGGGAAGAGCTGCGCGCCGGTGCGCATCGTGCAGAGCGAGGTCGGCTCGATGACCGGCACGTCGTACCCGAGCGCGGCGAACGCGTGCCAGACGAACCGGCGGTCGAACTGCGCGTTGTGCGCCACGAACGTGCGCCCGCGCAGCCGCTCGGCGACGTGCCCGGCGACGGCGGCGAAGGGCGGGGCGTGCCGGACGTCCGCCGCGCTGATGCCGTGCACGTGCTGCGGGCCGAGGTCCCGGCCCGGGTCGACCAGGGTGGCCCAGGTGTCCTCGACCCGGCCCTCGGGGTCGAGCAGCACGATCCCGATCTCCGCGATGCGGTCGTGCCCGCCGGGAAACAGCCCGGTGGTCTCGACGTCCACGACGGCGTAGCCGGTCACGCGTGCTCCCTCTCGACGGCGGTGGCAGGACCGCGCCATCCTCGCAGGCCGGGGGGCCCGCGTCGGGGACGACGGGCCGGTGCGGCACAGGTCAGTGGTCGCGCGGGGGCGGCGCCGTCGAGTCGCGGACCGTGAGGCTCGTGGCGAGCTGGACGTGCCGCGATGCCGGGTCGACGCCGTCCGCCATCGCGAGCACGGTCTCGACGGCCATGCGGCCCATGCCGGCGAGCGGCTGGTGGACCGACGTGAGCTGCGGGCTCGTCCACGCGGCCTGCGGGGTGTCGTCGAAGCCGACGACGCTCAGCCGGTCCGGCACGGGCACGCCGAGCTCACGGGCCGCGGCGAGCACACCGACGGCGATCTCGTCGTCGCCGGTCATGATCGCCGTCGGCGGCTCCGGCAGCGCGAGCAGGTCGCGGCCGTGCACGAGACCCGACTCGATCGAGAAGGAGTCGCTGCGCACCAGCGCGCGGTCGAGGGGGATCCCCGCGGAGTCCAGCGCCGCCCGGTAGCCGTGGAACCGCTCGCGCGCCGCCGCGGACGCCGCCGGGCCGCCGACCCAGCCGATCCGCTCGTGCCCGAGGTCGAGGAGGTGCTCCGTCGCCGTGCGCGCGCCCGCCCAGTTCGCCGAGCCGACGCTCACGGTGTGCGGGTCCTTGAGGTCGACCGGGTCGATCATGACGAACGGCATCCCGGCGTCCTTCGCCGCCTGGAGCACGGCGTTCGGCTTGCTGAGGGTGATGCCGACGACGCCGACCACGCCGGCGTCCTTCTGCTCCGCGACCCAGGCGCGGGCGGCGGCGCGGGTGGTGCGGACCGACCGGTCGGGGGCCAGGCGCAGGAGGAGGTCGGCGCGCGCGCCGGTCGCCGCGGCGAGGACGCCCTGGAGCACGTTGGAGATGTACGGGGCGTCCAGGGTGTCGGTCACCGCCGCGATCGTGCGCGTCCCCCGCGGCGGCTCCCATCGGGCCGTGGTGGGGCGGTAGCCGAGCTCCGCGACCGCCTCCAGCACCCGGTCGCGTGTCGCGTCGGCGATGTCCCGCCGGCCGTTGAGCGCCTTGGACGCGGTGCCGGTCGACACACCGGCGTGCCGGGCGACGTCGGCGAGCGTCGCGCGCTCGGGGCTCGGGTGGTCCGCCATGCCTGCTCCTCGGTTCGAAACTGTTTCGGCAGCCTAACCAGGACGCGGCGGGTCGTCAAAACGTGGCCTGTCCGAAAAGATTGCCGGATCCGACCGTTGACGCTCAGGCGATGGCGTCGCTAGAGTCGCCGCTTGATCGATAAAGTTGCGAAATTGTTTCGCAATCTCTCAACGAGGAGGGTGTGACATGGGTGTCATGACGAAGGCGGGTGCCACGGCGGTCGCGCTGCTGACCGCCGGCGCGCTGGCCGCCTGCTCCGGCGGGTCGACGGGCGCGAGTGGCGGCGACGGCGGGCCCGTGACGCTGACCGTGTGGAGCTGGGACGGCACGGTCGAGCTCGCGGTCCCCGGGTTCGAGAAGGAGCACCCCGACATCGACGTCGAGGTGGTCAACGCCGGGTCGTCCTCCGACGAGTACCAGGCGCTCGACAACGCCATCCAGGCGGGTTCGGGCGTGCCCGACCTCGTGATGTTCGAGTACTTCGCGGTGCCGTACTTCGCGGTGCCGGGCAAGCTCGCCGACCTCGGCCCGCTGGGCGCGGACGCGCTCGCGGACGACTTCGTTCCCTCGGCCTGGAACAACGTCACGATGGACGACGCCGTCTACGCGCTGCCCTCCGACTACGGCCCCGCCGTCCTGTTCTGGAACCAGGCGGTCTTCGCCGAGGCAGGCATCGACGAGCCGCCGGCGACGTGGGACGAGTACTACGAGGACGCGAAGAAGATCCGCGCCCTGGGTCCGGACCACTACATCACCCAGGACTCGAACGACCTGTTCTTCCTGCTGTCGCTGATCTGGCAGGCCGGCGGGCGCCCGTTCCAGGTCGACGGCACCTCCGTGCACATCGATTTCACCGACGAGGGCACCCGCAAGGCCGTCGACTTCTGGCAGAAGATGATCGACGAGGACCTCGTCGACACGTCGATCAGCGCGTGGTCGGACGACTGGAACCGGGCGCTCAACGACGGCACCCTCGCGTCGCAGAACATGGGCGGCTGGCTGACCTCGACCCTGCCGGAGCGTGCCCCCGACGCCGCGGGCGACTTCCGCGTGGCGCTCATGCCGCAGTGGGAGGAGGGCGAGAAGGTCGGTGCCGAGAACGGCGGCTCGGCGTTCGGGATCCCGGAGGCTGCCGAGAACAAGGAGGCCGCCTACGCCTTCCTCGAGTACTTCACGCACGGGGAGGGGCTCCAGCCGCGCGTCGACGCCGGGGCGTTCGTCCCTGCCACCTCGGTGCTGGAGAGCCCGGAGTTCCAGGACGTGCCCAACCCCTACTTCGGTGACCAGGAGACCGGTGCGGTCCTCGCGGAGGCGTCGAGCATCGCGGCGGTCGGCTGGCAGTACCCGCCGTTCTTCGAGTGGGCCCGCAGCGTCTACCCCGACATCGCGACGCCGTTCTACACCTCGGGCGAGGGCTCGCTGGCCGAGGTGCTCCGGACGTGGCAGGAGCGCTCCGTCCAGTACGGCAACGAGCAGGGGTTCCAGGTCGACTAGCGGGCAGCCGCCGAGGAAAGGACTACCTCCATGACGACGACGGAGCGCGCCCGCGCCGTCCCGGCGGCGACGCCGGGCACCCGCGGGCGCACGCAGGACCGCAGGCCACGCCGGCGGCAGACCGGCTGGGCGTTCGTCGCGCCCTTTGGGATCCTCTTCGCGCTGGTCTTCATCGTGCCGATCGGCTACGCCGCGTACCTCAGCCTGTTCCAGGACCGGATGGTCGGTGGGCGGTCGTTCGCGGGGCTGGACAACTACGTCCGGCTGTTCGGCGACGCGCAGTTCTGGGACGGCGTCACCCGCGTGGTCGGGTTCACGCTGGTCCAGGTGCCGGTCATGCTCGTGCTGGCCCTGGCGCTGGCCCTCGCGATGGACTCGATGCGGCTGCGCGGCATGCGGTTCATGCGCGTGGTGATCTTCCTGCCGTACGCGGTGCCCGCGATCGTGTCGACCCTGATGTGGGGCTTCATGCTGGGCGTCCGCTACGGGCTGTTCGGCAGCATCAACCGCTGGTTCGGCACCGACCTGGACCCGTTCCGGCCGGACACCACCCTCGTCGCCATCGGCATCATGGTGACCTGGGCCTTCACCGGCTACAACATGCTGATCTTCACCAGCGTGCTCAAGGCGGTGCCGCACGAGCTGTACGAGGCGGCCGCCATCGACGGTGCGGGCCAGCTGCGCGTGATCCGGGCCATCAAGCTACCCGCGCTGCGGGGGTCGCTCGTGATCACGGTGATCTTCTCGATCATCGGCACGTTCCAGATCTTCAACGAGCCGCAGATCCTCCCGTCGATGGTGGCCAACAGCGGGATCACGACCTACTACACGCCCAACCTCTACGCGTTCAACCTCGCGTTCACCGGGTCGCAGCAGGGGTACGCCGCTGCGCTCGCCCTCGTGATGGCGGCGTTCACCATCGCCATCGCCTACGCCGTCCAGATCCGGGGCATGAAGCGTGCCCTGGATCAGTAGGAGAACCCTCATGACGACAACGGCCGAACGCGCGCCGGCGGCCCGCCGGCGCCTCCACACCCTCACCAACCCGCGCAGGAGCGGCACGCTGACGTTCCTGACCGGCCTGTTCACCGTGTACTGCCTGATGCCGCTCGTCTGGCTGGCGATCAACGCGACGAAGTCCCAGGCCGACTTCGTCTCGACGTTCGGCTTCTCGTTCGGCGGGCGGTTCGCGCTGTTCGACAACATCGCGGAGGTGTTCACCTACGACGGCGGGATCTTCTCGCGGTGGCTGCTCAACACCCTGCTGTACGTGGTGGTCGGGGCCGTGGTCTCGACGCTGCTGGCGGCCCTGGGCGGCTACGCGCTCGCCAAGCTCGAGTTCACCGGCAAGCGGGTGTTCCTGTTCGTGGTGCTCGGCGCCATCTCCGTGCCCGGCATCGCCCTGGCGATCCCGCAGTTCCTGCTGTTCGCCCAGCTCGGGCTGACCAACACACCGTGGGCGGTGCTCATCCCGTCGTTCCTCAACCCGTTCGGGCTCTACCTCATGTGGGTGTTCGCCGCCGAGGCGGTGCCGACCGGGCTCCTGGAGGCGGCGCGGATCGACGGCGCGGGGGAGCTGCGGACGTTCTGGCAGATCGCGCTGCCGATGCTCGTGCCGGCGACCGTGACGGTCCTGCTGTTCTCGTTCGTCTCGATCTGGAACAACTACTTCCTCCCGCTGATCATGCTCAAGGATCCCGCCTGGTACCCGCTCACGGTCGGCATCAACCAGTGGAACAAGCTCGCCTCCACCGCGGGCAACGGCGAGTTGCTGCAGAACCTCGTCCTGACGTCGTCGCTGCTCACGATCGTGCCGCTGATCATCGCGTTCGTGTGCCTGCAGCGGTACTGGCAGGCCGGGCTGAGCCTCGGCGCCGTCAAGGGCTGAGCACACCCCTTCACTCCCGGCTTCACTCCCGGCTTCACTCCGACAGAGAGGTCACGATGGACAACGAGACGACCCTGCCCGCGCTGAGGGTCGACGGGACGGTCCCCGCGCGGGAGCCGCTACGGCACGTGTGGAACGAGTGCGTCGGCGCCGGCCGGGCCAACGAGGCCCTGCGTGCCGACTGGCAGGCCCACTTCAGCGAGGCCGTCACCGCGCTCGGGGCCCGCTACGTGCGGTTCCACGGCCTGTTCCACGACGACATGTTCGTCTACCGGGCCGACGACGGCGGCGGGTTCGGCCCGGCAGCACCACTGGCCGAGCCCGTGCACACGTTCAGCTACGTCGACAAGGTGTTCGACTTCATCCTCGCGACCGGCGCCCGGCCGTTCGTCGAGCTCGGCTTCATGCCGCGGGCGCTGGCCACCGAGACCGAGACACTGTTCTGGTGGAAGGCGCACTGCAGCCCGCCCACCGACATGGGGCGGTGGGTCGACCTCGTCACCGCGACGGTCACGCACTGGGTCGAGCGGTACGGCCTGGACGAGGTGCGGCAGTGGCGGTTCGAGGTGTGGAACGAGCCGAACCTCGTGCCGCACTTCTGGACCGGCACCCGGACGCAGTACTTCGAGCTCTACGAGGCCACGGCGCGCGCGGTCAAGGCGGTCGACCCCGAGCTCATGGTCGGTGGCCCGTCCACGAGCGTGTTCGTGCCGGACGACCGGTACAAGGGGGAGTGGGAGGACCGCTCGGTCGAGCACGCGACCGCCGAGGCCGAGGACGTCGACGCCCTGGACTGGCGCCCCGTCTGGATCGAGGAGTTCATCGACTGGTGCGCCGCGCGCGAGGTCCCGGTCGACTTCCTCTCGACGCACCTGTACCCGACGGACGTCGCGTTCGGCGCGACCGGCCAGGCCCGGCACATCCGGCGCCAGGTGGACGCCACGTACGACGACCTGGTGGCGCTGCGCAAGATCATCGCGGCTAGCCCGTACCCGGACGCAGAGGTGCACATCACCGAGTGGTCGAGCTCGCCCTCCAGCCGGGACGCGATCCACGACACCGTCTTCGCCGCGACGTACATCACGCGGGCCTACCTGCGCTGCGCGCCCCTGGCCGACTCGATCTCGTACTGGACGTTCACCGACGTGTTCGAGGAGGGCGGCGCGGGCATCGGGCCGTTCCACGGCGGGTTCGGGCTGGTCAACGAGCAGGGCCTGCACAAGCCGACGTTCCACGCCTTCGCGATGCTCTCCCGGCTCGGCGACACCGTGCTGGCGTCCACCCCGCACGGGACGATCACGCGCGACTCGGCGACCGGCACGGTGTCGGCGGTCTTCTTCAACTACCCCGAGGAGATGGGCCGGCGGGGCGTGGGGTCCGAGACGTCGTACGCGGCCACGCGCGACCTCGCGGCCCTGGGGCCGGCGCGCCGGGTCCGGCACACGATCGAGGGCCTCGCGCCGGGGACGCAGTTCCGGGTCGAGCGGCTCGACTGGGAGCACGGCAACGTCGCGGAGGCGTGGCACCGGATGGGCGAGCCGCTCAACCTCACGCCGGCCCAGACGGCCGAGCTGCGGGCGACCGCGGACGCGCTGCACACCGGGACGCTGACGGTTCCGGCGTCGGGCGTCCTCGAGATCGACCTCGAGCTCCCCGCCTGGGCGGTCCTCTCCCTCACCCAGACCCCGCCGAGGTAGTCATCTGGCGAGGTAGTCGTGTGGCGAGGTAGTCGTGTGGCGAGGTAGTCAGTCGGCGAGGTAGTCGTGTGGCGACGTCGTACTACCTCGCCAACTGACTACCTCGCCAACTGACTACCTCGGCGTTACTCGGTGGGGCACTGGGGGAAGGCGGGGTGGTTCGCGTTCAGCGGCGTGCGGTACTCCGGGGCGACGCCGGCCGCGCAGATGACCTCGACCGCGTCCTGAGGCCAGTCGGTCCCGCTCACGGACACGTTGTCGATCACCTGGTTGTTGCGCTCCTCGGCGTTCGGGATCTGCGCTCCGCCGGAGTTGTACCAGTTCTCGCGGATCATGTTGTCGCTGGTGTTGTTGCCCTCGCTGTAGGCGTTGGTGAACACCCAGGGGTTGGTGCCCTCGAGGACGTTCTGCCGGTACGTCGTGTACCGCGTG
>DATGOB010000298.1:0-14520 GCA_036010205.1 Promicromonospora sp. | reverse complement strand
GTCCAGCGGGTCGTCCGTGAGGATCTTCTTCTCCTGGCGCCACTGCCCCGCCGGGATCCACACGCAGTCGATCTCGCCGTTCTGGTCGGCGGTGACGGCGGCCTGGATGGCGTCGGCGTCGTCGATCCCGTCGTCCGGCACCGCGCCGTACTCGGTGATCGAGGTGCACTCCGCGGGCTTGGTCGCCGCCGGCGCCACCTGCTCGAGCTCGACGAGGTCGAGCACGTAGAACTCCGCGTCGTCGTCCGCGTCGCGCTGGAGGCGGAGCTCGGTGCCCGCGGGGAACGTCCGGCCGAGCAGCGCGTGCGACTCGTCGAACAGCCTGCGGGCGTCGCCGCCGGGGGTGTTCGTCAGGCCCTCGGGCAGGTCCGTGGTGCCGTAGAGCCACGAGTGCCGCGACGAGAGGGTCAGCTTCTGCACGAACTCGCCATCCGCGTAGAGGCTGATCGTCTTCTCGATGCCGCCGCCCGACGGCGCGTCGGGGATCGACGCGCGCACGACGATCGAGTTCGTCGGCACGGTGGACGTGAGCTCGACGTACTGCCCGGTGCTCGTCAGCCGCACCGCCTGCCGGCCCGACGACTCGGTCGCGAAGTTCGTGTGCCCGAAGGTGCGCTCCGGGTCGGCCTGCAGCAGCGTGCCGGTGTACGGGCCGTCCTCCGCCTCGTACGTCGTGTACGGGACGGCGGCGCCGCGGCCGACCGTGAGCGACAGGGCCCGGGTGTTGTTGTCCTCGTTCGTCTCCGGCACGACGTCGGTCACGTCGGCCGTCGCCGTGACGGTCACGCCGCCGTCGGTCGCGGTCCACGTACCGGACGGCCGGACGGTCACCGTCTCGCCTGCGGGCACCGCCGGCGTCGTGGCGTCGAACCGGGCGGAGCCCGCGACGACGCGCGTGACGGAACCTGCTGCTGCCTGCTGGTCACCGCGGTTGCGCACCTGGACGGCGAACGACACGGCGGCGCCGACGGCCGGGTTCGCCGGGTCCGAGCTCACCGAGACGATCTCGAGGTCGGGACCGGACGCCTCGCGCACGACGAGCCGCTGCTCGGCCGTGAAGGCGTTGTCCGACTCGTCCTGCTCGGCGACGGTGTTGCCGGGGTCGACGACCGCGCCGACCGTGTACTCGCCCGCGGGTCGCGTGCCCGCGCCGACCTCGACCTGCTCCGACGCGCCGGGCTCCAGGGCACCGACGTCGGCGGACCCGACCATGGCACCGCCGATCCGGGCGTCGAGCGTGGTCGCGGCGGACGCGCGGTCGCCCGTGTTCTCGACGGTCGCGGTGAGCGTGACCGGCGTCGTCGCCGTGGGTGCTGCCGGCGTGGTGCCGACCGCGGTGACCGTGAGGTTCGGCCCGGGCGCGGGGGCGCCGTAGACCTCGAGCTCTGCGACCTGGCCGTTGCCCGCTCCCGTGTTGCCGGTGAAGCGCAGGCGGACGTCGGTGGCCGTGCCTGCGACGGGCACGTCCACCACGTTGCCGCCCGCCGGCGCGAAGGCGTGCTCGGCGGACGGCGCGAGCTCCTGCCACGCGCCGTCCCCGGTCCGGCCGAGGACCGCGAAGGTCTGTGTACGCGGACCCCACGCGCCGTCGGGATCGAGCCGCACGCGCACGGTGCTCACCCGGGTGGGCGCCGCGAGCGCCACGTCGAGCGTCGAGGGGTACTGCCCGCCCGCGCCCTCCCAGTAGGTGCCGACGTCGCCGTCGACGGCGTTCTCGGCGCGGTAGACCCACTCCGCCGACGACGCCGTGGCGGGCCTGCCCTCGGCGCGGTTCGGGCCCGTCGGGTCCTCCGTGGGGTCGGTCGGGTCGGCGGGGTCGGGGTCGCCTGTCGGCGTGCCCCACACCTGCAGCTCCGACACCTGGCCGCTGCCCGCCGCGGTGTTCGCGGTGAACACGAGGCGCACCTCGTCGGCCTCCCCGTCGAGCGGGATCTCGACGCGGTTGCCGGCGGCGGGGTCGAACGCGTGCTCCTGGGCGGTGACGACGGTCCGGAACGCGGCGTCGCCGCCGGACCGCGCCTGCACGCTGAAGGTCTGGGTGCGCGGCTGCCAGGCCGCGGGTGGTGGCAGCGTCACGACGGCGTGGTCGAGCTCCGCCTCCGTGCCGAGCTCGACGGTGAGGTGCGCGGGGTACTGGCCGTCCGCGCCCTCCCAGTACGTCGCGGGGTCGCCGTCGACGGCGTTGCCCGCGACGTAGCTCTGCGTCACGGACGACGCGGTGACCGGCGCGCGCAGCGCGAGGTTCGTCGCGTCGGCGGCGTACGCGGGGTGCACCGCGGAGGCCAGGCCGAGCGGGGCGACGAGCGCGAGCGCCGCGCCCGCCACGACCGTGTGCCGCCAGGGGGTTCTCTTCCGGGGAATCCTCATGAACGTCCTCGTTCTCCCGCCGTGGCGGGCTCGGTCACCCGTGGGTCGCAGCGCCCGTCGAGGGCGGTCACGCCCGGGGCGACATGGAAGATTTGCAGCGTGTGCACTGCTTTGTGCTCGTTGCTTGTCAATTTCTTGCAGTCTGCGGTGTGGACCTTACGGGCCGACCTCGTCGGACGTCAAGGGTTCCGGGCAGGCGGCAGCCACGCCCCGCAGGACGGGCGGGCAGGACGGGTCAGGCGGACGCCGCGGCGCGGACGCGCGCGAGCCGGTCGCGCATGAAGGCGGCCCGGTCGTTGAAGAACGCGCGGGGCATCGGTTCTCCGGCGAGCCGGAGCACCCGGCCGGACCGGGGGTCGACGACGTCGACGTCCACGAGGGCCTCGTCCGCGTGCTCGTGCCCGACCCTCGTGGTGTAGCCCGCGGCGCGCTCTGCCCGTTCCCTGCGAAGCCCCGCGGCGACCACCGCACCGCGCCACGCCTGCCCCCAGAACCGCGACGGGACGCCCGGGACGAGGTCACGCCGGATGTCGGGGTGCCACGGCGCAGCGGCCGTCATCCGGGATACCGCGCGGTGTTCCTGATCCGGAAGACGGCGTCGCCGGGCACCTCGTCGAAGAAGACGACCTCGGTCGTCCCCGTCTTCCCGGCGCCGAGGTCCTCGACCAGCACGATCGCCGTGCCGTACGTGGTCTCGCCGTCCTCGCTCTCCGCGACGAGGTCGGCAGCGTAGGTGGTCGGCCCGCTCGCGCTGCTGGTCACGGTGACCGGCACCGTGAGCAGACCGATCTCGTCACGGCCCGGCGCACCGACCTCGAAGTCGTCGCCGAGGTCCACGAACCCGACCTCCTCGACGTGCGCGACGGTGAGCACGGGGACCGTGGCGTTGCCGCCGATCGGGGTCTCGAACTCGTGGGAGCCGGTCACGACGCCGTGCAGCCGCAGCACGTCACCGTTCCGCACGTCGGCGAGCAGCGCCTCCTCGCCGACGACGACCGCGCTGGACGTCAGCTCCCCGGACTCGCCGGGCTGGTCGGCCCCCGCGGCGGCGACCAAGCGGTCGTCTCCCGTGCGGCTGTCGAACTGGAGCACCTCGGCGTACACCACGACCGAGCGGCCCTGCGCGCCCTCAGGATCCTTCGCGATCGACTCCCACCGCGCGGCGTCCACCTCGGCGTAGTCGGCCGGGTCGAAGGGCTCGGCCTCCGGCCCGGCGTCCGTGTCGCCGGGCGCCGCGGACTGCGCCGTCTCCCGCGCGATCTCCTCCCCGAGGTCGGAGACCCAGCCCACGGCCGCGACGGCGAGCACGACGCCGAGGCCCGCGCCCAGCACCGAGAGCACGATGCCGGTGACCGCCGCCCCGCGGCCGGTCGGCGGGTCGCCATGCCGTGCCCGGGCGAGCCCGACGATGCCGAGGATCACGCCGAGGATCGCCGGGACGAACACCAGGCTCAGCACCACCGACACGATGCCGAGCACGAGGCTCGCCGTCGCCTGCGGGTTGCTCGCCGAGGAGCCGGCGCCCGGGCGGAGCCCCGGCGAGCCCGAGGGAGAGCCCGGGGGGCGGGAGGTACGGCGACGGCACGTCCTGCGGACGCGAAGCCGGCTCGGCGAAGCTCAGGTCGTGCTCCCGCTGGTCCGCCACAGCTCTCCCCCGTCGCCACGCCTCGCCCGGCCCGCTGCCGGCGGTCCTGTCCACCCCGGGCTGAGGCTCACGACCGCAGGATAGGGCGACATACGGTCGAAAACCGGCACAGCGGCGCCCTCCACCGGGTGAAGTCCGCGCCGGCCGCCCGCCAACACGTCAGGACGTCGCCCGCACGCGGAGCGTCACGATCTGGAACGGGCGCGGCTCCAGGCGGACCTCGTCCCCGCCCTGCCAGGCCTGCTCGCCCAGGTCGCGCGCCAGGAGATCGGTGCGCCACGCCGCGGAGAACGGCGTGCCGATCGCGCCGGCGCCGTCGAGGTGGTGCTGCTCGGGGGGGCTCGTGCTCGATGCGGGCCGCGGCGCCGGGGCTGATCGCCGCGTTCGGCTACCCGGGCCTGTTCCTGAGCGGCGCCCTGCTCGGCGTGCTGGGCGCGATCAGCGTGCCGCGGGTCAAGCAGGTGCGGTAGCCGATGCCGCGCTACCGCCCGCCGATCCGGTCGAGCTCGGCGACGTCCTCGGGCGTGAGCTCCAGCGCCGCTCCCGCCACGTTCTCGCGCAGGTGCGCCACCGACGACGTCCCGGGGATCGGCAGGACGTTCGGCGAGCGCTGGAGCAGCCACGCCAGGGCGACGGCGATCGGCGTCGCGCCGAGCCGGGCCGCGACGGCCGACAGCGCGTCCGACTGCAGCGGCGTGAACCCGCCCAGCGGGAACCAGGGCACGTAGGCGACGCCCTGCCCGGCGAGCCGGTCGACCAGCGCGTCGTCCTCGCGGTGGGCCAGGTTGTACAGGTTCTGCACGCTGACCACGGGCGCGATCCGCTGGGCCTCCTCGACCTGCTCGGGCGTCGCGTTGCTGACGCCGAGGTGCCGGATCACGCCCTGCTCGCGCAGGTCGGCGAGCGTCTCGAAGGCCCGCGCGACCGAGCCCGGCACCCGGCCCTGGGCGTCGCCGAGCCGCAGGTGCACGAGGCCGAGCGTGTCGACGCCGAGGGTCTCGAGGTCGTCCTCGACCTGGCGCCGCAGCTCGCCGGGCTCGCGCGCGACGGGCCAGCCGCCCTGCTCGTCGCGCCGGGCGCCGGCCTTCGTCGCCACGAGCAGGCCGGCCGGGTAGGGGTGCAGGGCCTCGCGGATCAGCTCGTTGACGACGCGCGGGCCGTAGGCGCCGGCGGTGTCGAGGTGGGTGATGCCGAGGTCGACGGCCTCGCGCAGGACGGCCAGGGCGCCGTCCCGGTCGGCGGGCGGGCCCATCACCCCCGGGCCGGCCAGCTGCATGGCGCCGTAGCCGAACCGGCTCACGGTGAGGTCGTCGCCGAGCGTCCAGGTGCCGCCGGCCAGGGTGGGGGCTGAGGTGCTCACGGGGGTGTTCCTCTCGTCGGTGCTGATCTCGTGACGGGGTGCACGTCGATCGTGCGCCGGGGCGGGTCGGGGCGTCCAAGACCGGTTCGGTCGCCACTGATACCGCGCGGGTATCAGCGCGCCGCGATCCGACGTACGCTGCCGCCGTGGACCGACCGGAGACCCGCGAGCTGCGCTACTTCGTCGCCGTCGCCGAGGAGCTGCACTTCGGCCGTGCTGCCGAGCGCCTCACCATGGCGCAGCCGCCCCTGTCGCGCGCCGTCCAGCAGCTCGAGCGGCGGCTCGGCGTCACGCTCCTGGACCGCGACCGGCGCGGCGTGTCGCTCACGCCCGCGGGCGAGGTGCTGCTCGCCGAGGCACGCCGGGCGCTCGACGCGGTCGACGCCGCCGTGCGCCGCACCCGGCGGGCTGCCGCACCCAGACCGGGCCTCGTGCTCACCACCAAGGCCGGCGCCTCCCACGGGCTGCTCAAGCAGCTCCTGGACACCTACGGCGCACGGCCGGGCGCCGTCGACGTCGAGGTCGTCCTGTGCGAGATCGGTGAGCAGGTCGGCCTGCTGCACGACGGCAGCGCGGACGTCGCGATCGTGCACGCCCCCGTCGACGTCCTCACCGGGCTCGACACGGTCGAGATCGTGACCGAGGGGCAGGTCGCGATCGTGCCGCGCGCCCACCCGCTCGCGCGCCGCACGACCCTCACGCTGGCCGAGGTGAGCGACGTGCCCGACCTCCCGATCGCGCGCTGGCCGCGGCACGACGGCACCTACCCGCCCGGTCCCGGACCCGAGGTGCACACCCAGGCCCAGCTCGCGCAGCTCGTCGCGCTCGGCCGCACCCTGCTGGTCATCCCCGCCTCGTCCCGTGCCTGGCAGTGGCCGGAGCACGTGGCGGTGCCCGTCGTCGACGCGCCGCCGATCACGACGCTGCTCGCGTGGCCGGCCGGGGTGCGTTCGGCCGCGCTCGACGAGCTCGTGGAGACGGCGACGCAGCTCGCTGTGCCCGGTTCCGTGCCCGGTTCCGTGCCCGCCTAGACCTGGGCGCCGTCCCACCACGCGAGCACGCGCGCGGCGTGGAAGGTGAGCCACCGCGAGGGCTCCCCCGCGCCGACGTCCACCTCGAACCACACCCGCCCGGGATGCCTGCGTGCCTGGAGCCACGTGCCGTCGGGCCGTCGCTGGGCGCGCACGTGCTCGACGGCCTCGCCGACCCGCGGGTCGGGCGGCGTGCCCCGCAGCACCGACGCGGCACGGAAGTAGTCGGACGCGCTGAGCACGTCGTAGAAGGACCGGAACGGGTAGGCGAGGCGGAACACCCAGTCGCCGAACGGCTCGCCGGTCGTCAGGCGGCGGGTCAGCCGACGCTCCAGCAGGTATTCCTCGGCGCGCCGCTGGGCCTCGCGCGTGGCGGGCGTGCCGCCCGTGGCCTGCTCGTGCACGAGGAGGCCCTTGAGCGCGTTGAGCGTCGAACGCACGGAGGCCCGCGTCGAGCCCTCGACCCACTCGCAGTTCCAGCCGCCCTCGGCGGCCTGGTGGGTCACGAACCAGTCGGCGATGCCCTCGACGTCCGCCCCGAGCCACACGCCGTTGGCGAGGGTGAAGCCGTTGATGCAGGCGTCGACCTCGCCGTCCCAGTAGGGCAGGTCGTCGTACTCCCAGCGCACGTTCGCCGCGATGCGCGCGACCGTGTCGCGCTCCCGGAGCACCGCGGGGTCGAGACCCCACTCGCGGAGCGCGTTGAGCGACCACGTCGTGGCCGTCCACGGCTGGCCGGCGCCCGGCTGTGCCTCGGGCCCCGCGACGTCGAACCCCGCGGGGAAGAACGCGCCGCCCGCCCACGACCCGGCGTCGTCCTGGAGCGCGAGCAGCCTGGCACCGAACCCCTCGGTGGCGACGCGCGCCCGCGTGGCGCGCCAGACGTCCTCCGGCGCGCCGACGACGTCGCGCTCGACCTGCCAGCGCAGCGCGGGGTCGCTGTCCAGGAGCCACGCGACCAGCTCGGGCGACAGGTCGTGCTGCACCGTGTCGTGCGCCATACCGGCAGCGTAGCGCCCCACGTGCGACGGCGGCCCTGCGGGGCTACGTTCGGACGGGATCCACGAAGGAGGCACATGAACGTCGCCGAGACCATCGTCGAGATCATGGAGGACGCCGGGGTCGAGCGGGTCTACGGCCTGCCCGGTGACTCGCTCAACGGCTTCACGGACGCCGTGCGCCGCAGCGAGCAGATCGGGTGGCAGCACGTGCGCCACGAGGAGGCCGCCGCGTTCGCCGCCGGCGCGGAGGCGGCCCTGACCGGACGGCTCACCGTGTGCGCGGGCAGCTGCGGTCCGGGGAACCTGCACCTGATCAACGGGCTGTTCGACGCGCAGCGCAGCCGCGTGCCCGTGCTCGCGATCGCCGCGCACATCCCGGCCGCCGAGGTGGGCAGCGGGTACTTCCAGGAGACGCACCCGCAGGAGCTGTTCCGCGAGTGCAGCGTCTACTGCGAGCTGGTGAGCACGCCGCAGCAGCTCCCGCGCGTGCTCGAGATCGCGATGCGGACGGCGGTCGAGCGGCGCGGCGTCGCCGTCGTCGTCGTGCCGGGCGAGACGTTCCTCACCGAGGGCGCCGAGCGCAGGCGCTCCGCCCCCATCACGGCCACGCGCAGCGTGGTGCGCCCGCACGACGACGAGCTGCGGCGCGCCGCCGACATCCTCAACGGCGCGAAGAAGGTGACGATCCTCGGTGGCGCGGGCACGCAGGGCGCGCACGACCGGGTGGTCGAGCTCGCCGGCCGGCTCAAGGCGCCGATCGTCCACGCCCTGCGCGGCAAGGAGTTCCTCGAGTACGACAACCCGTACGACGTCGGCATGACCGGCCTGCTCGGCTTCAGCTCGGGCTACCGCGCCATGGAGGCGTGCGACGCGCTGCTCATGCTCGGCACCGACTTCCCCTACCAGCAGTTCTTCCCGAGCAAGGCGACGATCGTGCAGGTCGACCTGCGCGGCGAGCACATCGGCCGCCGCACACCGGTGGACCTGGGCCTGGTGGGCGACGTCGGCGACACGATCGACGCGCTGCTCCCGCTGCTCGACGAGCACAGGGACCACCGCCACCTCGACGCGTCCCTCAAGCACTACGCCAGGGCCCGCAAGGACCTCGACGACCTCGCCGACAACGACCGCAACCGCACGCCCATCCACCCGCAGTACGTGGCACGCCTGGTCAGCGAGCTGGCCGACGACGACGCGGTCTTCGTCCCCGACGTCGGCTCGCCGGTCGTCTGGGCCGCGCGCTACCTGACGATGAACGGCAGGCGGCGGCTCATCGGGTCGTTCACGCACGGCACCATGGCGAACGCGCTGCCGCAGGCCGTGGGCGCGCAGTCGGCGTACCCGGACCGGCAGGTCGTCGCCCTGGCCGGGGACGGCGGGCTGGCGATGCTGCTCGGCGAGCTGCTCACCGTCCGGCAGAACCGGCTGCCCGTGAAGATCGTCGTGTTCAACAACTCGTCGCTGAACTTCGTCGAGGTCGAGATGAAGGCCGCGGGGTTCGTGAACTTCGGCACCGACCTCGACAACCCCGACTTCGCCCAGGTGGCGCGCGCCGTCGGCATCCACGGCGAGCGGGTCGAGGAGCCGGACGACCTCGAGGGGGCGCTGCGCCGGGCCTTCGAGCACGACGGCCCGGCGCTGCTCGACGTCGTCACGGCACGCCAGGAGCTCTCGATCCCGCCCGCGATCTCGGCCGAGCAGGTCAAGGGGTTCACGCTCTACGCGATCCGGACCATCCTGTCCGGCCGCGGCGACGAGCTGATCGACCTGGCGGACACGAACGTGTTCCGGCGCCTGTTCTCCTGAGGGCGGCCGCGGGAACGGGCGACGCCGGGGAGGAGGGGCTCACGCCCCCGGCTCGGCCCCGCGCCCCGCGGCGTCGACGAGCACCGTCCACGGGTCGAGCCCGGCGCCCTCCTGCCGTCCGGCGTCGACGGCCTCCGCGCCCAGCTCGCCCAGCACGGCGGCGTCCACGGCCGCGAGCTCTGCGGCGTCGTCCGGGTCGGGCACCTGGCCGAGCTCGGCGAACGCCCGCCGCGCGAGCCCGGCCAGGCGGGCGGCGCGCGCGTGGTCGCCGTCGGCCACCGCGACCGCTGCCGCCCCCACGTACGCGTACGGCACGAGGTCGCGGTACGCGCCCGCCACGATGCGCGCACGGCTCGCCGCGAACCGGTCCCTGGCCGCGGCGGTCTCGCCGAGTCCCAGCTCGGTGAAGGCGAGGTTGTGCACCTCCGACGTCACGGTGCGGTCGTCGCCGAGCTCGGTGTTGAGGTCGATGCTCTCCTGGTACAGCACGCGGGCCCGCCCGAGGTCGCCCGCCATCCGGGTGACCCCGGCCAGCACGTGCCGCGGGCGCTCCTCCAGGGCGCGGTCGCCCGTGCCGACGGCGACCGCGAGCGCGTCGGACGCGACGCGCGCCGCCTCGTCGAGGTCGCCCGCGCGCACCGCGAGCCGTGACGTCAGGTAGAGCGCCTCCACGAGCGTCGGGTCGTCGCCGGCCGCCCGCGCGCGCTCGGCCTCGTCCCGGGCGAGTCGGGCCACCAGGTCGTCGTCGCCGCGGCGGAAGGCGGCGCGTGCGGTCTCGCTGAAGGTCACGGCCCCATCCTGCCGCAGGGCGGCCGGCTCACGTCCGCGACCGCGCCAGCAGCCACACGAAGTACGGGGCGCCGAGCAGCGCGACCACCAGGCCCGCGGGGAGCTGGGCCGGTGCGATGACGGTCCGGCCGAGGGTGTCGGCCAGGCCGAGCAGGAGGGCGCCGAGCAGCATCGCGACGGGCAGGACGCGCGCGTGCCTGCCGCCGACCAGCGCCCGGGCGGCGTGCGGTGCGACCAGCCCGACGAACCCGACGACGCCGACCGCCGTCACGCTCGTGGCGGCCAGCCCCGCGGCGACGGCGAGCACGAGCAGGCGGCTGCGCTCGAGCCGCACGCCGAGCAGGCGCGGGGTGTCGTCGTCGAGCGAGAGCAGGTCGAGCTCGCGCCGCACGACCACGGCGAGCGGCACGGCCAGCGCGAGCACGACGACGACGGGCAGCACCTGCTCGAGGCTGCGCCCGTAGGTGGTGCCGGAGAGCCACGTGAAGATCCGGGGCGTGTTCCACGGGTCGGCGCGCAGCAGCAGCAAGGTGGTGAGCGCCGTCGTGAGGTAGCCCAGGCCGATGCCGACCAGCACGAGGCGGTCGGCGTGCAGCCCGCCCCGCCAGGACAGCAGGTAGACGACGACGAACGCGAGCAGGCCGCCGCCCACGGCCGCGACGAGCATCGCGCCGTTGCTCGCGGCCACGCCGTTGCCCCACGCGGTCCCTGCCACCGCCGTCACGACGACGACGGCGCCGAGCCCCGCTCCCCCGGTGATCCCGAGGATGCCGGGCTCCGCGAGCGGGTTCCGGGCCGTGGCCTGCACCATCGTGCCCGCGAGAGCGAGCGCGGCCCCGGCGACGACCGCGGCCAGCACGCGCGGCGCACGCTCGTCGAGCGCGAACCGGACCACGGCGGGGCCCTGGCCGTCGAGCCACAGCGCGATGTCGCCGGTGCGCAGCCAGGTGGACCCGGCGAGCAGCCCGAGCACGACCGCGCCGGCGGCGAGGGCGACGCACACGACCAGGACGACCACGAACCGGCGTCCGCTGCGCGGGCCCGTCGTCGCCGCGGGCGGGCGGCGGGACGGCCCGGCGTCGCGCAGCCGGCGGGCCAGCAGCACCATGACCAGGGCGCCCGCGAGCGTCGTGGCGACACCGGTGGGCACGGACAGCGCCGCCTCGGCGCCGAGCAGCGCGCGGACCACGGCGTCGGCCAGGACGACGACGAACGCGCCGAGCAGGCCGGCGGCGGGCAGGAGGACGGCGTGCCGGTGCAGCGCGGGCACGACGCGGGCCAGCAGCCGCGCCACGACGGGCGCGGCGAGGCCGACGAAGCCGAGCGGACCGGCGAGCGTGACGGCCGCGGCGGTGAGCAGGACCGCGAGCAGCACGCCGACGGCGCGGGTCGCCCGCACCGGGACACCCAGCGCGCCGGCGGTGTCGTCGCCGAGGCCGAGCACGTCGAGACGTCGGGAGACCAGCAGACCGCCGAGCGTGGCCAGCAGGACGACGGGCAGCGCGCGCCAGAAGGCGGACAGGTCGAGCTGGCTCAGCGAGCCGCTCCCCCACGCGTACAGGCCGGTGGTCTCGGTCTCGAACAGGAGGAGCAGCGCGTGCGCCGTCGACTGCAGCGCCATCGCCACGGCCGAGCCCGCGAGCACGAGCCGGGTGGACGACGTGCCCGCCCCGCCCGCGAGCCCGAGCACGAGCGCCGCTGCGGCGATGCCGCCCGCGAACGCGACGGCCCCCGACGCCCACAGGGGCACCGTGAGGCCGAACGCCGCCACGGCCACGACCGCGACGTACGAGCCCGCGGTCACCGCGAGCGTGTCCGGGGAGGCCAGCGCGTTGCGGGCCACGGACTGCAGGAGCGCCCCGGCGACGCCGAGCGCGAACCCGACGGTCACGCCCGCCGCGAGGCGCGGCAGACGTGACCCGAGCAGGATGTCGCGGACCGCCGTGTCGCCGTCGGCCTCCTGCCCGGTCAGCGTCCCGGCGAGCAGGCGGAGCAGGTCCGCCGTGCCCACGCCGGACGTGCCCTGGGTCAGGTGCCAGGCGCCCACCACGACGACGCCCAGCGCGAGCGCGACCAGCGCCGCGCCGCCGGTGGCCCAGGCGGCGGGACGCGTCGTCGGGGCCTGGGGCCGGGTGGGTGCCGTGGACGGCGACTGCGTGGCGGTCATCGGTACGCCGGTCAGCTCGTGAAGACGTCGACGTACGCGTCGACGATCTTCTCGGCCGAGCGCGGCCCCCCGAACGTCCAGACGTGCTCGGGGAACGGGACGGCGCGGTCCTCGGCCACGGCGGGCAGGCCCGCCCAGACCTCGTTCGCCGTGAGCGCGGCGGTCCAGTCGTCCTCGCCCTCCTTCGTCCCCGTGTAGACGAGGGTCGCGTCGCCGACCGCCGTCATGCCCTCGATGTCGGACTGGCCCAGGCCGTAGGCCGGGTCCACCTCGCCGGTCCACGCGTTGGTCAGGCCGATCTCCTCGCCCAGCTCACCGACGAGCGAGCCCTGGCCGAACGGGCGGAGCGAGACGTTGCCGCCGTCGACCCAGCCGTCGAAGTAGACGAACTCGGTCTGCTCCGGCTCGGCCTCCGCGATCAGGGCCTTCGCCTCGTCGAGGTGGGCCTGGAACTCGGCGGCGACGGCGTCGGCACGCTCGCTGCGGCCCGTGGCCTGCGCGATGAGGCCGAAGGTGTCGAGCATGGTGCCGATCGGGTCGGCGGCGTCGGCGCCCTTGGTCGCCAGCACCGGCACGTCGTAGGCCTCGAGCTTCGCGATGATCTCGTCGTCCGGCGTGTACGCCTCGACGACCACCAGGTCGGGGTCGGTCGCGTAGAGGGCGTCGAGGTTGGGCTCGCCGCGCATGCCGACGTCGGTCGTGCCCTCGGGCAGCGCCTCGGCGTCGTTCCAGGTGGTGTACCCGTCGACGTCGGCGACGGCGACCGGGGTGACGCACAGGCTCAGGAGGTCCTCGGTCTGCTGCCACTCGAGCACCGCGACGCGCTCGGCGGGCTGCTCCAGCTCGACCGTGCGGCCGAACGAGTCGGTGAGCGTGACGGGGCCGGTCGACGTCTCGACGTCGGCGCAGTCGCCGGAGGTCGCCTCGGACGGTGCGGGGGCCGCCGCGCCGGGGTCGGTCGTGCCGCAGGCCGCGAGCAGCGGCAGCAGCAGCAGGGCGGCGCCGGCGAGGGACGCGGTGGTGCGCAGGGACATGGGTCTTCCTTCGGTCGTTCTGGTCTGTCGTTCCGGCCGCCTGTCGGCCGGACGGCGCGGACGCCGCGCCGACGGTGGTCGCGGCGGCGTCCGGGGGGGGTGGGGGTCAGCGGGTGCGGCCGTGGTGCCTGCCGCGGGGGTGCACGCGGACGCGGCCGGTGCCCGGGTCGGTGGTGACGTCGATCGGCAGGCCGTAGGCGAGCGAGAGGTGTTCGCCCGTCAGCACGTCGGCGGGTGGGCCGGAGGCGAGCACACGCCCCTGGTGCAGCAGCACGACCTCGTCGGCGACGGACGCCGCGTGGTCCAGGTCGTGCAGCACGATGCCGACGGCGGTGCCGTGGTCCTCCGCGAGGTCGCGCACGAGGTCGAGCGTCTCGACCTGGTAGCGCAGGTCGAGGTGGTTCGTGGGCTCGTCGAGCAGCACGACGCCGGTCTCCTGCGCGAGGCACGTGGCGAGCCAGACGCGCTGCAGCTCGCCGCCCGAGAGCTGGTCGACACCCCGGCGGGCCATGGCCGTCACGCCCGTGATGCCCATCGCGCGGTCGATCGCGGCGTGGTCGGCCTCGGTGAGCGGGGCGAACCGGCGGCGGTGCGGGTGCCGGCCGAACGCCACGACGTCGCGCACCTCGAGGCCGGCCGGGTGCGGGCGGGACTGGGCGAGCAGCGTGACGCGGCGGGCGAACTCGCGCGCGGACAGCGGCGCGGCGTCGACGGTGTCGTCCGCCGTGGCGCCGACGCTCACCCGGCCCTCCTGGACGGGGTGCAGGCGCGCGAGCGAGCGCAGCACCGTCGACTTGCCGGAGCCGTTCGGCCCCACGAGCGCGGTGACGACGCCCGGCGAGAGCCGGACGGCGACGCCGTGCACGACGGTGGTGCGCTGGTACCCCAGCACGAGGTCGTCCCCACGGAGAGCAGTCGGTGTCACGCAGGTAAGCCTAACCTTAGGAAGGAGTGCCTCTGTCCGAATGAGGGGTGATTCCCGACCGGTGCCTACGACCTGGGTATGACGCCGTCCCGGGCGGACCAGACCGGGGCCTGACGCGCCCGGGCCTGCCGCTGCGTAGCGTCCTCGGCATGGACTTCACCGAGATGTCGACACAGACGGCGCCCGTCGTGCGCGCCCGGAGCCTGAGCAAGACGTATGGCCGTGGTGAGGCGGTGGTGCGGGCGTTGGACGGTGTGGACGTGGACTTCGAGCAGGGTCGGTTCACGGCGATCATGGGTCCGTCGGGGTCGGGCAAGTCGACGTTGATGCATCTGCTGGCGGGGCTGGACTCGGCCTCGGGTGGTCAGGTGTTCCTGGGCGAGACGGAGATCACC
>DATGOB010000297.1:0-13130 GCA_036010205.1 Promicromonospora sp. | reverse complement strand
CGACCGCGACGCGAGCGGCGCGCGTCACTGTCGCTACACCCGGAGCGTGTCCAGCTCCGCGGCGAGGTTGTCGGCCTCCGGCCCGACGATGACCTGGACCACCCGGCCGGACCGGACGACGCCGAACGCCCCCGACGACTTGAGGCCCGGCTCGTCCACGAGGGAGGGGTCGCTCACCTCGACCCGGAGCCGGGTGATGCAGGGTTCCAGCTCGACGACGTTCGAGGTTCCCCCGAGGGCCGCGAGGATCTGGTCAGCCTTGGACATGTGTCATCTCCCACCGTGCGTCGCTGCAGGTCTGCGACCAGCCTATCGGCACAGGCAAGCCTTCTGCCCGCCCTGGTGTCGATCTGCTCACACGGCGTGCCGCTCGGGCGTCCGCGGCCCCGTCGTGTCACCGGCGGATGGCAGGATGACAGGCGTGACAGAGGAATCCTTCTACGACGCGGTCGGCGGGCACGACACGTTCGTGCGCCTGGTCGACGCGTTCTACGACGGCGTGGCGGACGACCCGGTGCTGCGCCCCATGTACCCCGAGGAGGACCTGGGCCCGGCGAAGGAGCGGCTCACGCTCTTCCTCGAGCAGTACTGGGGCGGACCGACCACGTACTCGCAGCAGCGCGGCCACCCCCGGCTGCGGATGCGCCACGCGCCGTACAAGGTGAACCCGGACGCCCGCGACCGCTGGCTCGCGCACATGCGTACAGCGGTGGACGGCCTGGGGCTCGCCCCGATCCACGAGTCCCAGCTCTGGGACTACCTGGAGCGCGCAGCCTTCAGCATGATCAACACGTTCGACGACTAGGCCCGGACGCTCGGCAGAGCACCCGGCAGAGCACGAAGGAGACGCCCCGCGTGGACGCCACCCCCACACCCCCGGCACCCGGCAAGGGACCGGACGCCCAGCCCGACGCGCTCGACCGCCTGCTGGAGGTGCTCGAGCTGCGGCACCTGGAGGGATGGGGCCCACGGGGTGAGGAGGACGTGCTGCGCGGCACCAGCGTGCCCGGCCCGGCCAACCGCGCCTACGGCGGCCAGGTGCTCGCGCAGGCCATCCTCGCCGCGGACCGTACGGTCCCCGAGGGCCGGCTGATCCACTCCCTGCACGGCTACTTCCTGCGCGAGGGCCGGCTCGAGGAGCCCATCGACTTCGCGGTCGAGCGGCTGCGCGACGGGCGCTCGTTCAGCGCGCGGCGCACCCACGCCATCCAGTTCGGCAAGCCGATCCTGTCGATGATCGCGTCCTTCCAGGAGGACCAGCCCGGCTACGAGCACCACATGCCGATGCCGCAGGACGTGCCGCCGCCGGAGGAGGTGGGCTCGGCGTTCGAGGAGCTCGCCGACCTGCCGCCGGGCGTCGACGCGCGGGCGCGCTTCTGGGCCGACTCGGCGTTCGAGCTGCGGCACGTGGGCGGCTCGCTGTACCTGCAGCCCGACGCCGCCGTCACCGAGGGCGGGCGGCCGCCCGCCACGCAGCTCGTGTGGATGCGCACCCGTCGCCCGCTCGGGATCACGGAGCAGTCCATGCACCGCGCGCTGCTCGCGTTCGCGTGCGACCAGCTCATGCTCGAGCCTGCCCTGCGCGCGGCGGGCAAGTCGTGGCAGGAGGTCGGCGCGTCGGTGCCGATGGCCAGCCTCGACCACGGCATGTGGTGGCACCGCGACGTCCGCGTGGACGAGTGGATGCTCTTCGTGCAGACCTCCCCCACCGCGCAGGGCGGGCGCGCCCTCGGCACCGCCGGCGTCTACCAGGACGGCGTCCTCGTCGCCTCGGCCGGCCAGGAGGGCATGATCCGCCTGCCCGCCTGAGGCCGGCGCCGCGCCTGTCGCCCGCGTCAGGCGCCCAGCTCGCCCAGGCGGTCGCGTGCCGCCTGTGCGGCCCGCCGCACGGACGCGACCTCCTGCGCCGTCGCCCCTGCCTCGACCCGCACCTCGCCGGCGCGCACGAAGAGGGCCAGCGCCTCGCCGAGGTAGGGCCGGGCCTGCTCGGCATGCACGTCGAGCGCCTGCTCGTACCGGCACAGCCCCCAGTGGTACAGGGTGCGGAACTCGAGCCGGCGCGCGTGCTCGATGCTCGCGGCGTGCTCGCCGTGGAAGCGCGTCGCCTCGAGCGCGAGCCCGAACAGCAGGTCCGCTTCCGCGAACCGGTGCCGGCGCTGGAGCACGTGCCCCAGCCGCAGCACGGGTGCCACCGCACCGAGCGGTACCTCGTCCGCGTGCGCGTGGGCCGCCTCGACCTCGTCGCCCGGCCCGCCCGCCAGGCCGACGGCGCGCCAGCCCAGCCGCTCGGCCTCCGTGAGCTGCGCGTCCGGGTCGTCCGACTCCGGCGCCAGCGCCCGCAGCAGGTCGACGCGGGCGGCGAGCAGCTCGTCGCCGCCGTCCTGGGCGAGCTCGGCGAGCAGGGCCCGCGCCGCCGGGGCGTCGTGGACGACCTCGTGCAGCGAGACCGGGTCGACGTGATGCGCGGGCAGCTCCACCGTTCCTCCGTCTCCGAACCAAGGCGGATGAACCTACCAATTCGGGCAGGAAGACACCACTCGGCGGCGCCGTCGACGCCCGATCGCCTTTCAACCCGACGTTTCTCGTCTTTGAGGGCCGCCAAGAACGAGAAACGTCGGGTTGAAAAGTGATCCGGGGTGGTCAGCCCCGGCGGAACGCGATCGGCTCCTCCTCGAACTCCTTCCACGCCAGCCGCTCGGTCTCCGTGAGACGGCGCGGCTGGTTCGTGGCGGCGTCGACGAACACGAGGGTCGTGGACGCGCGCGCGTACGGCTCTCCGCCCGACGTCGGGCCGGTGCGGGGCATGCTCGCGGCGCCGTCGTGCACCTCGTAGCAGACCTCGGCGCTCGCGCCGCCGATGCGGCCGAGCCACATCTCCACGCGCACGGGCGTCCGGGTGAACAGCAGCGGTCGCAGGTACTCGATGCGCTGGCCCGCCACGAGGGTGTGCGAGTCGGCGCCCGGCCCGGTCGGCACCACCGCCGTCGGCCACGCCTCGCCCTCCGGCGCCTCCGGGTGCTGCCAGAAGGCGGTGATGCGCGCGTCCTCCAGGAGGCGGAACATCGCGACGTTGTTGACGTGCTGGTAGGCGTCGAGGTCGGACCAGCGCAGCGTGACGGGGACGTGCAGGCGTGTCATGCGACTATCCTCCCCCGGTGCCGCGGGTGCTCAGGACGCCGCACGCGACGCGGCCGCGCGGCACGCCGCCAGCCGGTCGAGCTCCTCGGCCACGGGGGTGCGCACGAGGCGGTCGGCCACGCCGGCGACCGACCGGCGCAGCCGTCGCCGGGCCGCCGCGGCGCGCCGGCGCGCGCCGAGCGCCGCCAGCCCACGGCAGACGAGCGCGACGAGCAGGCCGAGCACGAGCCCGCCCAGCACCATGAGGGTGGGCCACGGGACCCGGAACGGGTCGACGTCGAGCCCGCCGCCGGGTTCCGGCGCCCCGGGGAAGACGACGCCGTCGCCGGTCCAGGTCGGCAGGCTCAGCACGGGTGTCGGCGGGGGCGGGAGCTGGAGGTAGGCGAGACCGAACAGCACGAGCAGCCAGGCCAGGCCCGCGACGACCACCGCGATCAGCACCCACTGCAGCACGTCGACCACCGACCACCACAGCGGCCGCCGGGACGCCTCCACGCGCGTCGCGGCGACAGCCTGGTCCAGGGCGTCGGGCAGCTCGTCGATGCCCACCTGCCCGCGCGCCCGCGCGGCCAGGACCCACGGGTCGGCGACGCCGCGCGTCACCTCCTCGACGTACCGCCGCACCGCCGACGCCGCGGCCGAGCGCACGGCGGGCTGGGCCGTCGGCAGCGAGGTGCGCACGAGGTCCTCGCGGCCCGACGGCGCCCGCTGCTCCCTGTCGCCGGTGCGCAGCCCGAGCCGCCGCAGCGGGTCCCGCCGGAGCCGGCCGAGCCAGCGGGTCGGCGGCCAACCCGTCGCGGCCCGTGCGTCGCGGTTCGCGGACGCGCGCACGGCGGCGACGACCGTCGGGACGCCCGCGGCCGCCTCGAGCGCCGCCACGAGATCGCCGCGGACCTGCCCGCTCGCCCGGGCCGCGGGGGCGCCGCACGCCTCGGCGATGCGCCGCGCCACGGCCCGCTCGTCGGCCGCGAGGCGCGCCGTCGCGGCCTCGCGGCGCGCCGCTGCCCTGGTGAGCAGGCCGCGCAGGTCGTCCATGCCCTGTCCCGTGCGCGCGGACACGGCGAGGACGCGCGCCCCGTCGAGGCCGTCGTCGGCCACGAGCCGTCGCAGGTCGCCCAGCATCGCCGTCGTCTCGTCGGGCGTGAGGCGGTCGGCCTGGTTGAGCGCGACGACCACCACCTCGGCGCGGCCCGCGAGCGGGCGCAGGAAGCCCTCGTGCAGCGCCGCGTCGGCGTACTTCTGCGGGTCGACCACCCAGACCAGCAGGTCGGCGCGCTGCACGAGCCGCTCGGCGCGCAGGCGGTGCTCGGTGACCACCGAGTCGTGGTCGGGCAGGTCGAGCAGCACGAGTCCCGTGCCGACGCCGGCGTCGGCCGGGCCCATGCGGTGCCGCCGGCCGACCTCGAGCCAGTCCAGCAGCGGGTCGGCGCCGTCGCCCCAGACGGCCGCCATCGCGTGCGCCGTCGTGGGCCGCCGGACGCCGGGCTGCGCCACGTCGGCCCCTGCCACCGCGTTGAGCACGGAGGACTTGCCCGATCCGGTCGCGCCCGCCAGTGCCACCACGGTGTGCTCGGCGGACAGGCCGCCGCGTTCCCTCGCCCGCTCCGCGACGGCGCGCGCCTCGTCGAGCAGCGCGGGGTCGACTCGGCCGTCCGCCGCCTCGACGGCGTCCTCGAGGGCCGCCGTGCGCGCGGCGAGGTCCGGCCGGCTCACCGGTCGCCCTCGCCGAACAGCCGCTTCCAGAAGCCTCGGCGGGACGGCTCCTGCGGCACGTCGGACCGGCCGTGTGCCACGCCCTCCCCCGCCGGGCGGGAGCGCACGCCGCGCAGGCCGCGGCTCTCCGTCTCGGCCACGGGGCCGGGGGCGTCCGCCGGTGCGACGGCGCCCCGTGCGCGCCGCTCGGCCGCCGCTGCCGCCGCGACGTCGTCGGCGGCCTCGCGGAGGCTCGCACCCGAGGCGTCGGCCGAGCCCAGCGCGTCGAGCTGCGCGGTGTAGCGCGCGCCCTGGCCCTCCATGACCGCCTGGATGCGCGCGCGCAGGCGGTCGCGCGCCTGGACGGCCAGCCCGCGGACGGCGTCCTCCCCGAAGACCGCCTCGAGCAGTCGCTGGGCGAGCACCGCCGAGCCGCCCGCGATGCCGACCTCGATGCCGGTCAGGCCGCCCGTGGAGGCGAACACGAAGATCATGAGTGCGACGCCCAGCCCGTTCACGCCGAACGACAGCGCCCGCGCCCTGCCCCGCTTGGACTCGCCCTGCTCGCGCACGAGCCCCAGGACGTCGCCCTGCCACGCGCGGATCTGCTCGCCGACCTCCGCCCGCAGCGTCGCGGGGGTGCGCAGCAGCTCGAGGCCCTCGAGCAGCGCGGCGCCCGCCGCGTCGCCGCGCCACGCCTGGTAGGACCGCTCGGCGGCCTCCTCCGCGGCGTCGAGCACCACGGACTCGAGCCCGTGCGCGATGGCCTGCTCGACCTGGGGCGCCTGGCGCGGCGTGCCGCGGAAGAACCCCGTGACCGCGTCACGGAACCGGCCGATGCCCTGCTCGACGGCGCGGAAGAACTCGCCGGTGCCGACGAGGTCCTGCCAGCGGGCGAGCACCTCGCCCCGGAGCAGCGCGCCGTCCGACGTCGCGGCGGTCACCTGGGCGACGGCGTCCGCGTAGGCGCGCTCCACGGCGTGCCGCAGCCGGGCGTCGGCGGCACGCTGCTCGTCGACGGCGTCCGCGAGCTCGGCGGCGCGCAGCACGAGGGAGTCGACCACACCGTCCCGTGTCGCGGAGATGACCCGCCGCCGGGCCTCGGCGTCGCCGCCCAGCCCGGTGAGCCAGCGCGACACGTCGCCGACGCTCTCCTCGGGCAGCAGCCCGTCGGTCAGCTCGGCCTCGCCGACGACGAACAGCGGGCTCTGCGCCAGACCCTGCTCCTCCATCATGTCCCGCAGGTCGTCGGCCGTGGCCTCGGCCCCGGGGTCCACCCGGTCCAGCACGATGGCGACCTGGGCCTTGCGCGCGGCGGCCTGCTGCAGCAGGTCCCAGGGGACGGCGTCGGCGTAGCGGGCGGACGTCGTGACGAACAGCCACAGGTCCGCCGCCCCGAGGAGCTGCGCGGCGAGCTCGCGGTTCGCGGTGTCGACCGAGTCGATGTCCGGCGCGTCGAGCAGCGCGAGGCCCTTGGGCAGCGCGTCGCTCGCGACGAGCCGCAGCGACCGGCCGGGCTCGGCGGCGGCGCCCGTGACGCGGGCGAGGCCGGGCAGCACCCGGTCGGTGGAGAACCAGCGCGCGTCGAGCGGGTGGTGCACCAGCACCGGCGCCTTCGTCGTGGGGCGCAGCACGCCCGGCTGGGTGACCTGCTCGCCCAGCAGCGAGTTGACGAGCGTCGACTTGCCCGCGCCGGTCGAGCCGCCGACCACGACGAGCAGCGGCGCCTTCTGCGCCCGCAGGCGGGGCAGCAGGTAGTCGTCGAGCTGGTCGGTGGCGCGCCGCAGCTCGGTGCGGGCCGCTGCGGCGCCCGCCGTCTCCAGCGGCAGCCGGAGCGCGCCGAGCCTGGCACGGAGCACCTCGAGCGCGCCCGTCAGCGCGGAGCCGTCGTCGGGCTCGGGCGCGGGGCGAGGCGCGGCGTCGGGCTGATCGCTCATGCCGACAGTCTGCCGCAGAGTCCCTGGTCAGGCGCGGGCGTGCGCGCAGGGCGCGCCGGTGCGCCGCCGGGTCGTCAGTTGCCGAGCCGTGCGCGCAGCCACTCGAGAGCGGCACGCGCGGCCTCGCGCTGCACCGCCCGCTCGTGCGGCATGCCCGGCTCGGGCGCCCGCATGGACCCCAGCACGAGCGCCCCGGCCACCGCGGCGACGGCGCAGGTCAGCGCCTCCGGGTCGACGTCGGCCAGCGGGTGCCGGTCGAGCACGACCTCGGGCGGGGGCGCGCCGTCGACCCGCAGGTACGGCAGCAGGAGCACGACGTCGAGGAACGCGGCACCACGGGACGGCATGAACCAGTCGACGGCGTGCGCGCTCGTCGCGTCCCACCCGTGGTCCGTGATCATGATCGACTCGCGGCGCAGCGCGCCGTGCACGAGGTTCTTGCCCGACATCGCCTCGGGGGCGTGCCCCGCGATGTCCGCGAGGTGCTCCACCTTGTCGGCGAGCCAGGGCGTGAACGCCGACAGCCCGGCGGGCCGGTCCGCGGCCATCCTGGCCCACGCCCCGACGTCGATCACGTCGAGGGCGTCGGGCAGGTCGGGCGGCGCGTCGAGGGTGCCGACCTGGATGGCGAGCTCGACGGCAGCGGCCAGGTCGGCCTCGTCCCAGGGGTCGCGGGGCGGCCGCACCGGCTCGTCGCGGTAGCCCAGGGCCACCCAGCGACCGGCGCCCGGAAGCACCTCGTCCACGAACCACTCGCGCGGCGGTGTCGGCACGTCGTCGGGCAGGAGGGCGAGGAATGCCTGCTCGGCGGCGAGGCGGTCCTGCGTCACGGGCGCCTCGGGGCCGACCGCCCGGACGATCCACCGGCTCGACGCCGTCTGGAGCACCTCGAGCTGGCCGGAGCTCTCGGTGCCGGCCAGCGGGGCGGAGCCGATGACGCGCCCGCCCAGGATCTCGTTCACCCGGGACCGGACGGACGGGGGGAGGTCGGACCACGCCGGCCGACGGACAGCACTCATGGCCGGAGTTTGCCTGCCTGGGCTTTCACCCGCAAACCACAAACCGTATGCGAGACGACGGACGGCCGCTCAGTAGCCCAGCCGGGTCTGCAGCCAGGCCACCGCGGCGCGCGCCAGGCGGTGCTCGGCCGCGCGCACCTCCGGCATGTCGGACGGCGGCGGCTCCATCGACGAGTGCACGTAGTGCCCGGCGAGGACGGCGATCCAGCAGGTCACCGCGTCGGGGTCGGTGCCGGTGGGCAGGCCGTACCTGCGCAGGGTCGCCTCAGGCGGCGGGCCGCCGTGCACCCGCACGTGCAGCAGCATCGAGACGAGGTCGAGGTACGGGGCGCCGACGCCGCCGCGGACCCAGTCGGTGACGAGCGGCTCCTCCCCCGGGACGTCCGGGAGCAGCACGTTCTGCACCCGCAGCATGCCGTGCTGCAGGCTCGTGCCCGCGATCGCCTCGGGCGCGTGCGCCGCGATCTCGGCGAGACCCTCGAGCCTGCCCGCGAGCCAGGGCGAGTGGTTCGCGAGCCCGGCCGGCCGCTGGTCGGCCAGCACCTCCCACGCCTGGGTGGGGAACGACTTGACCTCGGGCACGAACATCGGGTCGTCCGGCGCCTCGATCTCGCCGATGGAGCGCGCTGCCCGCACCAGTCCGGCGACGTCCTCGTCCGGCCAGTCGAGGTCGACCGGGCGCAGGGTCGCGCGCATCCGGTACGCGACCGCGACCCACGTGCCCAGCCCGGGCAGCTCCTCGTCGAGCGACCAGAGCAGCTCGGGGCTGGGTGTGCCGGGCGGCAGCAGCGGGTTGAGCGCGATCTCCTGGCGCAGCAGGTCCAGGCGCGCGGGGTTCTGGGCGTCCAGGGCCTTGAGGAACGCGTTTCCCTGGCTCGTCTGCACCTGGAGCTGGGTGCCGGGCAGGATCCCGGAGTCATTCGGCACGCCTGCCGCGAGCACGCGGGCGCCGAGCAGGTGGTTGATCCGCGATCGCAGGGCAGGAGGAAGGTCGTTCCAGCCTGGCCGTCGCATGGGGCTCACCGCGGCATCCTGTCGGAGATGCCCTGGTGCGGCAAGGAATCTCTGCTGCATTAACCCCTTTTGTCCGGTCGGACAGGCGCCGGGCGCTGCACGGTCGGCACCATGTCCGCCCCACGCAGCGAGGTCGGCACCCTGTCCCGAGATCGGCAGCTCGATGTGCCGATCCAGGAACGAGCTGCCGACCTCGCCGGGGTGCGCGCCACAGAGGACCGAACCTCGCGGCGCGGAGACCTCAGTCGCGCGTCAGACGACGGTAGGTGACGCGGTGCGGGCGGGCCGCGTCGGCGCCCAGGCGCTCCACCTTGTTGGCCTCGTACGACTCGAAGTTGCCCTCGAACCAGTACCAGTTCGCGGGGTTCTCCTCCGTGCCCTCGTAGGCCAGGATGTGGGTCGCGACGCGGTCGAGGAACCACCGGTCGTGGGAGACCACGACGGCGCAGCCCGGGAACTCCAGCAGGGCGTTCTCCAGCGAGCCGAGGGTCTCGACGTCGAGGTCGTTGGTGGGCTCGTCCAGCAGCAGCAGGTTGCCGCCCTGCTTGAGCGTGAGCGCCAGGTTGAGGCGGTTGCGCTCACCACCCGACAGCACGCCGGCCGGCTTCTGCTGGTCCGGGCCCTTGAACCCGAAGGACGCGACGTAGGCGCGCGAGGGGATCTCGACGTTGCCGACCTTGATGAAGTCGAGCCCGTCGGAGACGACCTCCCACAGCGTCTTCTTCGGGTCGATGCCGCCGCGGGACTGGTCCACGTACGAGATCGACACGGTCTCGCCGACCTTGAGCTCGCCGCCGTCGAGCGGCTCGAGGCCCACGATGGTCTTGAAGAGCGTCGTCTTGCCGACGCCGTTCGGACCGATGACGCCCACGATGCCGTTGCGCGGCAGCGTGAACGACAGGCCGTCGATGAGCACGCGGTCGTCGAAGCCCTTCTTGAGGTCGGTGGCCTCCAGCACCAGCGAGCCCATGCGCGGGCCCGCGGGAATCTGGATCTCCTCGAAGTCGAGCTTCTTGGTGCGCTCCGCCTCGGCCGCCATCTCCTCGTAGCGCGCGAGGCGGGCCTTCGACTTCGTCTGCCGCCCCTTGGCGTTGGACCGCACCCACTCGAGCTCCTCCTTGAGGCGCTTCGAGAGCTTGGCGTCCTTCTTGCCCTGGACCTCCAGGCGCGCCTGCTTCTTCTCGAGGTAGGTCGAGTAGTTGCCCTCGTAGGGGTACAGGCGGCCGCGGTCGACCTCGCAGATCCACTCCGCGACGTGGTCGAGGAAGTACCGGTCGTGGGTCACGGCGAGGACGGCGCCCGGGTACGAGGCCAGGTGCTGCTCGAGCCACAGCACGGACTCGGCGTCCAGGTGGTTGGTGGGCTCGTCGAGCAGCAGCAGGTCGGGCTTCTCCAGGAGCAGCTTGCACAGCGCGACGCGGCGGCGCTCACCACCGGAGAGCACGGTGACGTCGGCGTCCGGCGGCGGGCAGCGCAGGGCGTCCATCGCCTGTTCCAGCTGGGAGTCGAGGTCCCAGGCGTCGGCCGCGTCGATCTCCTCCTGCAGCGTGCCCATCTCGGCCAGCAGCGCGTCGAAGTCGGCGTCGGGCTCGGCCATGAGCGCCGAGATCTCGTCGAACCGCTGCTTCTTGGCCAGGATGTCGCCGACTGCCTCCTGGACGTTGCCGAGGACGGTCTTCTCCTCGTTCAGCGGCGGCTCCTGCTGCAGGATGCCCACCGTGTAGCCCGGCGACAGGCGCGCCTCACCGTTCGACGGGGTGTCCAGCCCGGCCATGATCTTGAGGATCGTGGACTTCCCGGCGCCGTTGGGGCCGACGACGCCGATCTTGGCGCCGGGCAGGAAGTTCAGCGAGACGTCATCGAGGATGACCTTGTCGCCGTGCGCCTTGCGCGCCTTGTACATGGAGTAGATGAACTCAGCCACTGCCTGTGATCCACCGTTCGGGGTAGGTACTCGTGATTCGTGCTCGGAACCGTGCTCGGGACGGGGTGCGCTCACGCGGAGCGGGTGCCGGCGGCGTGCGCCCGGGGCGTGCCCGGCACCCGCCGACCGCGGAGCACGACTTCCCCAAGCCTACGCGGTCACCAGCTCCCGCTGCCCCGCGTCGTCAGGGTCGGTCAGCCCGTCGGGCATCCCCTCGGGCGGGCTGTCCGGACCCTCCGCGCCGTCCTGCCCCGCCGGCGCGACCGCGAACGGGTCGTCGGCGGGCCTGCCGTGGTGCACGAGCCGGGAGAACTCGACCCTGCCCCGCGTCGCGTCGATGCCGACGGCCGAGGCGGCGATCGTGAGCGAGGCCCGCTCCTGGCCGTCGGGCGTCGTCCACTCGTCGAGCTCAAGCCGGCCGGTCACGACCACCGGGTCGCCCTTGCGCACCGACCGCGCCACGTTCTGCGCGGCCGCCCGCCACGCCTTGACCGTGAACCACAGCGTCCTGCCGTCGGTCCACTCGCCGTCGTCGTTCACGTAGCGGCGGGTGCTCGCCACGCGGAACGACGTCCACTCCTTGTCCTTGTCCGGGGTCACGTGCAGCGCGGGGTTGCTGCCCGCGAAGCCCGACACGGTCACCACGACGTCCTTCATGGGCCCTCCTGGGTGTCCGGGCCGGCCCGAGCGGCCGACCCGCACCCAGCATCAGGCGCGGACGGTGCCCAGATCGCTCAGCCGGACCGTCCCTGGGGACGCAGGCGGCATCGGAGCCCCTGTGGTCGAGCTCTCTGCCAGGCGCAGCGGTTCCGACGGCCCGTCGTCGCGTGCGCTCTGTGCGAGCTCGCGCACCGCGCGGTGCTCGTCGAGCAGCTTCTGGGTCGGTACGCCCATGGTCTGGCGCAGCACCCGCTCGAGCGCGGCACGGCCGGAGGCGATCACGCCCTGCGTGCGCCGCGCCGCCAGCGCTCTGCGCACCTGCATCCCGGTGAGGAACGCCACGAGCGCCGTCACGGCCGCGGCGATGGCCAGGACGCCGAGCACGGTGGCCGCCGTGTCGCCGACCGGCAGCAGGTCGAGCGCGGCGAGCACCGTGAGGAGGCCGAGCACGACGGCGACGACCACCGCACCGAGCGCGAGCCGGCGGGTGAGCCGCTGCGTCGTCGGCCCGCGGGTGTCGAGGGAGATGCCCTGGAGGGCGGAAGCGACCGCACCGGCGAGCTCCTGGGCGGACGAGACGCCCGAGGCGAGCGACCGCTGCCAGCCCGGCGTGAGCGCCTCCCCCGCGCCGGTCAGCCAGCGGGACCGCGACAGGGCGATCGCGTCGCCGTCCGGCGGCCGGAACTCGGGCGACCCGTAGCCGTTGCGCACCGCTGCGCCCACCTGCGCCGCCACGGACTCCAGCCCCGTGGCACGCGCCAGCGCGTCGACCTCGCGCTCCAGCACCGTGTCGACGTGCCAGGGCACCTCGGCCGGCGTCTGGCTGAGCAGCAGGGCGGCCGCGGCGTCGAGCTCGCCGGCCGCGCGGCCCGCCGCGACGGAACGGCGTGCGACGGTCTGCTCGAGCAGGCTCCGCAGCTCGGCGATGCCGACGTCCGTCTTGGTCGAGGCTGCCACGACCGGCACGTCGTCGAGACCGTCGTCGCGCAGGAGGCGCTTGACGTCGTTGACGAGGTTCTCGCGCTGCCCGACGGGCACCGTGTCGATCTGGTTGAGCACGACGACCGTGGACGCCTGCATGCCCGGTGTGTCGCGCAGGTAGCCGGTGTGCAGGGCGTCGTCGGCGTACTTCTGCGGGTCGACGACCCACACGAGCAGGTCCACCAGCGGCAGCACCTTGTCGACCACCTCGCGGTGCCCGGGGGCGACCGAGTCGTGGTCGGGCAGGTCGAGCAGCACGAGACCGGCGAGGCTCGCCTCGTCGGCCGCGTCGAGCTCGCCCGCTCGGGTGATCCGGCGCTCGCGCTCCACGCCGAGCCAGTCGAGCAGGGCGGAGGCGTCGTCGCTCCACGAGCACGCGGTGACCTTGGCCGTGGTCGGGCGCTTGACACCGACGTCGGCGAACGTGAGGCGTGAGATCTTGTTGAACGTGCTCGACTTGCCGGACCCGGTGCCGCCCGCCAGGGCGACGACGGTGTGGTCGACGCCGAGGGCGAGCCGCTCCCGCACGCCGGCCACGGAGCTGGCCACCTTGCCGAACACGGTGTCGTCGAGTCGCGACCCGGCGATCTGCAGCGCGCGGCCGAGGTCCTCGGTGCGCGCGCTGAGCGTCGCATCCTGGCTCGTCATGTCAGCCTCCTGAGCTCGGCCAGCCGCACGCGCAGCGGTGCGGCCGCGTCATCGGCGAGGGCGGGGACGTCAAGGGCACTCTGGACAGAACGGGCCTCTTCCGCAACCGCTAGCGCG
>DATGOB010000296.1:0-7147 GCA_036010205.1 Promicromonospora sp. | reverse complement strand
GCCTGCTCCAGGGTGTCGGCGACGAGTACGTCCGCCGACACGAGCACGTACGGCGCCCTCAGCACTCCCGGCCGGAACGCCGCCCGGTAGGCCGCGACGGTGTCCAGCACCGTCGCCGGGCTGACGTGGAAGTTCGCCGCGAGGGGCAGACCCAGCTCGCCGGCCACACGGGCGCTCTCGCCGCCGCTGGAGGCGAGCAGCCACAGGTCGAACGCCGCGCCCTCGACGGGCGGGCTCGACCACGCGCCGCCGTCCGCGTCGCGGTACATGCCGCGCCGGAGGCCGAGCACGAGCTCCACCTCCGCCCGCAGGCCGCCGGGTGTGCGCTGGGCGCCGACGACCTCCTGCTGGGCGGCCAGGCGGTCGCGGAGCGCGGGGTCGTCGAGCCCGGTGGGCGGGGCGGGCGGCACGTACAGCCCGTCCACGACGCGGGGACCGGCCGACGGCACCGGACGGGGCGGCGGGGCCGGTCGCCCGCCCGACGGCGGCACGGTGAACGCCCGCCCCAGGCCGAGATCGACGCGTCCGGGGTGCAGGGCGGCGATCGTGCCGAACTGCTCCGCGGCGACCAGGGGCGACGTCGTCGACAGGAGCACGGCGCCCGAGCCGACCCGGATGCGGGACGTGCGGGCGGCGACGGCGGAGGCCAGGACGGCCGGTGCCGCCGAGGCGACGCCCGGCGCGAGGTGGTGCTCGGCGTACCAGACGCGCCGGTACCCGAGCTCGTCGAGGTCGACGGCGAGGTCGACGGCGTCGCGGAGCGCCTCGGCGCCGGTGCCGCCCTCGGGGACCAGCGCGAGGTCGAGCACGGACAGCGGCACGGCGTGAGGCGTGGTGGCAGGCGTCGTCATCGCGGTGCCCTCTCGCCCGCGGTCACGGCGAACGGCAGGTGGTTGCCGGGCACCGGGGCGGGGCACGTGCCGTGGTCGGTGAACGCGAACGGCAGGTTGGTCGCCCGGTTGAGGTCGACGCGGACGGTGCCCTGCTGCTCGTCCCCTGCCTCGACGTCGACGACCCGCCACGGCGCGACGCCGTCCGCCTCGTCGGTGAACAGGACCGTCGGCCGGGTGCGGCTGCCCGTCAGGACGAGGACGTGCGTCGCCCCGTCGTGCCGGACCTCGATCTCGCCGACCGCCTCCACGTGGTGCACCAGCCGTGGCCGGGCCGCGCCGACCGTCCGTGGTGCGGGCTCGTCGTACCAGCGCACGGGTGCGTCGAGCACCCACGCCGGGTCGTACGCGAACGCCGGGACGCCGGTGAAGCCGGTGCGGGTGGGGGCGAGCGGGTCACGCGGACGCAGGCCGTACCGGCCGGTGCGGCGCACCACCTCGACGGCGACCTCCCGCTCGCCGTCCGAACCACCGTCCGGGTCGCCGTCCGACGCCGTGCCGGAGCGCCCCGCGGGCAGGAACGTGCCGAGCACGAGGCTGCGCCCCTCGGCCACGGAGACCGCCGTCGGGCCGCCGTACTCGACGAGCTCGCCCACCAGGACGCTCTCGTCGCCTGCCACGGCTCGGGTCAGGAGCCGGTCGTCGGCGACCCACCACTCGCCGGGGAGCCCCGGCAGGCGGCCGGGGGTCGACGTGGGCCACAGCAGGGCGGTCGGCGACAGCCAGCCGTGCGGGGCGCGCAGCGCGCGGTCGCGGGCGGCGCGCCAGGCCGCGTGCCGGTCCGCGGCCTGCGCGCCCGACGTCGCGGCCCGTGTGCTCCCGAGGGTTCCGGTCATGGGTGGTCCTTCCGGTCAGGGCGCCGGGCGGCGCCGGGGATCGCGGCGATCAGGTCGGCGGTGTAGGGGTGGGCGGGGTGGTCGAAGACGCGGCCGACGGGGCCGGTCTCCACGAGCCGGCCGGCGCTCAGCACGCCGACGTGGTCGGCGACCTGGCGCACCACCGCGAGGTCGTGGGACACGAACAGGTAGGTCAGGCCCCGCTCGGCCCGGAGCCGGTCCAGCAGCTCGAGCACGCGGGCCTGCACCGACACGTCGAGCGCGGAGGTCGGCTCGTCGAGCACCAGCAGCTCCGGGTCGAGCGCGAGGGCACGGGCGATGGCCACACGCTGCCGCTGTCCGCCCGAGAGCTCCGCGGGGCGACGCCCGGCCAGGTCCGGCGACAGGTGCACCTGCTCGAGCAGGTGGGCGACCCGGTCGCGCCGCTCGGCCCGGTCACCGACCCGGTGCGCGCGCAGCGGCTCCTGCACGACCGCGGACACCGTGAACCGCGGGTCGAGCGACGAGTACGGGTCCTGGTGCACGAGCTGGGTCCTGCGCCGGGTCGCACGGTCGTCGGCGACGGGCGCACCGTCCAGCCGCACCGACCCGGCGTCCGGGCGCTCCAGGCCGAGCACGAGGCGTGCGGTCGTCGACTTGCCCGACCCCGACTCCCCCACCAGTGCGTACGCCGAACCCCGCGGCACGGTGAACGACACGTCGTCGACGGCGCGCAGCCGCCGACCGCGGCCGAGCCGGAACTCCTTGACGAGCCCCCGCGCCTCCAGGAGCGCTGGTGCGGCGGCCGCGTCGGGGAGGACGGCGGCGCTTGGCACACTATTTGTTGCCGCCGCCGACGTCGCCCGTCCCGGCACCGCGGCGACGAGCTCGCGGGTGTACGGGTGCGCGGGTGCACCGAGCACCTGCCGCGCGGGGCCCTCCTCCACGACCCGCCCGTCCTTGAGCACCACGACGCGGTCCGCGCGGTGGGCCGCCACGGCGAGGTCGTGGGTGATGAGCAGCACGGCCGTGCCGGTGCGGGACGTGAGGTCCGCGAGCAGGTCGAGCACCCGGCGCTGCACCGTCACGTCGAGGGCCGACGTCGGCTCGTCGGCGATCACGAGGCGCGGCTCGCACGCCGTCGCGATGCCGACGAGCACGCGCTGCCGCATGCCGCCCGAGAGCTGGTGCGGGTACTGGCGGGCGCGCAGCTCCGGGTGGTCCAGGCCGACGGCACCGAGGATCTCGACGGCCCGGCGGCGCGCGTCCCGCCGCGGCGTGCCGTGCACCACGAGCGCCTCGGCGACCTGCTCCCCGACCCGCACGACCGGGTCGAGGCCCGCGCCGGGGTCCTGCGGCACGAGGCCGATGCGGACGCCGCGCACACGCCGCCACGCGTCCGGCAGCAGCGCGGTGAGCGACACCGCCCGCTCGTGCCCGGTGTCGGTGAGGCGCACCTCGCCCCCGGTGACGTGCCCGCCGTCGGGCAGCAGGCCGACGAGCGCGTGCGCGGTGGTGGACTTGCCGCTGCCCGACTCGCCCACGAGCGCGACGACCTCGCCGGGCCGCACGTCCAGGTCGATGCCGTGCACCACCTCGCGGCCGCCGTACGCGACGCGCAGACCGCGCACCGTGAGCAGGGCACCGGGCGCGCCCTCCCCCGCCCCGACGGCCCCGGGAACGGGCACCACGTCCCGCGCGGCGGCCTGCCTCGTCGTGAAGGTCATCGGTCGGTCCTCCCCTCGCGGGCCAGCGCCCGCCCCAGCACGCCGACGGCGAGCACGAACACGGCGACGACGAGACCCGGCAGGGTCGAGTACCACCACGCCACGGCCAGGTAGTCACGCCCCTCGGCGACGAGCGAGCCCCACTCCGGCGTCGGCGGCGTGGCCCCGTACCCGAGGAAGCTCAGGGCCGAGACCGCGAGGATCACCGCGCCGAGCTCGACCGCCGCGAGCGCCAGCACGGGCCCTGCCGCGTTGGGCAGGACGTGGCGCAGCAGGACGGCGGCGCGGCCGGCGCCGGCGAGACGTGCTGCCTCGACGTAGGTGGCGTGCCGGACGCGCAGCACCTGGGTGCGCATGACGCGCGCGAAGGTGGCGACGGAGGCGACGCCGACGGCGATCGCGACCTTGACCGTGCCGAAGCCGAGTGCCGTGACGACCGCGAGCGACAGGAGCAGGCCGGGGATGGCGAGCAGCACGTCGGTGCCGCGCATGAGCGCCTCGTCGACGGGGCCGCCCGTGAACCCGGCGACGAGCCCGACGGCGGAGCCCGCGACGAGGGCGACGGCGATGGCCAGGAGCGCGGCGCGCACGGACAGGCTGGTGCCGTGCACGGTGCGTGCGTACAGGTCGCGGCCGAGGTGGTCGGTGCCGAACCAGTGGGCGGCGCCGGGGGCCTGGAGCCGTTCGGCGGGCACGCCGGTGACCGGGTCGTGGCCGGTGAACAGACCGGGGGCGAGCGCCCACAGGAGGACGACGGCGACGGCGAGCGCCGCCACGAGGGTCGCGGGGCGGGCGAGGGCGGCGAGCCGGCCGGCGGGACGCACCGGGGGCCGGAGCGCCGTCATCGCGCGCCCCGTGCGGTGGTGACGCGGGGGTCGAGCAGCGGGTGGGCGAGGTCGGCGAGCAGGCTCGTGGTGACGAAGACCGCCGCCGCGACCACGACGAGCCCCTGGACCACCGGGATGTCCTGCGTCGTCACGGCGTTCTCGACGAGGCGGCCGAAGCCCTGGCGGGAGAACACCGTCTCGACCACGACCGTGCCGCCGAGCAGGTTGCCCACGAGCACGCCGAGCACGGTGACGGTGGGCAGCGACCCGTTGCGCGCCACGTGCGCCGCCAGCACCCGGCCCCGACCGGCACCCTTGGCGAAGGCGACCTCCACGTAGGGGGCCCGCCACGCCTCGCGCAGTCCCTGGGCGAGCACCTGCGCGACGACGGCCGACAGCCCGACCGCGAGCGTGACGGCGGGCAGCACGAGCGCGGAGAACCCCTCGTTGCCGACGGCCGGGAAGACGAACCAGGTGAACGAGAACAGGTGCAGCAGGACCAGGCCCACCCAGAAGCCGGGCACGGCGACACCGAGCGGCGGCAGCAGGAGCAGGAGGTCGCGGAGCCAGGCGGCACGGGTCCACGACGCGAGCCCCGCGATCGCGGTCCCGCCGGCCAGCCCGAGCACGAGCGCGAGGCCCGCCAGCTGGGCGGTCTGCGGCAGGGCGTCGGCGATGAGTCCCGCGACGGGCGCCCCGCTGCTGATCGACGTGCCGAGGTCACCCGTGAGGGCGCGGCCGAGGAGGGTGAGGTACTGCTGGACGGGCCCCTGGTCGAACCCGTACCGCTCGCGCAGCTCGGCCACGCGGGCGGGGTCGACGCGCTCGCCGCCCGCGCCCTGGTCGAGCATGATCGCGACGGGGTCGCTCGGCAGCAGGTAGAGGATGAGGTAGGAGACGGTGAACGCCGCCCAGAGCACCCCGACGGCGCCGCCGACCCGGCGCAGGACGTAGGCGGCCATCAGCCCTCCTGCTCGATCCAGGCGTCGTGGAACAGGAGGCGGGAGGAGGCGTCGAAGGTGACGTCGTGCACGTCTCCGCGCACGCCGATCGACTGCGAGAGCTCGAACAGCGGTACCGCGAGGGCGTCGTCGAGGATCGCGTCCTGCGCGTCGGCGACGAGCGCGGCCCTCGCGTCCGCGTCACGCTCGCCGAGCTGCTCCTCCAGCAGGGGGTCGACGACGTCGTCCGCCTCGCGCAGGCTGAGGTTGCGCTGCGCCGTCGAGAACTGCGTGCGCAGGATGTCGGCGTCGGCCCGGGTGACGTTGTAGTAGTACAGGTCGTAGTCGCCCGACTGCTGCGCGGTGGTCTGCTCCGCCGCGGTGACCTGGCGCAGACGCAGGTCGACGCCGACGGCGCGGAGCTGCTGGGCGACCAGCTCGAGCACCGGGCCGCTGCCCGTGAACACGGGCGCGTAGGTGACCTCGAGCTCGAGGGGCTCGCCGTCCTTGACCCGGATGCCGTCGGCGCCGGGCGTCCAGCCCGCCGCACCGAGGATGCGGCCCGCCTCGTCGGGGTCGAACGCGAGCCGGTCGGACCGGTCCACGTAACCCGGCGTCGTGGAGGCGAGCACGCCGGTGGCCGGCTCGAAGGCGTCGGAGAGCACCGTGTCGACGAGCTCGGTCCGGTCGACGGCGAGCAGCAGTGCGCGGCGGACGTCGGCGTCGTCCAGCGGCGGGCGCGTGAGGTTGGGCTGGAGGATGAACGGCACGCCGGGGTTCGCGCGGGTCAGGACGGTGCCGCCCGAGCCCTCGATCTGCGGCACGTCCTGCGGCAGCACGTCGCCGACGGCGTCGAACTGGTCGGACGCGAGACCGCCCGCGCGCACGCCGGACTCCGGCACCACGGAGAACTCGATGCGGTCGAGGTACGCCTCGCCGTCGTGGGCGGCGGACGCGGGCGCCCAGTCGTACCCGGCGCGGCGCGTGAGCACGGCACCCTGGTCCTGCGTGTAGCTCTCCAGGACGAAGGGGCCCGACCCGACGATCTCGCCCTGCAACCGCTCGGACGGGTCGACGGCGGCGGTCTCCTGCGCCAGCACCGCGAGCGACACGGTCGAGGTCGCCTGCAGGAACTGGGCGTTCGGTGCGTCGAAGACGACGGTGAGGGTGTGGTCGTCGGCGATCTCTGTGCCCTCGTAGCCGGCCAGGTAGCTCGCCGCGAGCGGGGCGGTCGCCCCGAGGTCGCCCGCGATCGCGTCGAAGCCTGCCTTGACGTCGTCCGCGGTCAGGTCGCTGCCGTCGGAGAACGTGACGCCCTCGCGCAGGTGGAACGTGAAGCGGGTGAGGTCGTCGCTGATGTCCCAGCTCTCCGCGAGCCACGGCTCGATGCGGCCGGTCACCGGGTCCTGGTCGGTGAGCGAGTCGGCGAGCTGGCGTGCGACGTAGATGCTCACGTTGGTGCCGACCTGCTGCGGGTCCACGCCCTGCGGTGCCGCGCCGAGCGCGAACCGCAGGGTGCCGCCCGGGGCGGGCTCGGCAGGACCTGCCTCCTGGCCTGCCCCCTGCGCTGCGGTGCCCGCGCAGCCGGCCAGCGCGAGGCAGGCGCCGAGGACGGCGGCGATCGAGGCGGCGCGCCGGGCGGAGCGGCGCAGGGGTGCGTCCTGCTGACGGCTGGTCGGGTACATGCGAGGTCCTCTCCGATGTCCGCGCGAGGGCACGCCGAGGCAGACCTGCGTGCGGGTGCACTCAGGCCCGTCACCGGCGGTGACGCGGGGGCTGGGGTCGGGTCGTGTTCCCGACCGATGTGGTCGGGAACGTCGTCGGGGATCGAGGTGCGCGGGAAGTTACGGCCGGGTCAGGGGCGTGTCAACGGTCTCCCGGCGCCGTCTCGCATGCCGGACGCGGTCGTGGACACGCGCGGGGCCCTCCCCTGGTCAGGCCCGGGGG
>DATGOB010000295.1:0-31354 GCA_036010205.1 Promicromonospora sp. | reverse complement strand
GAGGACGCCTCCGGTCGCGATCTCTGGTCCGAGGTCACCGACTCCATCGACTGAGCGCCCCCGCAGCGGGGCCATGGCGCAATTGGTAGCGCACCTGCTTTGCAAGCAGGGGGTTGCGGGTTCGAGTCCCGCTGGCTCCACACCGTCCCACCTGCACTGATACTCCTCGGTGCAGGTGGGTTTTCTTGCGCCCGAGCCCGCTGGTGCCAATTCGAGAGCCTAGGCAGCGTCATCGTCATCTTCCTTCGGCGTGCTCAGAACAGGGAACACGGCGTCCATGAGTTCCGCTCCCGACTGGAGAACCGGGCGCAGTTCGTGGCGGTAGACCAGTTCCGTGACCGCCGTACCCGAGTAACCCATGAGCCGAGATATCTCTTCGACCGGCATGCCGTGTTACGAGGGGATCGACACGAACGAGTGCCGCAGCTCGTAGGTGATCCAGTCGCTCGGGTTGATGCCAGGCACGAGGCTGAGGGCATCGCGGAACATCGTCGTCTCGCGTCGCCGCCGCAGCGACCGGTGAGCCCTGGCTGGGAGCGTTCCCACGGGCGGGGGCGGTGGAAGGTGCGGGAGACCACGTAGGTCCGGGTCGTGGCGACCACGTATCTTTGCCCGCTCGCGGCCGTTCCTGCCCCCAATCGGGGGGTGAAAACTGACACGGAAGGACCCCTTCCATATCGTCGAGAGCGAGGGGCAAGCACCACCCACCTGACCGGCCCCTCGTCGTCTCGAGGAGGACCGAGTGTCCCTGACCAGGAAAATCGTCGGCAGTGTCGCCGTCATGACCGCAGCCGTCTCGGCCGCTGTGGTCGCCACCCCGTCCGCGACCGCCGTACCCGCCACCATCCCGCTCACCATCAGCAACGACTCGGGCCGCAGCGACGAGGTCTTCGTGTACGTGCTCGGCGAGCAGGGCGGCGAGCTCGGCTACGCCGACGCCGAGGGCACGTTCCACCCGTGGCCGGACGCGGGCAGCGTGCCGGAGCCGGCACCCGACGCGTCGATCGCGGGCCCCGCCGCCGGGCAGGACCTGACCATCCAGATGCCCAAGCTCTCCGGGCGGGTGTACTTCTCCTACGGCAGCAAGCTCGACTTCAAGATCGTCAACGACGGTCAGCTCGTGCAGCCGGCCGTGCAGAACCCGGACGACCCCAACCGCGACATCCTGTTCAACTGGACGGAGTACACGCTCAACGACTCCGGCCTGTGGATCAACAGCACGCAGGTCGACTTCTTCTCCGCGCCCTACCAGACGGGCCTGCGCACCGCGGGCGGCGAGCTGCTCCGCACCGGCATGCTCAAGCCCGACGGCTGGGAGAACGTCGTCTCAACGCTCTCGCAGCAGGACGGCTGGGACGGGCTCGCCCAGACCGGACCGGACGGGGACGTGCTGCGCGTCCTGTCCCCCGGCCACGCCGTGGGCACCGGACAGATCGACGCGGACGTGCTGTCCGACTACGTCGACCGGGTGTGGTCGACGTACTCGAGCGAGACGCTCACGGTCGTGCCGTACGCCCATGAGCCGGAGACGAAGTTCTTCGGCACGGTCTCGGGCGACACGATGACGTTCACCGACACCTCCGGTGCCGTCGTCGCGACGTTCCCCAAGCCGTCCGGTGAGTCGATCTTCGGCTGCGCCGGTGACCTCGCGGCGCCCAACGACGACGTGGGCGCGATCGCCCGCACCCTGTGCGCCGGGTTCAACCGGTCGTCGCTGCTCGAGAGCGCCACCCAGCCGACGGACGACCCGGCCGGCTTTTACCAGGACGCCGTGACGAACTACTACGCCAAGTTCATCCACGAGCAGATGGCGGACGGCAAGGCGTACGCCTTCGCGTTCGACGACGTCGTCAACCAGGAGTCGCTCGTCCACGACGGCGACCCGGCGGAGGCGTTCATCCAGCTCGACCCGTTCAGCGGGTCGGCGACGCCGATCGGCGGCTGAGCGCCCCGAGACGACGGCGCCCGCCTGCCCGACACCTCAGGTGCCGGGCAGACGGGCGCCGCGCTGTCTGCGGTCTCAGCCCTGCTTGCCGCCGTTGCCCTTGGGCTTCGACGCGTCCGCGGCGGCCTCGGCCACCTCGTCGGCGATCGGCGTCTCGCCGGGGGACGTGCTCTTCCCGCCCGACTTCTTCGTCCCGGCCGCCGTGGAGGCACCGGAGGCGTCGGCAGGAGCAGCAGTACCGGCCGCGTTGACGGCGGGCTCGCCCGTCGTGGACGACCCGGGACCGCCGGCGGACGCGTCGGACTCCGCCGTCGCGTCGCCCGACTTCTGCACCCGGGCCTTGGCCGCGTCGAGAACCGGCGCGGCCTTCTCCTTGGCGGCGTCGAGGACCGGACCCGCCTTCTCCTTGGCCGCCTCGAACGCGGGGCCGGCGGCGGAGTAGGCGCGCGCGCCGAGGTCCTTGGCGGTCTGCGCCGCCTTCGCCCCGGCCTCACGGCCCTTGGCGACGGCGGATCCCGCCGCCGCGCCGACCCCGGGGGTACGCGTGGTGCTGTTGGAGTAGTCGGCGCCGGCTGCCTGCTCCCAGGGCTCGGCCCACGGGTCGGTCTGCGGCTGCGCGCGCTTCCAGAACACGTAGCCCGCCACGGCGGCGCCGCCTGCGACCAGCGCGACGACCCAGCCCTTGCGCGAGCTCTTGCGCTGGGCCTTCTCCGCGGCGTCGGTGACGGTCTCGGCGAGGGAGGCCTTGCCCTGCGCTGCCGCCGCGTTGGCCGCAGCGACGTTGAACGCGGCGACCATCTTGGGGAGCACGTCCTCGACGAGCTTGTCGTGTGCCGTGTCGATGAGCGGTGCCGCCTTGGTCGCTGCCTTCTCGACCTGCGGCGCCGCCGCCTGGAGGCTGTCCTGCCAGGCCTTCTCGGCACGGGGTGTGAGCCAGGCGACGAAGTCGCTCACGCGCGGCTGGGCCCAGTCCCGCGCGTGCGAGGCGCGGTCCTTGGCCTGGGCGGCGAGCGTGCCCGCCTGCATCGCGGCCCTGGAGCTGACGTCGGAGAGCAGGGCCGTGGCCTCTGCGGCCTTCTCCTTGACCTTCTCGGTGTCGATCTTGCTGGTGTCCACGTGGTCGGTCACCTTCTTGCGGGTCATGAAGCTTCCCCCGAACTGTTCAAGAACTCCTCGAGGTGCCACTCTGCCACCGTCCCCGCTCGCTTGCGAGGCCGGACGGCGACGGTGCAGCACCAGCAGGCCGCTCCGTGGGAGGATTGATACATGTTCGCAATCCTGCACACCACCTCCGGTGACATCCGCATCGAGCTCTTCCCGAACCACGCACCCAAGACGGTCGAGAACTTCGTCGGGCTCGCGACGGGCGAGAAGGCCTGGACGGACCCGCGGACGGGTGAGGAGCGCAAGGACCCGTTCTACGACGGCCTCATCTTCCACCGCGTGATCGACGACTTCATGATCCAGGGCGGCTGCCCGCTGGGGACGGGGACCGGCGGGCCGGGCTACACGTTCAACGACGAGATCCACCCGGAGCTGCAGTTCTCCGAGAAGTACCTGCTCGCGATGGCCAACGCCGGCAAGCGCCGGAACCCGGTCACCGGCGAGGTCGAGGGCACCAACGGCTCGCAGTTCTTCCTCACCACGGCCGAGACTCCGTGGCTGAACGGCAAGCACACCATCTTCGGCAAGGTCGCGGACGACGCGTCGCGCCAGGTGGTCGACACCATCGGCAAGACGCGCACGCGTCCGGGCGACCGCCCGGTCGAGGACATCACGATCACCTCGGTCACGATCGAGCGCTGAGCGCCCCCTGGCCCGACCCGCAGCACCGAGGACGCACGACCCTGAGGACGAGGGGACTGAGGACGTATCGCGATGAACGACCCGGCCGCCGAGGAGCCGACCGAGGCCGGCGCACCGGTCTGCCCGCGCCATCCTGACCGTGTCGCCTACGTGCGCTGCCAGCGCTGCGGCCGACCGGCCTGCCCGGAGTGCCAGCGGCCCGCGGCCGTCGGTGTGCAGTGCGTCGACTGCGTGCGCGAGGCGCGCCGCACCGCGCCCCGCGCACGCACGGTGTTCGGCGGGGTCGCGGGCGGGACGACGACGGCGGCCCGCCCGGTCGTCACGTTCACGATCATCGGGATCTGCGTGGTGAGCTGGATCCTGCAGCTCGTCACGGGCGGCCGGTGGACCGAGCTGCTCTGGTTCTGGCCGTGGGGCGGCGCCGTCGAGCCGTGGCGGTTCCTCACGGCGTCGTTCCTGCACTCGACGTCGCCGCTGCACATCCTGTTCAACATGTACGCGCTGTGGATCACCGGCCAGTTCCTCGAACCGCTGCTCGGCCGGCTCCGGTTCACCGTGCTGTGCCTGCTCGCCGCGGTCGGCGGCCAGGTGGCCGTGCTGCTGCTTGCCGGTGACCCGTACACCTCCACCGCGTGGGTGACGCCGGTGGTGGGTGCGTCCGGCATGGTGTTCGGCCTGTTCGGGGCGATGCTCCCGGTGCTCCGCCGGCTCGGGCGCAGCCTGGGCCAGGTGCTCGTGCTGCTCGCGATCAACGGGGCGATCGGCTTCTTCGTCCCGCGGATCTCCTGGCAGGCCCACCTGGGCGGTCTGGTGGTCGGGGCGCTCGTCGCGCTGGCGTACGCGTACGTGCCACGGGAGCGCCGCGCGCTCGTGGCGTGGCTCGTGCCGGCGGTAGGAGTCGTCGTGCTGGCGGGGCTGGCCGTGGGGCGCTACTCGTCCCTGGGGGTCCTGGGAATGTGACGCCGTCCTCTTTTCCCCAGCTTTACCCACAGCTGTGGATAAATGGGGACACAGCTCCGCGGCCGCCCCTGTGCGGCCGCGGAGCCGCCCTCACTTCCAGCGCGTGGTGAGGCCGAAGCCCACGATGATCAGGCCGAAGCCCACGGCGAGGTTCCACTGACCGAGCTGCGGGATCGGCAGCCTGAGGTCTGCGCTCGTGAGGTAGAAGGTCACGATCCAGGCGAGGCCGAGGATCATGAGGCCGAGCATGACCGGCGCCAGCCAGCGCGGGTTCACCGACTCCCCGGGCATCAGCACCTTGGCCTCGGACTTGTCCGTCCGGGGGGCGGCCTTCTTCTTGTTGCGGGACTTCGACTCGGGCACGAGACGCGCTCCTGTCCTGGTGATGGCCCCGCCAAGGGTGTGCCGGGCCGACGTCTGCATCTTCGTGGACTAGCGTAGTGGTCCACAGGCCTTGTGCGTGACCGGACGTGTCCGCAGGTTTGACGATCGTGGCAGGAGGGGCACGTGAGCGGAGGCGAGCCGACGCAGGGAGCGTCGGCGCGCGGGGTGCGACGCGTCTTCCGCGCGTCCCTGGACGCCGGCTGGCGCTCGTGGGTCAGCGTGGGCGGGGTGGCCGTGCTGGCAGGCCTCATGTTCAGCGCGAGCGCGCGCCTGGCCGACGGCGGCGGCGCCGACACCCGCGACCCGCAGGACCTCGCCCAGCTCGTCGACACCGAGACGGCACGCGTCGCCGACCTCGCCGAGCGCTCGGACCAGCTCGACCAGGAGATCGAGGCCCTCTCCGCGCGGACGGGCACCGTCGTGCCCACCCCGGACCCCGACCTCGTCGAGCGCGAGGGCGTGATCTCGGGATCGCTCCCCGTCTCCGGTCCCGGCCTCACCGTGACGCTCGACGACGCGCCGTCCACGGCCGTCGGCGCGGGACCGGGCGGCGTCGAGCCGCAGCCCGACGATCTCGTGGTGCACCAGCAGGATCTCCAGCACGTCATCAACGCCCTGTGGGCAGGCGGCGCCGAGGCGATGACGCTCCAGGGCGAGCGCGTCACGTCGACGTCGGCGTTCCGCTGCTCGGGAAACATCCTCCTGCTGCACGGAAAGGTGTTCTCACCCCCCTACGAGGTGACGGCTGTGGGTGACCCGGCGAAGATGGAGGCGTCGCTCGACCGGTCGGAGGGTGTGCAGACGTACCTCGAGTACGTCGAGTGGGTGCACCTCGGCTGGGACGTGCGGCGCAGCGACCACCTGGACCTCCCTGCGTACGACGGCGGAGGTCTGCAGCACGCGACGGTTCCCGAGGGTACGGAGGTCTTTGGATGACCCACGCGCAGGCAGGCCACGACGTGCCCCTGCCCCAGGAGGTGTTCCCCATCGCGTACCGGCGGGGACCGTCCGGGATGGGTCCCCGCAACGCGCGCAGACCCCAGGGCGGCGCGACGCCCATGCGGCCGGTCGCCTGGCTGATCGGCGTGCTCGGCGAGCTGCTCGTGACCGCGGGCGTCATCCTGGGACTCTTCGTGGTGTGGCAGCTCTGGTGGACGGACGTCGAGGGTGCCCGCGCGCAGAACGAGATCATCGCGGAGATGGACTGGGAGAGCACCCCGTCCGGGCCGGAGACCGTCACGGAGCACCGCGACGCGCCGCCCGTCATGGAGGAGCCCGCCGTCGGCACCCTGTTCGCGCAGATGTACATCCCGCGGTTCGGCGACGACTACGTCAAGCCCGTCGCCGAGGGCACCGACAAGGCGACCGTGCTGGACACGATCGGCATCGGCCACTACGTCGGCACCGCGATGCCGGGTGACCTCGGGAACTTCGCGGTCGCCGCGCACCGCACCACGTACGGCAAGCCGTTCAACAAGATCGCGGACCTCCAGCCGGACGACGCCGTCGTGGTCCGCACCGAGGACACCTGGTACGTCTACAAGGTGACCGAGTCCAAGATCGTCTACCCGCAGAACGTCGAGGTGATCGCGCCGGTGCCCGGTATCACCTCGGACCAGGAGATGCCGGAGCTCACGCAGCGGTTCATCACGCTGACCTCGTGCCACCCGATGTTCTCCGCGACCGAGCGGTACATCGTGCACGGTGAGCTCGACTACTGGGCACCTGTGGACGAGGGCATGCCGAAGGAGCTGGTGAGCTGATGTACGGGCTGCTGTGGCGGGCCATCCCCGGCCCCGGGTGGTTCAAGGCGTTCGTGTGCCTCGTGCTCGCGTTCGGGGTGGTCGCCGTGTGCTTCACCGAGTTCTTCCCCTGGCTCAGCGACTACATGCCGTTCAACGACACGACGGTCGGCGCGTAGCATGCCTGCATGACGCGCATCCTCGTCGTCGACAACTACGACTCGTTCGTCTACACGATCGTCGGCTACCTCGACCAGATCGGCGCCGGGACGGACGTCGTCCGGAACGATGCCGTCCCCGCCCCGGACGCCGACGGCCGCTACCGCTACGACGTCGAGGGGACCTCCGCGCCGTACGACGGTGTGCTCGTCTCTCCCGGGCCCGGGACACCGGCAGAGGCAGGGGGCTCGGAGGACGTCATCCGGGCGTGCGCGCGCAGCCGGACGCCGATGCTCGGCGTCTGCCTGGGCCACCAGGCGCTCGCCGAGGTCTACGGCGCGACCGTCACCCACGCACCCGAGCTCATGCACGGCAAGACGAGCCTCGTGGAGCACGAGGGACACGGTGTGCTCGCCGGCCTCCCGGACCCGTTCACCGCGACGCGTTACCACTCCCTCGCCGTGACGCCGGAGAGCGTCCCCGACGAGCTCGAGGTCACGGGCACGACGGCGTCGGGCATCGTCATGGGCCTGCAGCACCGCGAGCTGCCCCTGCACGGCGTGCAGTTCCACCCCGAGTCGGTGCTCACGGAGGGCGGCCACCGGTTGCTCGCCAACTGGCTGGAGCTGTGCGGCCTGACCGGCGCCGTCGAGCGGGCCACAGGAATGGCGCCGCTGGTCACCTCGTGACCTGCGACGCCATCACCCTGCTGCGGACCTGAGCCGGCGGGGCTACGGGAAGATGTCCCCGCCGTCCCCGTCCCCGTCGCCGTCGCCGCCACCTTCACCGCCACCGCCGTTCGCGGGGCCCGACGAGACCACGAGGTTGACGTAGGACCCCACGTCGACCGTCGACCCGGGCGCCGGGTCGGACTTGATGACCGTGCCGGGTTCCGGGAAGACGTCAGACGGCTCCTCCGACGCCTGCTGGCAGCTGATCTGCGCGCCGGTGCACGCGAGCTGCGCGTCCTCGAGGGACTTGCCGATGAGGTCGGCCGGCACCTTGGTCTCCTGCTTCTGCGGTGCCTTCGCGAGGAAGACCGTCACGTAGGAGCGCTGGTCGACGTCGCCCGTGGGGTCCGTGCGGACGACCAGGCCCTCGTTGACGTCCTCGGTCTCCTCGTCCTTGAACTGGAAGTTCAGGCCGAGGGACTTGAGCTGCTGCTCGGCGGCCTCGCGCGTCTGCCCCGTGAGGTCGGGCACGGTGACCTGGCCCGTCGACAGGTACAGGACCACGTCCGAACCCTCCTGCACCGTCTGCCCGCTGCCCGGCTCGGTCTTGGTGACCATGCCCTCGGCGACGTCGGGGCTGTTCTCCGTCCGGCTGTCGCCGACGTTGAGCTTCAGCTCCTCCAGCTTGGCGCGCGCGTCGGCCTCGCTGAGGCCCTCGAGGGCGGGCAGCGTCACCTGACCGGGGGCACCGGCCACGTAGACGGTCACGGTCGAGCTCGGCGCGACCTCCTCGCCGGCCGCGGGGTCCGTCTGGCCGGTGGTCCGGCCCTCCTCGAGGTCCGACTCCTTGTCGATGGCCTGCTCGAACGTCAGGCCCGCCGCCTCGATCTGCTGGCGCGCCTCGTCCGCGGTGAGGTTCTCCGCGATGGTCGGTACCGGCACAGTGTCCGCCGCGTCGTCCTGCCCGTTCACGATCATCGCGATGACGATCGCCGCCACCGCCGCGAGGGCGATGCCGAGCAGCCACCACATGAGCGCGCGGCTCTTCTTCTCGGGCTGGCGCTGGTCGGTGCGCGTCCCCGGCCCGGGGTACCCGCCGCCCGGCGTGACCGGGCTCTGCTGCGCGGTGGCGGGCCCCCACGCATTCGGCGTGGGTGCCATGACCTGCGTGGCGCCGTACGCGGGCTGGCCGGCGACCTGGGTCGCACCCATCATGGCGCCCGCGCCGACCATGGGCGCGGTGACCTGGCCGCCGCGCATCGCGGCCTCCAGGTCGTGGCGGAACTCCGCCGCCGTGCTGTACCGCTGGTCGCGGTCCTTCGTCAGCGCCTTGAGCGTGATCCGGTCCAGCACCTCCGGAACGTCGGTGGCGATCTCGGAGGGCCGCTGCGGCTCCTGGCCCACGTGCTGGTAGGCGACGGCGACGGGCGAGTCGCCCTGGAACGGCGGCCGCCCGGTGAGCAGCTCGAACAGCATGCAACCGGTCGAGTACAGGTCGGAGCGCGTGTCCACCTGCTCGCCGCGAGCCTGCTCCGGAGAGAGGTACTGCGCGGTGCCGATCACGGCGTGGGTCTGCGTCATCGTCGCGGCGGAGTCGGCCATCGCCCGGGCGATGCCGAAGTCCATCACCTTGACCGCGCCCGTCGGCGTGATCATCACGTTGGCGGGCTTGATGTCGCGGTGCACGATGCCGGCGTGGTGCGAGTACTCGAGCGCGCTGAGCACACCGACGGTGATCTCGACGGCCTCCTCGATCGGCACGGCGGCGCCGTCGGTGAGGATGTCGCGGACGGTGTGCCCCTCCACGTACTCCATGACGATGAACGGCACGTGCACGTCCTCGCCCTGGGCGTTCTGGTGCACGTCCTCACCCGTGTCGTACACGGCCACGACGGCGGGGTGGTTCAGCGCGGCGGCGGACTGCGCCTCGCGCCGGAACCGGGTGAGGAAGGACGGGTCGCGGGCAAGGTCGGAACGCAGCACCTTGATCGCCACCGTGCGACCGAGGCGGGTGTCGTGGCCGATGTGCACCTCGGCCATACCGCCGCGGCCGACCAGCTCACCGACCTCGTAGCGGCCGGCGAGTACGCGGGGCGTGTTGTCCACCACTCATACGTCCTTTGATGTCAGGCCGTGGGCCCGGAGGCGAACGGCTCGGTGAAGAGCATCATCCCAGAAACGGCCGGAACGGCCGCTGCTGAGGACCTCAGCGTTTCGGCGGAGATTTCGGAGGAACCCCACGGTCCCGACGCGGTGTCGTCCCCGCCCCCCGTCACCAGGGTGATGATGAGGACGACGAGGAGCAAGGCCACGAGGGCGACGAGCGGCCACGACACGCGGACGCCGAAGCGGTCCTCGAGCGCGCCCGCCCACCGCTGGATGTCGGACGACAGGCTGCGCCCTTTCGCCGGGCGCCCGCCCGAGCGGCCCTGCTGTGGGCCGCGCCGACCGTCCTGGCGGGTCGAGTGCAGGTCGCGGCGCGAGGGGTAGGCACGGGCGCCGTTCGCGGCGTCGCCCGACGGCGAGGGGACGTACCCGCCGGCACCGTGCGGCTGTCCGTACGCGTCCGACCCGTGCGCCCCCGACGACGCGCCGTACCCGGCGGAGTCGGTACCGTAACCTGCCGAGTCGGTGCCGTACCCCGCCGAGTCGGTGCCGTAGCCGCCGGAGGCCGCACCCGACGTCGGGCTGAACGGGTTCGGGCTGCCGGGCGCCGGGGAGTACGGCCGCCCGTAGGCGTCCGTTCCGTAGGTGCCCGACGTCGTGCCGTACCCGCCCGACACGCCGTTCGCCGCGCCGTCCGACCCGTAGCCGCCCGCGGGCGTCCCGCTGCCGTAGCCGCCTGCCGGCGTGCCGGACCCGTAGCCCGCAGGGGCGCCCTGGTCGGGGCCTGCCGGTGCGGACTGCGCGCTGGCCACGGTGGTGTGCCGACCGTTGCCGCCGCCGAACGGTGAGGTCCGACGGGCGTGCGAGGGGCCGGGCTGGGCCGCCGGGGCCCTGCCGCCGCTGCGCCCGCCCGAGCGCTGCGCCGCACCCTGGCCCTCGCGCCGCGACCGCCGCGCGTAGCGGGAGCTGCCGAACGGGTCCTCCGCGATCTCCGCGGCGAGCTGGTCGAGGTGCCGTGCGAGCTGGTCGGCGGACGAGATGCGCTGCGCCGGATCCTTCTCCAGCATCTTCGTGATCGTCTCGGCCAGACCCGGGTGCACCGACGTCGGCAGCAGCGGGACCGGGGCGTTGACGTGCGCGATCGCGATGTCGACCGGCGTCCGGCCGGTGAACGGGCGGCGACCCGTCGTCGCCTCGTACGCGACCACGCCGAGGGCGTAGATGTCGGAGGCGCCCGTCGCCGACTGGCCGACGGCCTGCTCGGGCGAGAGGTACTGCGCCGTGCCCATGACCATGCCCGTTGCGGTCATGGGCACCTGGTTCTGGGCGACCGAGACGCCGAAGTCGGTGATCTTCACCGTGCCGGTGTGCTCGAGCAGGATGTTGCCGGGCTTCACGTCGCGGTGCACCACGCCGGCGACGTGGGCGGCGTGCAGGCCCCGCGCCGTCTGCGCCAGGATGGGCAGCAGGCGGGCCGGCTGCAGCACCGGCTCGCGCTCGAGCAGGTCGGCGAGGGGCTCGCCGAGCACGAGCTCCATGACGAGGTACCCGGCGCCACGCTCCTCGCCGTAGTCGAACATCTGCGCGATGTTGGGGTGGACGAGGGTCGACGAGTTCCGAGCCTCCGTGCGCAGGCGACGGAGGAAGTCCTCGTTGCCCGTGTACTCCTCGCGGAGCACCTTCACGGCGATGTCGCGCGCGAGCTTCTCGTCGCGCGCGACCCACACCTCGCCCATGCCGCCCATGGCGATGCGCCGCACCAGCGTGTAGCGCCCACCGAGCGTCAGACCCTCGACCGGTCTCATCGGCCGACCGCCGCCTTGAAGATCTCACCGGCGACCGGCGCGGCGATCGAGCCCGCCGAGGACTCGAGGGTCGACTTTCCCTCGTTCTCCAGCACGATCGCGAGCGCGACCTGCGGGTCGTCCGCCGGCGCGAACCCGGTGAACCAGAGCGTGGGCGACCGCTCGCCGTCCTGCGCCGTCCCCGTCTTGCCCGCGACCTGCACGCCCGGCACCTGCGCGGCCGTGCCGGACCCGCTGTTGACCACCGCGAGCATCATCTCGGTGAGCGCGTCGGCCGTCGACGACGAGAAGGGGCTCCGGTACCGGCTGGGCTTCGTCTGGCTGACCAGCTCGAGGTCGCTGTCCCGCACGCTCTGGACGAGGTACGGCTCCATGAGCTCGCCGTCGTTGGCCACGGCTGCGGACATCATGGCGACCTGGAGCGGCGTCATCCGCACGCTGCCCTGGCCGATGCCGGAGAGCGCGATGCGCGCGTCGGAGTCCTCGTCGTCCTCGCCGCCGATGAGACCGGGGTACGCGCCGGTCGACGTCGTCATCGGGACCTCGAGGGACTCGGTGAAGCCGAAGTCCTCGAACATCTTCTGCATGCCGTCCCGGCCCACGTCCGTGGCGAGCTTGAGGTAGGCGGTGTTGCAGGAGTTCTCCAGCGCCTCGAGGAGCGACATCCGCTGAGTCGGCGAGCACGGGTAACCACCGAAGTTGCCCACGTCGGTCCTCGTGCCGGGCAGGGTGTAGGTGTTCGGCGCGTCGACCTGGGTGCCGGGCGTGAGGCCGTCGTACTCGATCGCGGCGGCCGACGTGAGGATCTTGAACGTCGAGCCGGGCGGGAACGTCGCGTTGATCGTGCGGTTGATCATGGGGCCGTAGACGCTGCGGCGCTCCTTGCCGTCGGTGCTCCCGACGACGGGCCGCTCGTTGATCAGCTTCTCGGCGGCGACCCGTGCCGCCTCGGCGTCGTGGCTCGAGACCACGTTCGGGTCGAACGACGGCTTCGACACCATGGCGAGGATCGCCCCGGTCTTCGGGTCGAGCACGACGGCGGCGCCGTTCCGGTCACCGAGCGCGTCCCACGCGGCCTGCTGCAGCTTCGGGTCGATCGTGAGCTCGACCGACGAGCCCTGCGCCTCCTTGCCGGTGATGAGGTTCTGCAGCCGGTCCAGCCACAGCGAGTCGTCCTCGCCCGCGAGGTAGTCGTTGGCGTAGCGCTCGATGCCCGTCACGGTGCCGTTGACCGAGAAGTACCCGGTCACGGGCGCGTAGAGCGACGCGGGCCCCGCCTCGCCGTCCGAGTAGGTGCGCTGGTACTTGTAGTTGTCCTCGACGGGCACCGAGGTGGCGATCTGCTCGCCGCCCTTGACGACGATGGGCCCACGGTCGCGCCCGAGGGTGCTGTAGATGGTCCGCGAGTTGCCCTCGTAGGCGTTGAGCTCGCCCGCGGCCACGAACTGGATCCAGGTCGTCGAGATCATGAGGGCCAGGAACATCGTCATCACGACGACCGACAGCTTGCGCAGCGTGGAGTTCACTGGTCCACCCCCCGGACGATCTGGGTCGCGTCGTCGGGCCGGGCGCCTCGCCCGGCGCCCGCCTCGGTGCCTGCCTGCACGGGCCGACCGCCGCCGACCTCGATGGCACCGCTCGGCGGGCCGCCCACGACGGCGGGCAGGGGTTCGGCGAGGGCGCCGCGCGTGGGCAGCGGCGAGGGCCGTCGCGCGGCGTCGGAGATCCGCAGCATGAGGGCGATGACGATCCAGTTGGCGACGAGCGACGAACCACCCTGCGCCATGAACGGCAGGGTCAGGCCGGTGAGCGGGATGATGCGGGTGATGCCGCCGACGACGACGAAGAGCTGGAGGGCCATGACGAACGCGAGACCGCCGGCGAGCAGCTTGCCGAAGCCGTCGCGCACGCCGATCGCGTGGCGCAGGCCGCGCTGCACGATGACGAGGTAGACCAGCAGGATCGCCAGGAGGCCGGTCAGGCCGAGCTCCTCGCCGATGGCGGCGTAGATGAAGTCGGAGTAGGCGAACGGGACCAGGCGCGGGTAGCCCTCGCCCCAGCCCGCGCCGAACATGCCGCCGTACGCCATCGCGAACAGGCCCTGCACGAGCTGGTACGACGGTCCGGTCACCAGCTCCGGGTCGAACGCGTCGAGCCAGATGTTCACGCGGAGCTGCACGTGGCTGAAGATCGACCACGCGACGACGGCGCCGCCCGCGAACATGACGAGGCCGATCACGATCCAGCCGACGCGGTCGGTCGCGAGGTAGAGCATGCCGACGAACAGGCCGAAGAACAGCAGCGACGTCCCGAGGTCCTTCTCCCCGACGAGGACGGCGAGCGACACGGCCCAGACGATGAGGATCGGCCCCAGGTCCCGCAGGCGCGGGAGCTGCAGACCGAGCACCTTGCGGCCGGCCAGCGCGAGCGTGTCGCGGTTGGCGACCAGGTAGCCGGCGAAGAAGACGGCGAAGGCGATCTTCGCGAACTCGGCGGGCTGCACCGACGAGCTGCCGATGTAGATCCAGATCCGCGCGCCGTTCACCTCACGGCCGAGGCCGGGGATCAGCGGGAGGATGACCAGCACGATGCCGACCACCATCGCGGTGTAGGTCAGCTTGCGCAGGCTCCTGTGGTCACGGATGACGAACAGCACCACGCAGGCCACCGCCATGCCGAGCGCGCTCCACATGAGGTGGCGCGACGCGTCGGCGTCCTTGACGACACCGGTCTGCCGCAGGATCGTCGCCATGCTCAGGCAGTTGAGCAGCACGACGGCGGGCAGGATCACCTGGTCGGCGTAGGGCGCGCGCAGCCGGAGCACGATGTGCGTGGTGAAGGCCAGCGCCGCGAGCACGATCGAATAGGTCCAGAACCCCTCGGGCAGCGCGTCGTCGAGCGAGTAGCCGACCATCCACATGCCGCCGATGCCGAGCGCGAGCGCGACGACGAGCAGGATCGCCTCGGCGACGCGGGCGGGTGCGCCCTCCTCGGGCCGGAGCATGCTCATCCGTCCTTCCCCCCGGACGAGTCCTTCGAGGCCTTCTTCGACTGCGTGGGAGTCGGCGTGGAGGAAGGCGTGGACGTGGGCGTCGACGACGGGGTGGCGGACGGCGACGGCGTCGCGCCCGTCTCCTCCTCGGCGTCGGCGATGAGCCGGTCGGCGCGGCCGCGCGCGTCCTCGAGCGAGGTGGCGCGGATCGTCTCGTGCACCCGGTCGGCGACGAACGGCGGCAGCTCGTCGACACGGGTGCCGGTCAGCTCGACGGCCGTCGAGAAGGTCAGCGGGCCCGCCGTCGCGGGGATGCCGCGGAAGACGGCGACCTGGCCGTCCGACTCGCCCACGTAGTACTGGGTCTGCGTCCAGCGGTAGCCGCCCCAGCCCGCCAGGCCCAGGCCGACGACGAGGAGCAGGGCGCCGAGCACCGTCAGCCACGCGCGCTTGCCGCGCGCGGGCCGGGCGTCCTCGTCGTCCTCCTCGTCCTCGTCGTCGGGGCGGACGTCGGGCTGGTACTGCTCGTCCTCGGAGCCGTTCGCGATGACGGCCTGCTCGAGCGTGTCGGCGAGGCCGTCCTGCGTCACGGTGCCCGCAAGCACGCTGACCGCGGCAGGGGCGGTCCCGCCCTGGTCGTCGGACGCGGGGCGGACGAACCCGGTCACGGTGTCGCCGTCGACGCCGGGCGACTGCGCGGGCAGGTGCGTCGGGGTCTGCGCGTCGTCGCCCGCCGCGGTGACACCGGCGAGGGCGGCGGAGCCCACGATCTCTGGCACCACGGTGGCCGTCGTGCCCGCGGCCGCGGCCTCGTCGAGCACGTCGGCGACGACGACGGTGATGTTGTCGGTGCTGCCTGCGCGCATGGACATGGAGACCAGGCGCTCGACGGCGTCCTCCGGCTCGGCCACCGAGACGAGGACCTCGGCGATCTGGTCCTCGGGGACGAAGCCGGACAGGCCGTCCGAGCACAGCATCCAGCGGTCGCCAGGGATCGCCTCGCGGATGGAGAGGTCGGGCGTGAGGTCGAGGTCGAAGTCGCCGAGCACCCGCATGACGACGTTCCGCTGCGGGTGGGTCTCGGCCTCGTCGGGCGTGATGCGGCCCGTGTCGACGAGGTGCTGCACGAAGGTGTGGTCGACCGTGACCTGCGCGAGCACGCCGTCGCGCAGGAGGTAGGCGCGCGAGTCGCCCAGGTGGGCCATGGCGAGCGTGTTGCCCGACTTGAGCAGCGCCGTGACGGTCGTGCCCATGCCCGCGAGATCGGGGTCGGCGGCCGTGGCGTCGACGAGGTCCTGCCTGGCCCGGTCGATGGTCCGCTCCAGCTGGGACATCGACTGCTCGGAGCTGTGGTCGGGCCGGTCGAGGCCGACGAGAGCCGCGATGGTCAGCGCGGACGCGACGTCGCCACCGGCGTGCCCGCCCATGCCGTCGGCCACGACGAGGAGGTTGGGCCCCGCGTACGCGGAGTCCTGGTTGTTGGAGCGGACGAGGCCGACGTCGGAACGCGCGGCATACCGCAAGGTCACGGTCACGTGATGGTCATCCCTGGAGCTCGACGACGGACTGTCCGATCTGCACGCCGACACCGGGGGCGAGCGGGACGATGCCCTGCACCCGCTCCTCGCCGATGTAGGTGCCGTTCGTGGAGCCCAGATCCTCCACGAACCACTGACCGCCCTGGGGAAAGATCCGCGCGTGACGCGACGACGAGTAGTCGTCGTCCAGCACGAGGGTGCAGCTGGGTGCGCGCCCGATGAGCACACCGGACGAGGTGAGAGGGATGGTCGTCCCTGTGAGCGGGCCCGCCACCACGACGAGCCGCGACGGACCACCCCGCTGGGGCGCGCGGGGCGCACCCCCGCCCGGGGCCGGCGTCGCGGCAGGCCCGGGGAGCTCCGACCGGCGCCGACGGCCGCTCGTGGTGCGCGGTCCGGCGAGGTCGCGCCGGAGGACGGCCACGGCGGAGAGCACGAACACCCACAGCAGCACGAGGTAGCCCAGCCGGAGCAGGGTGAACGTCAGCTCGCTCATGTCGGGTCAGTCACCAGTCCTCGTTGTCCGCACCGGACGCGCTGCCGGTCCAGAACATGATCCGGGTGCGGCCGATGGTCATCGTGTTGCCGTCGAGCAGCGTCGCGGCAGGAACCTGGTGGCCCTCCACGTAGAGGCCGTTCGTCGAGCCCATGTCGGTCGCGACGACGCCGTCCGGCGTGACGCGGATCTCGAGGTGACGCCGCGACACGCCCGGGTCGTCGACGACGATGTCCGCCTCGGCGTCCCGGCCGATCACCGTGACGGGCCCGGTCAGCAGGTACCGCTGGCCGTCGATGTCGATCAGCGGGTGCCGACCGGTCGGCGCGCCGGACGTCGCGGGCGCGACGCTCCCCTGCACGCTGCGCGACCGCACCGTGAAGCGGCCGGGCACCAGCTCGTACTGCTCGTCGAACGTCACGCTCACCGGGCCGACGAACGCGTAGTGCTGGGTCGCGGCGTACGCCGTGATGTTGGACGCGAGCTCGTCGGCGAGGGTCTGTGCGCCCCACGCCTCGATCTGGGCGAAGTCGTCGGGGGCGAGCTCGATGGTGAACTCGTTCGGAGCGACGGTACGGTCGCGACCGACGACCGCGGCACGGTCGTCCAGCTCGCGCCGCAGCCTGCTCGCCAGTTCGACAGGCTTCACCTCGCCACGTCCCACCTTGGCGAACGCGTTGTTCATCATGCGCTCCACGCTCTTCTCGAAGCGGTCCAGGGCGCCCATGCCACCTCCTTCCAGGGTCTGCGCCGGGCAGACTACCTAGATCGTATAGACCGGTAGGTGCCCGCAGACTCCAATACTGTGGATGTCCTGCGGATCTTCTCCGATCTTCCCTCAGGTGGCGCGATGAGGAGAGGCGTGGGCGGATCCGCACGCTACTAGACCTGCGGCAGCACGTGAACCACCTCACCGGATTTGGATTCGGAGGTGGGGTTCGGGACGTGCTAGCCTCCATCCATCAGCGCGCGAGTGGCGGAATAGGCAGACGCGCACGGTTCAGGTCCGTGTGCCCGAAAGGGCGTGGGGGTTCAACTCCCCCCTCGCGCACGTTGACACGAAGGCCCCGGCTCCATGAGCCGGGGCCTTCGTCGTGCTCCGTGGCCGGGGATCCGACGGGTACCTCTCCCCTGCGCCGACCCCGCAGCCGATCCCCGCAGCCGGCTCACGCCGGCGGCGCGACCACGAGTCGCGACGGCGGCAGGACGCCGGCGGCCCGCCCCGGCGGGTACGTCCCGTCCGCGCCCGGCGTCACCGACCCGAGCACGACCGGCCGCCGCGCACCCGTCGCACCCGGCAGCACGCCGGGCAGCCCGAACCAGGTGTGCCAACCGAGCACGGCGAACGCCAGGGCTTCCTTGGCCTGGCCCGGCACGCCCAGCTCGTCGGAGGTCCGCACGGGCACACCGGGCAGCTCGGCGCGCAGCGCGGCCACGAGGGCGGGGTTGCGCGTCCCGCCGCCCGAGGCGACCACCTCCGTCGCGGTGCCGCGGACGGCGTCCGCCACCGTGCGGCCGGTGAGGGCGACGAGCGTGGCGAGCAGGTCCTCCGCCGGGATCTCCACGGGGCCGACACGGTCCAGCAGGTACGCGAGGTGGAACAGCTCCTTGCCGGTCGTCTTGGGTGCGGGGCGCGCGTAGTACGGCTCGTCGAGCAGCCGGGCCAGCAGGTCGGGGCGCACCCGGCCGCGGGCGGCGAGCTCGCCGTCGGCGTCGTAGGCGCGGCGGCCGCCGGTGACGTGTCGCGTGGCGGCGTCGAGCAGTGCGCAGGCGGGGCCCGTGTCGAAGGCGAGCGGGGCGCCGTCGGCCCGCGGCACGGTGACGTTCGCGATGCCGCCGAGGTTGAGCGCGACGACGGTGCCGGCGCGGCCGGCGAGCCAGAGCGCGTCGAACAGCCCGACCAGCGGTGCGCCCTGGCCGCCTGCGGCGACGTCGCGCGTGCGCAGACCCGAGACCACGGGAAGTCCCGTCGCCTCGGCGACCCAGGCGGGCTCGCCGATCTGCAGCGTGCCCCTGGCAGCACCGTCCGCCACCCAGTGGAAGAGCGTCTGGCCGTGGGACACGACGAGGTCGGCCCGCCCGCCGCACAGCTCGTCGACGGCGCGGGCAGCGACGGCGGCGAACGCCTTACCGACACCGGTGTCGAGCCGGCAGAGAGCCTCAGCCGTGGCGGGTGCCGGGGGCAGCGCGGCCACGAGCTCGTCGCGCAGGGCCGCCGGGTACGGCTCGGACAGGTGGCCGAGCGGCGTCAGCACGAGGGCGTCGTCGTCGAGCCGGAGGTCGCACGCCGCCGCGTCGACCGCGTCGTGCGAGGTGCCGGACATGAGGCCGACGACCCGGAGCGGACCGGCCCCGATCTCGGGTCCCGCCGCAGGTGAGGTGCCCCGTCCAGGCAACGGTTGCCCCATCGCTCTCACTCCTCCGGTCGAGTTTGCGTCAGTGTTACCCCGTTCGTCCGAGTGTGCGCCACAATCTCCCCCATGCTTGACGTCTCGATCGCCCCAGCCCCGGCGCCGGACGCGCCGTTCGAGGACCACGTCGAATGGGCTCGCGCCGTTCCGGCGGCGCCGTCGACCCCCGCGGCGCTGTTCACCGGAGGCCTCGACGACACCCCCGTCGACGACCGCCTCACGGTCGACACCCCCGAGTGGGACTACCCCGGGCGCGCCCGGGAGATCGTGCAGCGGTCGCGTGGCGCCGTCCTCGACATCGGCACCGGCGACGGCGACTTCTTCGCGGGCCTCGGCCCCCTGCCGAAGGGCTCCGCCGCCACCGAGACCGGACCGGCGTTCCTCACGGCGCGCCGTCGCCTCGAGCCGCTCGGCGTCGACGTGCGCCGCGCCGAGGCGTCCTGGACCGGCGACGTGCTGCTGCCCTTCTTCGACGGACAGTTCAGCACGGTGCTCAGCCGGTTCGGCCCGGTCGACCCCGCGGAGGTGGGCCGCGTGCTCGAGCCGGGTGGCACCTTCCTCACCGAGCAGGTCGACACACGCGACGGCATCGCGCTCAACAAGGCCCTCGGCGTGCCGCTCGGCTGGGACCCCGACGCGGTCACGGTCGACGTCGTCGCGGACGGGCTCGTCGCGGCCGGCCTGGAGATCGTCGAGGCGACCGAGCACGTCGGCACGAGGACGTTCCGTGACCTGTCGTCGGTGCTCTGGTACCTGCGCAGGGCGGCGTGGCAGGTGCCCGAGCTCGCCGAGCTCAGCCCGGGCGCCGTCGCCCGGCACGAGGCCGCGCTGCGCGCTCTGCACATGTACTTCGCCACGGGCAACGAGCTCGTCGACGAGGCGCCGCGCATCCTCGTCACGGCACGCCGGCCCTTCTGAGCAGACCGGCCACCGCGTCCGCCATCGCGGCCGGCGGCACCTCGGCACCGTGCCCCGGCAAGGTCGTCCGGCGTGCCGCCGGCAGCACACCGGCGAGCGAGTCGGCCGCCGTCCGCACGGCCGCCGGGCTCGCGGTGCCGTCGGCGACGAGCGCGGGCTGGACGATCTCGTCCCAGCGGCACATCAGCGCCCGGTGGCCGAGCGCCACCGCGGCGAGCACCCGGCCGTCGTAGGCGATGGTCGGGGCGATCGCCTCGAGGTCCGTCCACGACGCCGACGCCCGCATGCGCGGCACCAGCCCGCAGGGCATCCCGACGACGTCGAGGAAGAGCTCGACGGCGCTGCCGGGGTCGCCCGCCGCGACGCACGCCTCCACCCCCGCGATCATGCGGGGGTCGGCGGGCGCCTCGCCGCTCGCGACGTCGTACGTGGGCTCCCAGCACAGGACGGCGGTGACGCCGGGGCCGAGGTCGGCCGCGGCACGCAGGGCGAGGAATCCGCCGATGGAGATGCCGACGAGCGCGGCAGGGCCCGTGACGTCCAGCAGGGCCGCGATGTCGTCCACCTCCCTGTCCACGCTGTACGGGGGCGTGTCACCGCTCGCGCCCCTGCCCCTGCGGTCGTAGCGCAGCGTCGCGACCTCCTCGCCCAGCTCCGTCGCCACCGCGCGCGTCACGGGCAGGCGGTGCGCAAGCACGCCGTCGACCACCACGACAGCGGGAGCGAGGCCCGGGGTGGGGCCGGTCAGGTCGTAGGCGATCCGGGTGCCGTCGGACGACGTCGTGAAGGCGTCGGCGGTGAGGGTCGTCATGCAGGGCAGACGGGCCGAGGCCCGGAAAGTCGTCGGACCGGTTTCGCCGCGAGAAAAAACCCTGGGCCCACCGCCGCTCGCGGCGTAGGTTCGTGGGCACATGAGAAGGGAGGTGATCCGAGCAGTGAATTCGCATCGGACCCATGAGGTGGTCGCGCGCTAGTCGCGTGACGCGCAAGCGTTCTGCGCCGACACCGGTCCGGGGGCTCAGCACGGGGCCTTCCTGACCCGGTCGAGGCGTCACGGGACATGGTGGCGACTCCAACGCGACCACCGGAGCCCGCGGGTGCCGTGCCCTCGTCCAGCACGGCCGGCCGACATCGGTCACCCCGCGGGCTTTCCCGTGCCCGCACGCGGGTCGGGGAGAATGCCCGCATGACCCCCTACCGCGTGATGACCGTCTGCACGGGAAACATCTGCCGGTCCCCCATGGCCGAGATCGTGCTCCGCGACCGCTTCGACGCCGCGGGGCTCGGTGAGGCCGTCGAGGTCGACTCGTCCGGCGTGAGCGACGAGGAGCACGGCAACCCCGTCGACCCCCGGGCCCGCGCGGTCCTCGCCGAGCACGGCTACCCGACGGGCGACGGGCACAGCGCACGGCAGGTGACCGCGGCCGACGTCCGCGGTCACGACCTCGTGCTCGCCATGACCACGCGGCACGCCCGTGCGCTGCGCTCCCTCGCGCCGGGCGACGGGGACGGCGCCGTCGTGCGCATGTACCGCTCCTTCGACCCCGCGGCGGACGGGCTGCCCGAGCAGCGGCTCGACATCGCCGACCCCTGGTACGGCGGGCCGGAGGACTTCGAGGAGTGCCTGGCCGAGATCGAGGCGGCCGCGGACGGCGTGGTCGCGTTCGTGCGGCACCGGCTCGGCCTGCCCGCCTCGGACGCGGGCCCCGGCACGGCGGTCCACCCCGGCTGAGCGGAGCGGCCGACCGGCCCGCCGTGCCGGGGCCGACTACCGTGGAGAGATGACGCGCGCGTCGTCCGACCGGCTCGTCGTCCTCACGGGCGCCGACGGCCGCCTCGGATCCCGGCTCGCCTTCCGCGTGGCAGCGGCGGGCGGTCGCCAGCGCCTGCTCGTCAGCGGGCGCGGCACCACGCCCCACCTGCCGGACGGCGCGCCCCTGCCGGAGACCGAGGTCGTCACCGTCCCGGCCGGGCTGACGCCCGACGAGTCGCCCGAGACCACGTCGCGCGTCCTGGCCGGGGCGTTCGCCGGCGCGCACGCGGTGTTCCTCGTGCCGGGCACGGTGCGTTCGAGCCGGCTCCCGCTCCAGCGCGCGGCCGTCGACGCCGCCGTGCTCGCCGGGGTGCGGCACGTGGTGCAGGTGTCGTCGGTGGGGGCGGGACCGGACGCCGTCGCGGCGGCAGCACGCGACGACTGGCGCACCGAGGAGTACCTGCGTGGCACCGACCTGTCCTGGACCGTGCTGCGCGCCTCGGTGTTCCACCGCACCCTGACCTTCGCCGTCCACGCGGAGGACTCCGGGCCCGCCGGCGCCGGAGTGCTGCGCGCACCGGCCGGTAACGGCCGCGTCGCGTCCGTGTCGCACGACGACGTCGCCGACGTCGCCACCGCCGTGCTCCTCGACGAGGACCCGGGCAGGCACGCCGGCCGGACCTACCACCTCACCGGACCGGAGGCCCTCTCGCTCGACGAGGTCGCCGCGACGCTCGCGGAAGCCACCGGGCGACCCATCCGGTACGTGCCGCAGACCGTCGAGCAGGCCCGCGCCCTGTTCTACCGGTCGACGTCCGCCGAGGTGGAGGACTGGATCACGCTGTGCCAGGCCATCGAGCGGGGCGACCTCGCCCGGGTCAGCCCCGACGTCGGGCAGCTGGCGGGCCGCCGCGCGCGGTCGCTCGCCGACTGGCTCGACGACTACCCGGCGGAATGGGCCCACCTGCGGTTACCGTCGGTCAGATGACGAGCCACTCCCCCGGACCCGAGCCGGCCTGGGAGCCCGACGTGCTGGCCGGCTTCGAGCGTCGCACCCTCCCCCTGACGCCGGACGAGGACGAGCCCGAGGTGGTGGCGACCCTGGTGCGGCGCGCCCGGCCGGAGCCACCCCGGGACGGCGGGCCGGCCCACGGCTCCCACCCGGTCGGCGCGGGCAACCCCCAGGTCGCGCGGCTGTGGGACGAGCTGTCCGAGCTCGGGCGGCGCCTGCGCCTGGGCGGCCGGCGCGACCTGCCCGACGACGAGGCCGCCGACGTGCCCGACGCCGGCGTCGACCTGCTCTACGTGCACGGCTGGCTCGACTACTTCTTCCAGGTGCACCTCGCCGACTTCTGGGAGGCGCAGGGCGTCCGGTTCCACGCCCTCGACCTGCGGCGGTACGGCCGCAGCCTGCGCGAGGGGCAGACTCCCGGGTACGTGCGCAGCCTCCGCACCTACTCCGAGGACATCGAGGCGGCGCTCGCGGTCATGGGGCACGGGCCCGACGACCGACCGGAGCGTCGGCTCGTCCTCATGGGCCACTCGACCGGCGGGCTCACGGTGAGCCTGTGGACCGCCCGGAACCAGGACCGCGTCGCCGGCCTGGTGCTCAACTCGCCGTGGCTCGAGTTCCAGCCGCGCGAGGCGGTCCGCAAGCTCATGGAGCCGGGGATCCGGGTGCAGTCCGCCATCGCGCCGCGCCGTCCGCTCGTCAACCTGGACAGGGGCCTGTACGCGCGGTCCATCTCCGCCCGCTTCGACGGCGAGTGGGACTACGACGTCGCATGGCGCCCCGACGCCGGGTGGCGCGCGCTGCCCGGGTGGCTCGCCGCGATCTTCCGCGGACAGGAGACGGTGGCGCGCGGCCTGGGTATCCACGTGCCCGTGCTGGTGCTGCTCAGCGCGCGGAGCACCATCCCGACGCGGTGGAGCGAGGAGATGCGCAGCACCGACTCGGTGCTCGACGTGGTCGGCATCGCCCGCCGTGTGCCCGACGTCGGGTCGCTCGTCACGCTGGTCCGCGTCGACGGCGCGCTGCACGACGTGACGCTCTCGGCCGCGCCGGTGCGTGAGGAGGTCTGGCGGCAGACACGGCGCTGGTTCGACGGGTACGTGCGCGGCTGACGACGGGGCCGTCGCGCGCGGCCTGGCGACCCGGGTGCCCCGGTGCGATCCTGGGAGGGAGGTGCCCGCACCGACGCAGGGCACGAGGGGCGATGTGCCATGACGACGCACGAGCAGACCCACCACCGGGCTCGCCGCGGCGGCCCGTTCCTCGCGCGCCGCGAGGTGGTCGTGGGGCTCGCCGCCGCCGTCCTCGGGATGCTCGTCTCGCCGGGCGCCGCCGAGGGCGTGACCGTCACGGGCTGCCTCGCCATGGTGGCCGGCGCGACGGCAGGCCGGTTCGGGGCGTCGTGGGCCCGCCTGGCAGTCGCTGCGGGGCTCGGTCTCGCCGCCGGCTCGGTGCCCTACTGGCTGGTCACGGCCGTCGTCGTCGTGACGACGTACGGGTTCTGAACATCGTCACCAGAACCGCCACCACGGGCGAGGCCCCGTGCGCCGCTCCTCGCGCGCCGGAGCCTGCTCCGCCGCGCGAGCGGTGCGGCGGGCCTCGCGGCGCTCCCGCCACCGGCTGACCTCGTCGTCGACGTCGCGCGTCGGTGTCACGACCGGTGGGCCGCCCTGGAGCTGCCGCCGCGCGTCGACGACGCGGGCGTTGAAGTCGGCGACGATCTCGCGGACCCGCTCCTCCGACAGCTCGAGGTCGAGCCGGTTCTCGAGCTCCGCGGACTCCTTGCGGAGCTGCGCCGACGGCAGCACGCCGGTGATGTTCTCGCGCTCGACGAGGCCCTTGATCCACCAGTCCGGGTCGTGCGTGCCGGTGAGGCCGGGGATCGGCTTGCCCTGCAGCGGCAGGTTGTCGAACTCGCCGCGCCGCATCGCCTGGTCGACGACGACGTCGACGTACCGCGCGCGTTCCTCGGGGGTCATGCTGCCGGGGCGCTCGGCCTCCGCGCGGTCGCCGTCCTCCCGCGCGTCGTCGGGCTCGGGTTCGGGCGCACCGCTCTCGTCCCGCTCCCTGGCCGTCTCCCGGTCCACGCGGTACTGCGCGGCGCGGCGGAGCGGGTCGTTGTCGGTGTCCTCGTGGGGTCCCGGCGCCATCACCGCATGTTACAACTTTCACAAGCGGCCTGGGAAGGGGTTTGGTCCACGGCGACCGCATCGCCTGGGGCGCGCTGGACGGCTCGGTCGGGCACCTGACATTCGGGCGCCTGCGGAGGTGAACGACGGAGCGTGCGCCATGATGGCCCCATGAAGGTCTCGCGCCGGTCCCACGTGCCACCGTTCGCCGTCATGGAGGTTCTCGCTGCGGCGAACGCGCGCCGCGCCACGGGAGCCGACGTGCTCAACCTGTGCGCGGGGGAGCCGTCGACCGGTGCGTCCGACGTCGTGCGCGAGCGGGCGATCGCCCTGCTGCGCGACGGCACCCTCGGCTACACGGAGGCGATGGGCGTGCCCGCGCTGCGCGAGCAGATCGCCGGGCACTACCGGCGGTGGTACGACGTCGACGTCGACCCGGCGCGCATCGCCGTGACCACGGGATCGAGCGGCGGGTTCGTGCTCGCGTTCCTCGCGGCGTTCGACGTCGGCGACCGCGTCGCTCTCGCCCGGCCCGGCTACCCGGCCTACAAGAACATCCTTGCCGCGCTGGGCTGCGAGGTGGTCGAGCTCGACTGCGGCCCGGAGACGCGCTACCAGCCGACGGTCTCGCAGCTCGAGGAGGCGTACTACGGCGGCGGGCTCGACGGCGTCATGGTCGCCTCGCCCGCGAACCCGACCGGCACGATGATCACGCCCGCAGAGCTCGCGGCGATCGCGGCGTGGTGCGAGGACCACGACGTGCGCCTCATCAGCGACGAGATCTACCACGGCATCGCGTACTCGGACGAGGTCGCGCAGGCGACGGCGGCGACGTACACCGGGCAGGGCGCCGTCGTCGTCAACTCGTTCTCCAAGTACTGGGCCATGACCGGCTGGCGCCTCGGCTGGCTCGTGCTGCCCGACGAGCTGGTCGCGCCGGTCGACGCCCTGGCGGGCAACGTCGCGCTCTCGCCGCCGGCGCTGGCGCAGCACGCGGGCATCGCGGCCTTCACGCCCGAGGGGTACGCCGCGGCCGCGGAGAACGTCGCGCGGTACGCGGCGTCGCGCACCCTCCTCCTGGACCGGCTCGGGGAGCTGGGCTGGCGGCCCGTCGCCCCCGCCGACGGGGCGTTCTACCTGTACGGGAACGTCTCGGCCTTCGGTCTGGACTCCGTCACCTACTGCGCGCGGCTGCTCGCGGAGGCCGACGTCGCGATCACCCCCGGCACCGACTTCGACGGTGTGCGCGGCAAGGACTGGGTGCGCCTGTCGTTCGCGTCGTCGCTCGACACCGTGACGCGTGCGGTCGACCGGATCGTGGCCTGGCAGAAGACGCTCTGACCAGCGCGCGAATCGCCCGGGAGAAAGTGCTCCAACCGGATTTTCCGCGCCCTGCATCTGGCAGGATCGCGCTGCCCGGGCTCTCCGGTGCCGTTCTTCTCCACCTGCGAGGTCATGACAGTGCTGTCCCACGTGCGGCGCGCGCTCGGCGCGACGGTCGCCTCGATACTTCTTCTCACCGGTGCGGTCGCCGCCCCGGCCGCCGCCGAGCCCCGTGAGGGGACTATCACCGTCTCGGCGGGCGGCTACGAGGTCACGGCGCGTGTCGTCGTGAGCGACCGCTCCACGGCCACCCCGTACGAGGTGCCGGTCGACATCTACCTCGAGCACGACGGGAGCTCGATCTCGCTGGACCGCGGCTGGGTCGACGTGACCGACTCTGCGGGACGCCAGCTCTGGGCCGGCGACTCCGGCCTCACCGAGATCTCCGAGGGGCACCTCCGTGCCGTTCCCCGGCTCCAGAACGGGGCGCCGATCGGCGACTACCGGGTCTCCTTCACCGCGTTCGTGAACGTGAGCGGCCACGCCACGCCCGTGCTCGTGCGGATCGGGGCGGTCGACGTCGTGACGTTCAAGGTTCGGTACCGGACCGCGCTCGAGGCGACGGCACGGTCGGCCAACCTGCCGACCGGCGCGGTCACGACCGTGGCGGGCACGCTGGGGTGGTGGGTCCGCGACGCCGCCGGCGAGTACGACCCGGTCGCGGCCACCGGCGCGGTGGTCGACATCGACTTCGACCCCGAGGGGTCGGCGCCGCGTGCCCGCGTGGGTACCGCGACGGTCGACGGTGCGGGCTTCTTCCGGCTGAGCACCCGCGTGACGGGCCCCGGGCGGTGGTACGTCTCGTACGCGGGTACCGAGGAGCTGAGCCCGGCGACCGTGTCCGTGTCGCAGAAGGCCCGCGCACACGCACTGCCGGTGCGACAGGGGCTCATCACGAAGACCTCGGGCAAGGCGACCGCCGGCATCCGCCTCACCGCGACGGACGTGGTGACGACGCTCGAGCCGCAGACGGTCCGGGTGGACTTCGGCGTGACGACGTTCGGCAGCATGCTCTCCACCTACGGCGTGCGTATCGACGGCCGTCGCGGCGAGGGCGCCTACCCGAACGGCCGGGTGTTCGTGCCGAGGCACAACTTCACCGGTGACAGCACGGGGGGCTACGTCACGATGAAGATGGATGCCCTGACCCCGCCGGGCGTGTACGACGTCGGGGCCGACGTCACCATCTACACCTGCACCCGGTCGTACCTGGTCGCGCACCCGACCGTCGGCGACTGCGGTGCCAAGGACGTGCGTCTGCGGGACGACACGGTCACGACGTTCACGGTGAAGCGGGCGACGCAGACCACGATCTCCGCGTCGTCGACGAAGGTCTCCCCGTCGAAGCACGTCACGTTCAAGGGGTCGCTCCGCACGCTGAAGCCGGTCAGCAAGCGCGAGGCCGCCTACCGGCCGGCTCCGAACGCGACCGTCCGGCTGTACTGGGACCCGGCAGGATCAGCGGGGGAGCGCCTCGTGAAGACCGTGCGGACGAGCTCGAAGGGCGTCTGGACGGCGAAGGTGCCGGTGCGCGCGTCCGGCCGCTGGACCGTGAAGTTCGCCGGATCGCCGCTGAACGCGCCGTCGCAACGGTCCGTCACGGTGACGGTCCGCTGACCGGTCCGAGCCGCTGCGCCGCTCAACCTCGGCGGCGCAGCAGCTCCGGCAGGAGCATCCACACGAGCGCAAGGCCGACGAGCACGGCCGAGCCCGCGACGACGCCTGCCGTGCGTCCGACCACCACGTCGAACACGAGCAGCGCCACACCGGCCATGACCACGGCGAGCACGACGAGCGCGATGCGGGTCAGGCGGTCGGCGAGCGTCACGACGGCCCGCTTCATCTGCCGGCGGAACAGCGACCTGTGCACGCTCACCGGGGCGACGACGAGGGCCGTCGCGAGCACGGCTGTCGCGACGAGGGCCAGGTACACGACGTGCTGGTAGCTGTCGAGGTCGGCGAACCGCGACTGGAACGGCAGCGTCAGCAGGAAGCCGGTGAGGATCTGGACGCCCGTCTGCATGACGCGCAGCTCCTGGAGCAGCTCGTTCCAGTTCCGGTCAGCCCGCTGAGCCGGTGACTCACCTCGGTCGTCGGTGTGCACCGTCTCATTGTCGCAACTTGTCTGGAAGGTCCGGGCGGCAAGCGAATTTCACCCGCACTTATCACCCGCTCCCGTCGCCGACGCCGGTGCTCCGGGTGATCATGCGCTGGGCGGGGACAGGTCAGAGGTCCCCGAGAACGAGGGGGCTGCAACGTGACGAGAGCAAGGATGCGGGTGTCGCTGGGCGTGGCACTCGGGGCAGCACTGATGGTGGCGGGCGCCGCGGCGCCCGGGATGTCCGCGACGCCGCCGACGGCGACGGCGTCGCCCGACGTGGCGGTGGCCCCAGACGTGGCGGTGGCACCAGCCCCGCCCGCGGGCCCGACGACCGCGAGCCTGAGCGCGCGCACCACCGCCGCGGCGGTGACGGCCAAGATCTCGCTGCCCGCCGGCTCGTCCGTGAACGGCTCCATCACCGGGACCCTGACCATCACGCACGACGGCACGTCGTCGGAGATGAGGTCGGGCCGGATCACCATGGTCGACCCGGACGGTCGTGAGCTGCTGGGCGAGCAGTTCGTCGCGACCGGCGCGGCCGACACGTGGACCTCGACCGTCCCGCTCCCCGAGGACGCCGCGGCGGGCCTCTACGACGTGAGCCTGAACGCGACCGTCGCCGTCACGACCGCCGACGGCGTGACCGAGGTGCCGATCCGCACCCAGACGCCGATCACGGTGCCGTTCCGGGCGCAGCGGAACATCCCGCTGATCTGGACGTCGCCGTCGAGCGCCCCCGCGGGTGCCCCCTTCCAGGTGCACGGCGCGGCCAACCAGCGCAGCCTCGGCACCGGGGAGTACGAGCCTGCCGCCGGACAGCAGGTCAAGCTGTACTTCGACCCGGACGGGTCGGCGCCGGAGACGCTGCTCGCGACCCTCACCACCGACGAGCGCGGGTACTTCACGAGCAAGCAGAAGCCGGGCGCCTCCGGCAAGTGGCGTGCGGAGATGCCCGAGACCGACTCGGGCGCGAAGACCGTGTGGACCCTCACGTCGGCGGAGCGTGAGCGCACCACGACACTGCGCCAGGGCCAGGTGTCGGCGACGCAGGGCGGGTACACCGCGGGGGACCGGCTGCTCACGCACGACGTGGTCGTCGGGCTCGCTCCGGTGCACCGCCGTGTCGACGTCGGCAGCCTCAACTTCTCGGTCGGTGGCCAGTCGGGCTGGGTCAGCGCCGAGAGCCGGCGCGCCGAGGGCAGCTACCCGAACGGGTACCGCATGCAGCGCGAGCTCGTGCACGCGGGCATCGGCACGAGCCACGTGACGCTCACCTTCAACGCGACCATGCCCGCCGGCGTCTACGACATCGGCATCCGGGACGAGATGAAGGCGTGCGGCGCGCCCGACTGGGACGGCCTCGAGGGCGGCACCAGCGGCTGCACGCACGACGTCCTGGTCGAGAAGCCGACGGTCACCACGATCGTGGTCAAGCGGGCCAGCGCGACGACCCTCACCGCGTCCAAGACGTCGCTGCCCGCGCCCGGCACGGTCAAGCTGTCCGGAGAGGTGCGCAAGGTGCAGCTCGTCAGCGGCGGCGGGGCGCAGGAGAAGCCGGCGCCGAACACGTCGGTCGAGATCTGGTTCGACCCGGCGGGCTCGGCCGAGCCCGTGCTGAAGAAGACCGTCAAGACCGGCTCGAACGGCACCTACTCCACGAACGTCACCGCGAGCGGCTCGGGCACGTGGTCCGCGAAGTACCCGGGCACCAACCTGCAGGCGCCGTCCCAGGCGACGGTGAACGTCTCGGTGGGCTGACCGCCGTCCGCACACGAAGGTCCGCCCCGACCAGGCGATCGGGCACGCTGCCGGCTCCCGGAGCGTTGCCGAACCGCCTGGTCGGGGCGGACCTTCGTCGTCAGAACACCGGCTTGCCGCCCGTGACGCCCAGCACGGTGCCCGAGACGTACGACGCCGTGACCGGCGAGGCCAGGAACACGAAGGCCGGGGCGACCTCGGCCGGCTGGCCCACCCGGCCCAGCGGCGTGTCGGTGCCGAACGACGGCATCTTCTCCGCCGGCTGGGTGGCCGGCTGCAGCGGCGTCCAGATCGGACCCGGCGCGACGGCGTTGACGCGGATACCGCGCGGGCCGAGCTCGGCGGCGAGGTTCACGGTGAGGTTGTTGATGGCGGCCTTGGTCGCCGCGTAGTCGACGAGTGCGGTCGACGGCTGGAACGCCTGGATCGACGACGTGTTGATGATCGCGGCGCCCTTGCCGAGGTGGCCGAGCGCCGACTGCGTGACCCAGAACAGCGCGTACAGGTTGGTCCTGAGCACGCGGTCGAGCTCGTCGGTCGTCAGGTCCTCGACGGAGTCTCGCCGGGCCATCTGGTAACCGGCGTTGTTCACCAGCACGTCGAGGCCGCCGAGCTCGCCCGCCGCGCGGTGCGCGACGCCGCGCGCCGTCGCCTCGTCGCGGAGGTCACCGGGCAGGAGTGCGCAGCGGCGCCCGGCCCGCTCGACCCACTCCGCCGTCGTCCGCGCGTCCTGCTCCTCCTCGGGGAGGTAGGAGATGGCGACGTCGGCCCCCTCGCGGGCGAAGGCGATGGCGACCGCTCGTCCGATGCCCGAGTCGCCGCCGGTGATCAACGCCCGGTCGCCGACCAGCTTCTCGCTGCCGACGTAGCTCGCCTCGCCGTGGTCGGGACTCGGTATCATTCGATCCGTCGTACCGGGCGCCTCCTGGCTAGCGTGGGCGGCAGGTCGAGAACTGGCCACGGACCTCGGCACGCACCACGGAGGACCTCATGAGCCAGGACCAGCAGATCCCCCCGCAGCAGCACGGCTTCGAGCCGGGCCAGATCGTGCCCACCACCCACCTCATGCTCTCCCACAAGCACCCCGACGACCGCGCCCGCGTGGGCGGTGTCCTGCGGCGGGCCGCCGAGACCGGCCGCCCGTGTTCAGCTCCGTGCACCGCACCCGCGACGCGCACGGCGCCACGCGCACCCTCGCCGTCACCGGCCAGGGTCGGCGCGACCCGGCGACCGGCCAGGTCGTGGAGCTCTTCGGGTACTTCATCGACGTGACGGACTCCCACCG
>DATGOB010000294.1:0-8153 GCA_036010205.1 Promicromonospora sp. | reverse complement strand
GACGCCGTGATGTTCGCCTGGCCCTCGCCCGAGCCGCCGGACGTGCAGGTCGAGCTGCTCGAGGAGCTCCGCACGCTCGTGCCGCGCGGCTGACGCGCCCGGTCGGCAGGCCCGATCAGGAGGACCCGGCCGCGGCCCACGCGGCGTCGATCATGTGGAACACCTCGTCGACGGCGGCGGCCGGGTCCTCGGCGGTGCGCGCGACGCCGAACGCGTCGACGACGAACCGCGCGAGCGCCTGCCGGGCCACCTCACCGTGGTCCGGCGCGGCACCGGCCAGGGCCTCCGCGAGCGCCTCCGCGTGCCGCCGGCGCATCGCCATCTCGTACCGGCGGAGCGCCTCCGTCGCGTCGATCATGCGCCAGAGGTCGGCCGCCGCCCCCGCCGTGCAGTGCCGCACCAGGGCGTGGGTCTCGCGGCGCAGTGCCGCCACCAGGCCCTCGCCGGGCTCGCGCTCCGTGGCCGCGGCGACGAGGCGCCGCTCGACGCTCTCGTCCTGGTCGAAGACGAGCGCCTCCTTGGAGGCGAAGTGGGAGAACAGGGTCGTCACCGCGACGTCCGCCTCGGCGGCCACGTCCCGGATCCCGACCGCGTCGTAGCCCCGCTCGAAGAAGAGCCGCAGCGCTGCGTCCGCGATGGTGCGGCGGGTCGCGGCCTTCTTGCGCTCGCGCCGGCCCGGCGTCTCGGCCATGGCACCACCCTATCAACGACGAAAACGTACCTGATTCAAAACACTAACGGTTAGCGTTACGGTCGTCGTCATGAAGAAGGTGAGCTTCGCCAGGTACGGCGGTCCCGAGGTCCTGGAGCTGGTCGACGCCCCGGAGCCGCACGCGCGACCGGGACAGATCCGTGTCGCCGTGTGCGCGGCCGGCGTCATCCCGCACGACTGGCGGCAGCGGGAGGGGCAGTTCCGCGACTCGGCGCCGCTCGCGCTGCCTGCGGGCGTCGGGCAGGACGCGTCCGGGATCGTCGACGAGGTGGGCGAGGGCGTGACGGACGTGGCGGTCGGCGACGCGGTCTTCGGCCGGGGCCGCGAGACCTACGCCGAGCACGCGGTGCTGCGCGCGTGGGCCCTCGCCCCGGACGCCCTCCCCCTGGAGGAGGCCGCCGGGTACCCGTCACCGGTCGAGACGGCGCTGCGCACCCTCGAGCAGGTCGGCGTCCGAGCCGGGGAGACGCTGCTGGTCAGCGGCGCGGCAGGGGGCGTGGGGTCGGCCGTGCTGCAGGTCGCGCGCGCCCGCGGCGTCGCCGTGATCGGCACGGCGAGCGCCGCGAACCAGGACTACGTGCACAGCCTGGGCGCGACCCCCACGACGTACGACGCAGGGTGGCCCGACCGGGTGCGCGCGCTGGGCCGGGTCGACGCCGCGCTCGACCTCGCGGGCGCCGGCGTGATCCGGGACCTGGTCGCGCTCACGGGTGACCCGGACCGCGTGGTGTCCGTGGCCGACCTCGGCGCCCCCGCTGCCGGGGTGCGGTTCTCCGGTGTGGCGGGCGACGTGCGCGACGCCCTGGTGCGCGGGGCCGAGCTGGTCGCCGCGGGGCGGCTCCGCCTCCCGGTCGAGCGGGTCTACACGTTCGCGGACGCCGCCCGCGCGCACGCCGACAGCCAGGCCGGGCACGCGCGCGGGCGGCGCGTCATCATCCCCTGAGCGCCTCGGCCGGTGCGGCGCGAGGTGGCGAGGCTGCGCGGTGCGGCCGCCTGACCTGCGCGGACGCACAACCTTTCCGCCGGGTGGTGCGTCTGAGAAGGCATGACACCGACACAGAAGAAGGTTCGTACCGCCCTGCTGACCGCCGCGCTCGCCGTCGGCCTCGCCGCCGGCACCACCACGGCCGCCGTCGCGAGCCCCTCCGGCATCGCCTGCTCGGTCGCCTCGGCCCACGCCCCGTCCGTCGCGGCGGGCCTGTCCGGCTGCGACCCCGTCGGCATCCCGATCGACCTGGGCGAGCCGACCGAGGGCGCGACCGACACGTGGCAGGCGACCGACACGGCGGGCGTCGGCTACCTGGTGCCCGGCGACTGGACCGGCGAGGCGGTCGTGGGCGACGGCGGACCGGGCCACGAGTGGACCTCGCCCGAGGTCGCCGCCTCCACCGAGTGGGGCGAGCAGCACTGGCGGATCCTCGTCCAGTCGCCGTTCGTCGACCAGGAGATGCCGGACCCCGAGTGGCTGAACGAGATCGGCTTCTACGCGCAGTACATCGAGGTCGACGGCGCCTCGGAGGCCGTGCTCGTGGCCGCGCAGAAGGGCCACTGGGCCGACCCCACGGTCGAGACGATCGACTTCGAGGTGTACGTCGAGTCGGAGACGACGGGCGTCGTCACCCGCTTCATGGGCGAGCTGCCCGGCGGCGAGAAGGGCCAGTTCCTGCTGGACAACTTCGTGCCGACGATCGAGCCCTGACACCCACCCACCCTGCCGCGCGACGGGCCCTGCCGGTGATCCGGCAGGGCCCGTCGTGCGCGGCCGCGCGCGGCCTCAGGACGCGAGGGCCGCGGCCAGCCGGTCCACGAACGCCCCCTGGGCGCTGACGACGAGCCGGCGCGCGTCGTCGGGCGGGAACCAGGCGACCCGGTCGATCTCCGGGATCTCCAGGCGCCGCCCCGAGCGCGGGGGCCACTCGATCTCGATCGTGTTGCTGCGCACCCGGGTCAGGTCCGGCCCCGGCTCCGGCCACTCGCGCGCCCACGCGTGCACCACCTTGCCCGCGCGCTGCCGGACCTCGCCGAGGGGCACGTCGGGCACGGACGCCGTCGGCAGGTCGAGCCCGAGCTCCTCCGCGGCCTCGCGCAGCCCCGCCGCGTGCGGGTCCTCGCCGGGCTCGAGCTCCCCCTTGAGCAGGGTCCACGCCCCGGCATCCTTGCGGGCCCAGAACGGACCGCCCATGTGCCCGAGCAGCACCTCGAGCCCGCCGTCGGCAGTCCGCCGGTAGAGCAGCAGCCCCGCGCTCGTCGTCGCCATGGGCCCAGTCTCGCCCGGCTCGCGCGCGCCCGCGACCGTCGCCCGGAGCCACTATCACACCGCCGCCAATTTCGCGCTTTAACAATCAATATCCCCTTCACGTTGCAGTGTCCGGCTCGCCTACTTAACGTATAGAACGCGAACACCGTTCGACTCACGGGCAAACGTCCGTGATCCCCAATTAACAAGAAGGAGCTCGCACATGAGCCTCATCGACATCGTCGCCAACCTGGTCTGCAACCTCGGCGTTACCGTCGCCCAGGTGCTGTGCCTGCTGGGTCTCTGACCTCGTAGGACACCCAGGTCTGCGGGAGTCGATCCCCCAGCAGGAGTGCTCCCCCACGGTCATCCGTGGGGGAGCACTTCCCTGAGCGCACCTTTTCCTGCGCCGCGGTGCGCACCAGGAAGAAACCATTGCGCGAGCGCATTTATTGCGCCTCGGCCAGACATTTCTCGGTGCCATTTCCAAAGAGCTCCTGCGCGCCGCGCCGGGGCCCGTCGGCATGCCCGCAGACCGCCGACGTCCGTCGATGCGCGAGGATGGGTTCATGCCCTCGCCCGTCCGCCCCGGCCTCGCCGTCACGCCCGCCCTGACCATCCCGCGGGCCGAGCTCACCGAGCGGTTCTCCCGGTCCTCCGGCCCGGGTGGCCAGGGCGTGAACACGACCGACTCCCGCGTCGAGCTCTCGTGGGACGTGCGGGGTTCAGCCGTGCTGAACGACGCGCAGCGACAGCGCCTCACCGAACGGCTCGCCGCGCGACTGACCGACGGGATCCTCACCGTCGTCGCCTCGGAGCACCGCGAGCAGCGCCGCAACCGTGCTGCCGCGGCGACCCGGCTCACCGCGCTCGTCGCGGACGCGCTCGCCCCGGGGCCCCGCACCCGCAGGCCCACCCGGGCGACCCGCGGCTCGCAGGAGCGGCGGCTCGCCGCCAAGAAGCAGCGCTCGGAGACCAAGCGCCTGCGCTCGGCGCGGCCGGGCCGCGAGGACTGACGGCGCCCGGGCGGTGACGCAGCCGGACGGAGTGGCAAGGGCGTCTCAGAGCAGGGGCAGCGGCGTCCCGTAGTCGGGCACGACGACGCGGGCGCGCGGTACCACCTGCCGGACCTGCCGCGTGAGCTCGCGCATCCGGTCCCGCGTCGCGTCCGTGGCGCGGGGCGGGTCGGCGAGCGGCGTCTCGAAGTCGTCCCAGTGCACCAGGACCACCTGCGTCACGCCGTCGAGCGCCCTGAGCAGGCGTCCCGCGTAGTCCGCGGTCACGTCGGTGCTCGGCACCGGCAGCGCCACGGTGTCGACGGCCAGGCCGCGCAGCGCCTGGTCGTCGTAGTCGCTCCCGCCGAGCAGCAGCGCCGAGCGTCCCTGTGGCGAACGCAGCAGGTACGACAGCGTGTCCCCCTCGGGCAGGTCCGCGATCGTGCGCGGCCGGTCCGGCACCTGCGTGTGCACGCCGGGGAACAGCAGGGCGCCCGTCGCCGTCCTGCTGTGCAGGGACGGCACGACGCGCAGCACCAGGTCGCCCAGGTGCATCTCCTCGCCGCCGCGCACCACGGCGAGCCGGTCGCGCGGCACCCCCATGGCCAGGGCGAGGTGGTACCCGGTCAGCGTGGTGAACACCATGCCCCCGCGGGTGCCGGCGAGGTGCGGCACGTCGGCGAAGTGGTCCCAGTGGGTGTGGGTCACGAGGATCGCGTCGACGGCGCCCTCCGGCGAGGCCGCGGGCCCGAGGGCACGGTCCAGCGCTGCGGCGTCGACCCGGAGCGGCGTGCCGGCGTCGAACGCGCCCGCGGCCATGCCGGTGTCGAACCGGGTGACGTACGGGTCCACCAGGACCGTGCTGTGCGGTGTCCGGATCTTCCAGCCCGACGTACCGAGCCACGTGAACGAGGCGTACCCCGGCGCGGCGGTCCTGCGCCCTGCCGCGGGTCCGGCGGCAGCGGCGGGCGCGGTGCCTGCGGGCGCGGTGCCTGCGGTGCCGAGAGCGCGTGCGGCGGTGGCGCCGCCCAGCGCCCCGAGCACTGCGGTACCCGCCCCGGTCATGAGGGCGCGGCGGCTCGGACCGCGGACTGCGCCGGATCGCGTGCTGCCCGCTGGTGTGGTGCCGGCCGGTGTGCTGCCGGATCGTGTCGTCATGCCGCACACCCTCGGGGGGTGCGTGCCGGCAGGTCAAAGAGCCGTGCGGACCCGGGTCGGGTCGTCCGCGATATGGCCCCTGGTTACGCTCCGGACGTGGACCTCCTGAAGCACCTCGGCTTCTTCCGCGCGGTCGCCGACACCCGGCACTTCGGCGACGCCGCTGCCGACCTCGGCATGACGCAGCCGCCCCTGTCCCAGGGCGTCCGGCGCCTGGAGCGGTACCTCGGCGTGCGCCTCTTCGACCGGGACGCGCGAGGCGTCCGGATCACCGCGGCCGGCCGCAGGCTCCTGCCCCCGACGCGCGACCTGCTCGACGCCGCCGACGACCTGGTGGCCGCGGCCCGCGACCTGGCCGTGCCGGAGCAGGTGCGCCTCGGTGTCGCAGCCGACCTCGAGGAGGTCGCGCCGGGCCTCGTGCGCACCCTCGTCGCGGGCGGGACGGCGGTGGCGCCGACCGTGGCGGGCAGCGTCGAGCTGGTCGACCTGCTGCGCGAGGGCCTGCTCGACGTCGGCGTGGTGCGCCACCCCGGCGTGCTCGACGGCCTGACGGCGGGACCGGTGCTGGTGCTGCCGACGGCGCTCGTCCTGCCCGAGGCGACCGTGCTGCCGGAGGCGCGCGGCCGGGCCGGAGGCGGACCGGCCGGGGTGCCGGGGGCCTGCCGGGGCCTCGGCGGGCTCACGCTGCCGGTGGCGGTGCCGCCCCGGCGGCACCAGCCGGCCGCGCACGACCAGCTCGTCGACGCCCTCCGGCGCGCCGGGCACAGCGGAGCTGTCGTCGAGGCCCGGGACGCCGCGCAGCGGGCTGCGCTGGTCGCGGCCGGGTCGGCGGCGGGCGTGGTCCCGGCAGCGGCCGGCAGCACCGCGCCCGGCGGGCCGGACGGCTCCGCGCCCGCGCAGCTCCCGCCCGGCCCCCCGCTCCGCGTGCGCGTCGCGCTCCCGCACAGCGGCCGCCGTCGGCCCGAAGTCGACCACGACGCCGTGTCCGGGGTGCTCGAGGCCGCGCTGGAGACGGTCGCCGGAGCCGCGGGTGCCGCCCGGTGACGGCGGAGCACGCCGCCGTCGACCGCCTGCGCGCGATCGCCCGGGACGCGGGCGTCACCGCGTGGGTGCACGCGACCCGGCTCACCGGCCCGCCGGGCACGGTCGCGCTCGACGACGTCACGCCTGTCGCGGTCGCCTCCCTCTACAAGCTGCCGCTCGCGCTCGTGTGGGCCGACCTCGTGGTCGCGGGCACGGTGGCCGCCGACCAGCCGGTCCGGCTCGCGGCCGGCGCGCGGACGCCCGGACCGACCGGTGTCGCGATGCTCCTGGACGACGTGACGCTCACCGCGCGCGACGCCGTGCGGCTGATGCTCGCCGTGTCGGACAACGCGTGCGGGGACGCCGTGCTGGCGCTCGTCGGCCTCGAGCGCGTGCACGCCTGGCTGGCGGGGCTCGGGCTGCCGGCGTCGCTCGTCCGGCAGGGGTCCGCCGAGGAGACCCGCGCCGTCCTGGCCGACACGGGCACCGACGACTGGGCCGCGGCGCAGCGCGCGCTCGCCGACCCCGACCGCGCGGTGCGGACCTCGCAGTACGACCCGGCCCTCGCGAGCGCGGCGACAGCGGCCCAGCTCGGCGAGGTGCTGCGGATCCTCTGGTCGCGGCGCAGTCCCGCGCACGACCTGGTCCGCGACGCCATGGCCCACCAGGCGTGGCGGCACCGGGTCGGCAGCGGTTTCCCCCACGACGACGTCCTGCTGCTCGGCAAGACCGGCTCCCTCGGCCTGCTCCGGCACGAGGCCGCCGTGGTCCGGTTCCCGCACGAGCACCCCGTCGGCGTCGTCGTGCTCACCCGGTCGGCCCGGCCCGAGCGACATCTCCCCCGGGTCGACGCGGCGGTCGGCGAGCTGGCACGGACCGGCGTCGGCCCCCTGCGCCTCGCCGACGACGGCGCCCTGTCGCCGGGCCCGGCGGACTGATGCCCGGGCCCGGCCCCCGGGCCGGATCAGCAGACGGTGGCGGTCACGTGCACCCAGCCGGTCTCCGTCGATCCCCCGGACCTCGGCTTCCACTGCAGCTTCGCGCTCCCGGTCACCCGGGTGCCGCAGTCGAAGTCGAGCGCGCGCGACGAGAGCGTGTCCTCGTTGTCCTTCCAGGCCCCGTTCTTGGTCTTCGGGAGGATTCCCCCGCTCGGCGGCTTGGTCCAGTCCCGGTACCACTCGATGTCGGTCCGGACGATCCGCACGAGGTAGTCCCCCGGCCGGTTCCGGTCGTCCGAGACGGACCCGCGCACGTAGACGGTCCCGTTGGAGTTCTGCCGGATCGACACGCACCGGTCGACCTTGTCCCCCACGCAGTGCCCGGCCACCCGGGTCCACGCGTTCGCGGGCGCCGCGGTCAGCACGGTCGCCGTCAGCGTCAGCCCGGCGACGGCCGCGAGCATCCTCTTCATCCGGTTCATGTCGTTCCCCCTGTCCGGCGGGCGCCCCCGTGGCACCCGTCCGTCACCAAGCGTGCATCGAGCACACCCCAACCGCACGCAAAGTCACGCGTGCCCGCCCGGAGCGGTCCGCAGCGCGCGGGATACGATCCCAGACCGATGACCCGCACCGACCTGCCCGCGCTCGCCGCGGCCCTCCGGACCGCCCTGCCCGACGGCGCCGTCCTCACCGACGCCCCCGAGCTCGACCGCTACGCCCACGACGACGCCGAGTGGGCCGACTACGCCACGCCCGCCGCCGTCGTCCTCGCGACGAGCCTCGAGGACGTCGTGACCACCGTGCGCACCGCCGCCGAGCACGGCGCCCCCGTGGTGCCGCGGGGCGCGGGCACCGGCCTGTCCGGCGGCGCCAACGCCGTCGCCGGATGCGTCGTGCTGTCGCTCGAGCGCATGACGGCGGTCCGCGAGGTGAACGTGGCGGAGCGCTACGCCGTCGTCGAGGCGGGCGTGCTCAACGACGACCTGCGCCGGCACGTCGCCGCCCACGGCCTCTGGTACCCGCCGGACCCGGCGAGCCAGGCGATCTCGACCATCGGCGGCAACGTCGCCACGAACGCCGGCGGCCTGTGC
>DATGOB010000293.1:0-11015 GCA_036010205.1 Promicromonospora sp. | reverse complement strand
CTCGACTTCGAGCCGTCCGCTGACGCGGCGGAGGCGTCCGAGGTGCTCAAGGCCAAGGCAGAGGCCGCCGAGCACCTGGACGCCCTGCAGCGGGAGCGCGCCAGCTTCACGAACTACCGCAACCGTGCCCTGCGCGACCAGGAGGCCGCGCGGGAGCGGGGCGTGCAGGACGTGCTGGTCGCACTGCTGCCGGTGCTCGACGACATCGAGCGGGCCAAGCAGCACGGCGAGCTGAGCGGGCCGATGGCCGCGATCGCGGAGAAGATCGACCAGAGCCTGCAGAAGTTCGGTGTCGAGCGGTTCGGCACCGTGGGGGAGGAGTTCGACCCCACCGTGCACGAGGCGCTCATGCACTCCACCGAGGCCGACGCGACGGCCACCACGGTCAACCTCGTGGTCGAGCCCGGCTACAAGATCGGCGACAAGGTGGTCCGGGCGGCGCGCGTCGGCGTCGTCGGACCGGAGTAGTCCGGGTCCCGGTGGCCGGGCCCGCCCCCGTGTGGGGCGGGCCCGGTCGTCGGGGCAACGGTGCGGAAAGGAGGTGCCATGACCGGTCAGGACTGGATGGAGAAGGACTTCTACGCCGTGCTGGGCGTGCCGAAGGACGCCGACGACGCGACGGTGAAGAAGGCCTACCGCAAGCTCGCCCGCCAGTACCACCCCGACCAGAACAAGGGGAAGGCGGACGCGGAGTCCAAGTTCAAGGAGATCGGCGAGGCCTACGCGGTCCTGTCCGACCCTGAGCAGCGCCGGCAGTACGACGCCGTGCGCGCCATGGCCGGGGGCGCCCGTTTCTCCGCGGGTCCCGGGGGCGCCGGGGCAGGCGGCTTCGAGGACATCATGAGCGCCATGTTCGGTGGGGGCGGCGCGCGGGGCGGTCCCCGCGTGCGGTACACGCAGGGCGGCGGCGCGCCGGGCGCGGGCTTCGAGGACATCCTCGGCTCGATGTTCGGCGGCGGCGGAGGCAGGCAGGGCTACGGCCCGACCGGGTTCACGGCGCCGAGCCAGGGCGCCGACATCACGGCGCAGGTGACCCTGCCGTTCCGCGCGGCGGTCGAGGGGACGACGGCCGACCTCCAGGTCGACGGCCGTACCCTGCACACGCGGATCCCCGCCGGCATCAACGACGGCAAGAAGATCCGGCTGCGCGGCAAGGGCCGACCGGGCACGAACGGCGGGCCGGCAGGCGACCTCGTGGTCACCGTGCACGTCACCCCGCACCCGGTGTGGAGCATGGACGGCCGCGACCTGCGGATGACCGTCCCCGTCACCTTCGCGGAAGCCGCTCTCGGCACGACGCTCGAGGTGCCGACCCTCGACGGCTCCACCGTGCGGCTCAAGGTGCCCGCGGGGACGCCGTCGGGCCGCGTGCTCCGCCTCAAGGGGCGCGGCGTGCAGGGTTCGGGGACGGCCGGTGACCTGCTCGTCACCGTCCAGGTGGTGGTGCCGCAGAAGCTGAGCCGCAAGGCGAAGCAGGCGCTCGAGGCGTTCGCCGCCGAGAGCGACGGCGAGGACGTGCGCGCGGGCCTGGCCCAGCGCGCGGCGGAATGACGCGCGGCGCGGCGGGGCGGGTGCCCTGCCGCGCCGCTGTCGGTTAACGTACTCGGTTGATCTGCCCGGACAGCGGGCACGCGAGGAGACGGGAGGGCACATGATCGACGACGACGCCCCGGTGCTCACCGTGTCCAAGGCCGCCGAGCTCGCCGGGATGCACCCGCAGACGCTGCGGCAGTACGACCGGCTGGGCCTCGTGGTCCCGCGCCGCACCCGCGGCAGGGGTCGGCGGTACTCCCGGCGTGACGTGGCCCGGCTGCTGCAGGTGCAGCGGCTCGCGCAGGTCGAGGGCATCAACCTCGCGGGGATCAAGCGCATCCTCGACCTCGAGGAGCACGTCTCCGTGCTCGAGGACCGGCTCCGTGACCTGATCCTGCGCGTGCAGGAGGAGGGCAGGGTGTTCGCGGCGGGTCCGGCGGCGGGCGACGTCGTCGTCGTGCAGCGCGGGCAGCGGGTACGCAGCTCGTCGGTGCGGGTGGACCTCGAGCACCGCACGGTCGGCGGTGGCGCGCTCGTGCTGTGGCGACCGCCCCCGCGGCGCGAGGAATGATTTCGGAAAGGCAATTCTTTCCTTATCCGTGGCACGACAGGTAAGGCATTCCTTGCTTTTTCCTGACCCTTCGCGGTGACCCTTTCCGGAATACGATCGTCGTGTTCGGAGGTCGGCGTCGGGACACGAGGAGGAAGCACATGGACGCGCTCATGGAGATGCCGGAGGTGGCCGAGTGCTCGATCGAGGGCTGCGGCTACAACCACGACCACGGCTGCCACGCGGGCGCCGTCACCATCGCGGGAACGACCGGTGACGCGTCGTGCGCCACGTTCGTCCCGCTGAGCACCAAGGGCGGCCTGGACAAGGTCATCGCGCACGTGGGCGCCTGTCAGCGCGGGGAGTGCGTGCACAACGACCACCTCGAGTGCGCGGCGCCGTCGATCCGGGTCGGCGCCGGGCCCGAGGACCCCGGTCACGCCGACTGCCTCACGTTCCAGGAGCGCTGAGCGGCTCCTGACGCGACAGAGCGCCTGCTCGCCGGTGAGCAGGCGCTCTGCGTGTGTCCAGGGGTTGTTGCCCGCGGCCTCAGCGGGCCAGGTGGTCCAGCAGGAGGAGCGCGTCGTCGTGGGTGCCGGGCAGCTGCTCGACCCAGACCCTGGTGGGCCGCCGCACCTCGGTGGTGAGGCCGAGCACCTCGGCGTTGCGCTCCACGACCCGGCGGAGCGACTGGCCCATCTCGGCGGTCGCGGGCCCGCGCTCGCACAGCACCACGAACGTGCCGTCGCCGACGGCGGCCATCGGGTGTCCCTCGCCGAACACCTGGTGCAGCGTGCGCCCGATCGCGGCCGAGCGCGCGAGCCGTTGCCACGTGTCGAGGTTGTCGAGGCCCACGTCGAGCACCAGCAAGCAGTGCGTGCTGCTCGCCGGCGCACCGGTGCGCTGAGCCGCCCCGTAGGTCTCGCGCAGCCGCTCGCCGAGGTACTCGCCGGTCGCGAGCCCCGTCGACGGGTCGCGCGTGGCGATCTGGTACGGCACCCGCTCTCGCTCGCCGACCCACCCGATGGCCGCGGCACGCAGCGCGCCGACGTCGGTCGGGCGGCCGAACGCGGCGTACAGGCACGCGACGTCGTCCAGCGCCTCGGTGATCCCGGCACCGACCATCGCACGCGCCGCCCCGAGCCGTTCCGCGGGCGCGATCACGTCCCGGCCCTCGGCCAGCGCCTCGGCCAGGGCCTCTGCGGCGGGGTGGTCCCAGTCGTTCGGCCTGATCCAGACCGAGGCCAGACTGGTAGCGCGCCACCGCTCGCGCAGGTCGTGTACTCGCACCTGCGCCTCCTGCTGCGACTCGCTCATGATGAAGGGACCCTCACGGGGATACATCATGACGCACCTTCTGGTGCCGAGTACCCCACTTCACCCCCAGGAGGAGGGCGAATCGTATTTTTCAACCCCTAGGAATCCGCCTCACCCTCTATAGTCTTGGCAGGACACCGGCCGAGAGTCTGGGTAGACGTGAAGCAAGCGGAGAGCAGCACAGGGGAGACCCCGAGCGACGCGGAACTGATCCTGCAGGTCAGGTCGGGTAACCGCGAGGCATTCGGCGTGCTCTACGAGCGCCACGCGGCCGCGGCGCGCGCGCTCGCGCGCCAGTACGTCTCCCCGTCCGACGCCGAGGACGTCGTCGCCGACGCCTTCAGCAAGCTGTTCGAGATGCTCCGCCGGGGAGCCGGGCCCGACGCCGGGTTCCGCCCCTACCTGTACACCGTGGTGCGGCACCGGGCCTTCGACGTCTCTCGTGGCGCCGCCCGTAACCGTCCGTCGACCGACGACGAGCTCGAGTCGGTGCTCGGCCGCGTCGCGTCCGAGGAGGACCCCGCGCTCGCAGGCTTCGAGCGCAGCGTCGTGTCGCGTGCCTACTTCGACCTGCCCGAGCGCTGGCGCGAGGTGCTCTGGTACGTGCTCGTCGACGACCTCAAGCCCGCCCAGGTGGCCCCGGTCCTGGGGCTCAGCCCGAACGGCGTCTCCGCGCTGCTCTACCGCGCCAAGGAGGCGCTGCGTGCCGGCTACCTGCAGCAGCACCTGACCCACGCACCGTCGGACACGTGCCGCAGCGTCAACCCGCTGCTGGGCGGCTACGTGCGGGAGAGCCTGTCCAAGCGCGAGACGGCGAAGATCACCGAGCACCTGTCCACGTGCGGCACCTGCAGCGCGCTCGTGCTCGAGCTGCACGACGTCGCGCACGGCATGAAGACCGTCATCGCCCCGCTCGTGCTCGGCGCGGGCGGGCTCGCCCTGGTCGGCGCGGGCGCGCCGATCGGTGGTCTCGCCGTGGCGGCGAAGGCCGGTGCCGGTGCTGCGGTCGGCGGCGCCCCCGCGGCGACCGCAGGCACCGTCGGGGCCGTGACCACGGCCGGTGGTGGGGTGTCGTCGGCGGTCTCCGCGACCGCCGGTGCCGTCGCCTCCGCCGCTGCCGCGGCCACCGGCGGCAGCGTGGCCGCAGGCGCGATCGCCGTCGCGGCGGTCGGTGTGGTCGCGGCGCTGCAGCTCACGTCGCCGATCGAGGCCGCGCCGGTGTCCGTCGCCGACGCCGTCGTCGCCACGCAGGAGGGCCGGGAGAAGCCGGGTGCCGAGGCTGTCGACGACAGCCCGGTGCTGCCCACCGACGTCGACGCCGAGGGCTCGACGACCACCACCGTGCCGTACCTCGTGCTCGGCTACGCCGACGCCGACAAGCCGTTGCAGCCGCGCCAGCCGCAGGACCTGTCCTTCGTGCTCGAGAACACGGGCGAGGCCCCGGCCACGGGTACGCAGCTCGAGATCACCCTGCCCGAGGGGCTGGGCGTCGCCCGTCCCGGCGGCCCGTTCGGTGCGGGTGCGGGCGGCCGGCTCGTGAGCGCCTCGGTCTCGGAGCCCACCGCCTCGACCGCACCGTCCGTCCCGACCGCGACACCGACGGGCGCCCCGACCACGGCCCCCGGCAGCGACGGCGCCGTCGAGGCGGAGGAGCCCGTGGGCGAGGGCGAGACCCAGGCCATGCCCGACAGGGCGCCGACGACCCCGGACACCGTCGGGCTCACGGGCACGACAGGGCCCGCAGCCTGCATGCGCACCGAGCAGGAGGCGATCCTGCACTGCGCCCTGGGCGAGATCGAGCCGGGCGAGGTCGTCCGGATCGTCGTCCCGGTGCGGGCCGCCGCCGGCGGCGACTACCCCGTGGGCGCCGAGGTGTGGGCCGACGGGATGGAGCCGACGGAGCTCGACCTCCCCGGCCGCACCGTCGCGCCGTTCGGCCCCGAGCTGACGGCGGCGACGGAGGGCGTGTCCCTCGCGAGCCCCGGCACCGCCATGCTGCCCGTCCGCCTGACCAGCACGGGCGATCGCGCCGTCCCGGCGGGGGCCTGGGCCGTCGAGGTCGCGCTGCCTGCCGGCGTGCGGCCCGCCACGGACCAGCCCGAGCTGAGCTGCACCGCCGCCGACGGCCCGAACGCCTGGCGCTGCGCGCCCGTCGCGGGCACGGCGGCAGCAGGGGTCGAGCTGACGCCGGGCGGCGTCGTCGACACGGCCCTGCGGATCGCAGCGGTCGGCGAGTCCTCGGCGACCTGGTCCGAGCTCGGCGCCGCGACCGTCCGCCCCGTCGTCGAGGGCAACGCGCACTCCGCGTCGGCCACGCTCGCGCTGACGTCGGCCTGGGCGAACGCCGCGACGGGCGCAGGCCAGGCGAGTGCCGTCTGCCTCGAGACCGGCCCGGCCGGCACGGCGAAGGCCGCCGTGGCGGGCACCTACACCAACACGACCGAGCGCACCGTGCGCGTCGCGCTGGAGGCGGCCGGGCAGCAGTCGGCGTTCTCCGACAGGCTGACGCCGGGTTCCTCCGTGCAGCTCGTGGTGCCCGACGGCCTGCGCGTCCCGGCGGGGCAGGCGTTCTACGTGCTGTCGACGGAGGTCGACGGCAGCCCGTTCACCACACGCGTCGGCGCGGGCGAGCACCCGGCGAAGGACTGCTACGTACCGAGGTGGCGGACCGAGACCGGCGTGCGAACCCTCAACCACGGCGGCAGCATCGCCGTCGAGGGCACGATCACGAACCGCACCGACGAGACGATGAGCGTCGTCCTGCGGGTGCCGGTCGGCGACTCGGTGCTGGAGTCGGACGTCCGGCGCGTCGCGGCGGGCGGCACGGTGACGCTGACCGTGGACACGGGACGGCGCGAGATCGCCGCAGGCGAGGCCACGTTCCGCCTCTCGCGCGAGGGTGTCGACGAGGACGGCGACCTGCCGGCCGGGCCGGTGACCCCGCGGAAGCATCCGACGAAGTCGTTCGACGCGGCCCGGATCGCCCCGGTCATGCTCGCCGCGAGCGAGGCCGCCGCCGGTGAGTGCCAGTTCGACCCGGCCCGCGACGCCTCCGTGAAGGTGTTCGCGGTCGGGGTGAGCAACAAGGGGTCGACGCTGCCCGTGACGTTCCACGTCGGCGACGTCACCCGGACCGTCCCCGCCGGCGAGACGGCGACGATCGAGTACCCCGTCGTCTGGGGCACCGGGACCGTCGACCTGCGCGCGGCCGGGCAGACGCTCGGGACGCTCGACGTCGCGTTCGACTCGTGCGCCGAGCTGAGCTGGCCGGCGGACGACCTCGGCGTCGCGGTCGCCACCGAGTGCGTCGACCACCGGGTCCGGGTCACGGCGGCGGTGGAGAACCGCACGGGCCGGGACTGGACCGGTCTGCTGACGCGCGACGCGACCGGCGAGTCCAGCGCGGAGACGCAGGTTCCCGCAGGCACGACGACGACGCTCGAGATCGCCCGGCGCGTGCCGATGGGCAACGGTGGCTACGTGACCCTGCACCTGACGCGCGAGCTCGAGGGCGAGAAGCGTCAGGTGGAGCGGACCTTCTGGGCCAAGGGCGCCGCGTGCCTCGGCCACGAGGGCGGCGACATCTGCAGCCCGGCCTCCGTGCCGGACCAGAGTGCCCCGCCGTCGGCGTCGCCCGCGCCCGCGTCGATGCGGTCGGGTCGCTCGTGGCCCTGGGGCGGGTTCTGCGACTGAGCCGGGCCCGGAGGCCCGGCCCGGCGGATCAGACGATGCCGTAGAGCCGGTCGCCCGCGTCGCCCAGCCCGGGCACGATGTAGGCCTTCTCGTTGAGCCGCTCGTCGACGGCGGCGACGACCACCGTGAGGTTCGCGCGGTCGCCCACGTGCTCCTCGAGCAGCGTGATGCCCTCGGGTGCCGCCAGCAGGCAGACCGCGGTCACCTCGCGGGCACCGCGCTCGAGCACGTAGTCGATCGCCGCGACCAGCGTGCCGCCGGTCGCGAGCATCGGGTCGATGAGGAACACGTGCCGGCCGGTGAGGTCGTCGGGCAGGCGGTTGGCGTAGGTGACGGCCTTGAACGTCTCCTCGTCGCGCACCAGGCCGAGGAACCCGACCTCGGCGGTCGGCAGCAGGCGGCTCATGCCGTCGAGCATGCCGAGGCCCGCGCGCAGGATCGGCACGACGAGCGGCGGCGGCGAGGCGAGCCGCGTGCCCGTCATGGTCGTGATCGGCGTCTTCACCTCGTGCGGCTCCGTGGCGATCTCGCGCGTGGCCTCGTAGGCCAGGAGCGTCACGAGCTCGTCCACGAGCAGGCGGAAGGTGGGCGAGGCCGTGGTCTCGTCCCGCAGGACGGTCAGCTTGTGGGCGACCAGCGGATGATCGACGACGTGGAGGCGCATGAGGCCAACGGTACCGGCCGACCGCGCACGGGGAGGGCCGCGGGCCCCGGAACGTAGCGAGTCCCACACGTCCCGGGTCACTAGGGTGGCCTGTGTGCCGGACATCGCAGCGATGAGCGTCGTCGAACGTCGTGCCTACTGGGAGCGCTGGATGGGTGCGGCGCTGGACGAGGCGCGTCGTGCGCTCGACACCGGGGACGTCCCCGTCGGCGCCGTGGTGCTCGACGAGGCGGGGGGCGTCGTCGGCGTCGGGCACAACGAGCGCGAGGCGACGGGGGACCCGACGGCGCACGCCGAGGTGCTCGCGATGCGCGCGGCCGCCGCGGCGCGCGGCACGTGGCGGCTGTCCGGCTGCACGCTCGTCGTCACGCTCGAGCCGTGCCCGATGTGCGCGGGCGCGCTCGTGCAGTCCCGGGTCGGCCGCCTCGTGCTGGGGGCGTGGGACCCCAAGGCCGGTGCGACGGGCTCCGTCTGGGACCTGGTGCGCGACCAGCGCGCGCTGCACGAGGTCGAGGTGCTCGGGGGAGTCCGCGAGAACGAGTGCGGGGCGCTCCTGCGCGCCTTCTTCGAGCCGCGGCGCGGCTGAGCGCCTGCGAGGTCGACCACACCACCGCTCCGACGCCGGGGCCGAGGCATACCCTGGGAGGGTGTTCCCTCAAGCCCGCCCCACCACCTGGCAGCCCGAGCCCGTCGAGGTCGCCCGCACCACCGTGGACGACGCCGTCGAGGTGCTGGGCTGCCTGACCCTCGCGGCGCTCACGGGCGCGGGGGTCTCGACCGACTCCGGCATCCCGGACTACCGCGGCCCCGACTCGCCGCCCCGCAACCCCATGACCTACCAGCAGTTCGTGGGCGACGAGGACTTCCGCCGGCACTACTGGGCGCGCAACCACGTGGGCTGGAGGTACGTGAAGCGCACGCTGCCGAACGCCGGCCACCGCGCGCTCGTCCGGCTCGAGGAGAAGGGCGTGCTGGCCGGAATCATCACGCAGAACGTCGACCTGCTGCACGAGGACGCGGGCTCCCGCAACGTCATCGACCTGCACGGACGCTACGACCGCGTGATCTGCCTGACCTGCGGACGGGTCATCTCACGCGGCCACCTCGCCGAGCGGCTCGATGCCCTCAACCCGGATTTCCTCGAGTCCGTCGGCGACGTCGAGGACGTCGAGATCGCGCCCGACGCCGACGCCGTCATCGAGTCGACGGCGCACTTCAAGCCGGCCCCCTGCGAGTTCTGCGGCGGCGTGCTCAAGCCCGAGATCGTCTACTTCGGCGAGAACGTCCCGCGCGAGCGCGTCGAGCGGGCGTACGCGATGGTCGACGGCGCGGACGCGCTGCTCGTGGCCGGATCGTCGCTCACGGTGATGAGCGGCCTGCGGTTCGTGCGGCGCGCCGCCGAGGCGGGCAAGCCCGTCGTCATCGTCAACCGCGGCATCACGCGCGGCGACCGGTACGCGACCGTGAAGATCGATGCCGGCACGAGCGACGTGCTGACGGAGCTGGCCGACCGGCTCGGCTGAGCCCGGCTACCGGTCCGCCAGGTCCGTCACGGCGTGGTGGCCCGTCGGTGACAGCGTGACGACGCGCTCGCCGGGACGCAGGCGCACGTCCTCGCGGTACAGCTCGGCGAGCTGGTCGGCGGCCTCGACGTCCCCGGCGTCGGCGGCGACCAGCAGGTAGGCGAGCTCGTCGGCCACCGCGTCGAGCTCGGTGTCGGACACGTCGGTGCCGACGAGGCCCGCCTCCGCGATCCAGCGCTCCGCCCCGCCCGCCAGGGCGTCGCGCACCAGGGGGTTCGCCAGGCGCGCGCCCCACAGGTCCCACAGCAGCAGCTCGTCGCGGTGCCGGTGGGCCACCTCGAGCAGCACGTAGTCGCGCACGAAGTTCCGGCCGCGCAGCACGGGGTGGTCCCTGTCGACGCCGAACGTGTCGGGGTCGGCCGCCCCGGAGCGGATCGCGAGCCACGCCTCGGCCGCCGTCGGGAACGGCGACTCGGGGCCCGTGGGCATGTCGTGCACGTCGAACGAGAAGTCGGCCTGGTCGAGCTCCGGGTCGAACCGCACCCAGCGGGTGCCGTCCCAGCGCTCACCGACCACGTGGTCGGTGTGCCAGCCGGGCTGGAAGTACCGCGCGAACCCGATGCGGGTCCGGGCGGGGACACCGTGGCTGCGCAGCACGCCGACGGCGAGCAGGGTGTGGTCCCGGCAGCACCCGGCGACCTGCTGGGTCGGGGTGCGCGGTCCGTCGAGCGGGGCGCGCAGCTCGGCGGCATCGAGGATGGACGTCACCCAGCGTCGGTCAGGATCGGCCTGCTGGGCCTCCGTGAGCGGTGAGCCGTCCGCCCTGTAGTGGACGACCGTCGAGCAGGTGAACCGGTGCAGTGCCTCCGGTTCGGTGCTGAGCTCGGCGAAGAGTCCGGCGTGGTGGCCGGGGTGCGAGTACGGGCTGTGGTCCGCGTAGTCGAAGAGCGTGGGTGCGGGCATCGATGTCCTCCCTTGGCGGTGTCGGAACACTACTCCGCCTGGGCAAACGCCTCACAGCCCTGGTGGGTGCCCTGGAGCCGGTTGTGAAGAATTGTCCAACAAACTGGTCAACTGTGTCCCACGTCACTACTCTTGTTGTGCAGCGACGGAGTTGCCCGCCTACGCCGGAGGGACCGCCATGGTCGACAGGACAGTGCAGCAGCGCGTCAGACGCCGGCTCCACCCGCTCGCGCGGGCGGTGGCCCGGATCCGCCGTCGGTCTCCCGCCGCCGGCGAGCCGCCGTCGGCCCACCCGCTGCGCCAGCCCGCGCACACGGGGATCCTCTCCCTGCGCCTCGACCTCGCCACGAGCGGCGCCGACGACGCCGCGGCCGCCCTCGAGCGGGTGCTCGCGGCCCTGCGCCCCGGCGACCGCGTGTACCTGGTGAGCCCCGGCGTGCCGGAGCCGCGGCCGGACGACCGGCCCTTCACCATCTGGGCGTGAGCCGTGCCGGGCCTCGACGAGGTGGTGGAGCGGCACGTCGCCGTGGCCCGCGCCGCCGTCGCCACCGTGACCTACGGGCTGCTGACCACCGCGTTCGCGCTGGGCGTGCTGTGGTTCGCGCTGCCCGACGAGCCGCGGTGGGAGCCCGCCGTCAACTCGCTGACGCTCGTGGCAGGTGTGACAGGCCTCGTCGTCGAGCGGCTGAGCAGCGACGCCGAGCGGCACGCCCAGGTGCTGGCGGCCGTGCGCCGCGAGCTGGAGCGCAACCGGGCGGTGCTGGCGGGCAAC
>DATGOB010000292.1:0-3995 GCA_036010205.1 Promicromonospora sp. | reverse complement strand
CCCGCCACCTCCACGCCGGTCGCGCCACCACCCACGACGACGACGCGCAGCCCGTCGTCGGTCCGCTTCGACTTCGCGGCGCGCTCCAGGCGGATGAAGAGGTTGTCGCGGATCCGCATCGCCTGGGAGCGCGAGTACATGGGGAACGCGAACTCCTTCGCGCCCGGCGTGCCGAAGAAGTTCGTGGTCACGCCCGTGCCCACGACGAGGTAGTCGTAACTGATCCAGAGGTCGTTGAGCAGCCGGATCTTCTTCGCCTCGTGGTCCGCCTCGACCAGGTGCTCGTGCACCACGTGCAGGTTCTTCTGCTTGAGCCGCAGGCCGCGCAGGAAGTAGGTGACGTCGCCGGGGTTCAGGCCGCCGGTGGCCACCTGGTACAGGAGCGGCTGGAACGTGTTGTAGACCCGCCGGTCGATGAGCGTGATCCGCACGGGCGCGTCGCGCAACGCCTTGACCACGGCCATCCCTGCGAACCCACCACCCACCACGACCACGTGCGGCAACGGCTCGGACGGCCCGGTCAGGGGCGTCTCGAGGCCGTACTCGAGGTCGTCCGTGGTCTCCGGGTCGGGCGTGGCATGCGCTGGATCCGTCACAGACACGAGTCTCCACCGGACCGGAGGCGCTCACATCCGCTGCGGCTCCGCGCCGCTCCCGGGTTACCGTGGTCGGTCGTGAGCACCTCTGACACGACCGGCCGCGCGCTCGCCAACGGCCTGCGCACCCGCCACCTGACCATGATGGGCCTCGGCTCGGCCATCGGCGCAGGCCTGTTCCTGGGCTCCGGGCTGGGCGTCGCGGCAGCAGGGCCCGCCGTCCTGCTCAGCTACGCCATCGCGGGCGCGATCGTCGTGCTCGTCATGCGCATGCTCGCCGAGATGGCCGCCGCCCTCCCGTCCAGCGGCTCCTTCTCCGTCTACGCCGAGACCGCGCTGGGCCGCTGGGCGGGCTTCCTGCTCGGCTGGCTCTACTGGTTCACCATCGTCATGGTGCTCGGCGTCGAGGTGACGGGCGTCGCGGGCATCGTGCACGGCTGGTGGCCCGCCGTACCGCAGTGGGGCGTCGCGGCCGTCGTCGTGGCCGTGTTCGGCGCGATCAACCTCGTCGGCGTGCGCCAGTTCGGTGAGGCCGAGTTCTGGTTCGCGGCGATCAAGGTCGCCGCCATCGTGGGTTTCCTCGTGCTCGGCGTGCTGGTGGTGGCCGGCGTCGTCCCCGTGACGGGCAGCATCCTCGGCGACTGGGCCGCGCACGGCGGCTTCGCCCCCGCAGGACTGCCGGGCATCGCCGCAGGGCTGCTCACGGTGGTCTTCGCGTTCGGCGGTATCGAGATCGTCACCATCGCCGCGGCCGAGGCGCGCGAGCCGCAGCAGGCCGTCACGGCCGCGACGCGCACGATCCTCTGGCGCATCCTCTTCTTCTACGTCGGCTCCGTGGCGATCATGGTCGCCCTCATCCCGTGGACCGACACCGCGCGGCTCGAGTCGCCCTTCGTCGCCGTCCTGGAGATGGCCGGGTTCGACGGCGCCGCGCGGCTCATGGAGGTCGTCGTCGTGCTGGCGCTGCTCAGCGCGTTCAACGCCAACGTCTACGCGACGTCCCGCATGCTCTTCTCGCTCGGCGGGCGCGGGGACGCGCCGGCGCTCGCGACCCGCGTCTCGCGCCGCGACGTGCCGTGGGTGGCGGTGCTGGTGTCGGTGTTCTTCGGCGTCGTCGCCGTGCTGCTCAACTACCTGCTGCCGGAGTCGCTGCTCGGCGTCCTGCTCAACGCCGTCGGCTCGGCGCTGCTCGTGGTGTGGCTCCTGGTGGTCGTCTCCCAGCTCCGCCTGCGGCCGCGCCTCGAGGCGGCCGCCGCCGAGCGCGGCGAGCGCCTGCCACTGCGGGCCTGGGGCTACCCGTGGCTCTCGTGGGCCACGCTGGTCGCCCTCGTCGCGGTCGTGGGCCTCATGCTGTCCGACGCCGCCGCCCGTTCGCAGATCGCCGCCACCACGGGCCTGGTGGTCGTCATCCTCGTGGTCTACGCGATCACGCGGGCCGTCCGGCGGTCGTCCGCGGAGCGCTGAGCCCGGGCGGACTGTCCTGCCGGGAATGAGAAGATCTGCCCATGGCTGAGCTTCTCGCGGTCTGCCGCGTCCACGCCCTGCTTCCCGACGCCGGCTCGGTCGGGGTCACGGCGATCGACAAGCGACCCGTCGAGGGGCGCGTCACGGTGCGACCGCTCGGTCTGTACGCCGACCTGCAGGCGAACCGTGCCGACCACGGAGGGCACGACCAGGCCGTCTACGCCTACGCCCAGGAGGACGCCGACCACTGGGCCCCCGAGCTCGGCCGCGAGGTCGTGCCCGGCCTGTTCGGGGAGAACCTGCGCACGCGCGGCGTCGACGTGAACGGCGCGGTGATCGGCGAGCGGTGGCGCGTCGGCACGGCGCTGCTCGAGGTGACCCAGCCGCGCACGCCCTGCCAGACCTTCGCCCGCCGCCTCGGCGAGGACCACTGGGTACGCCGGTTCACCCAGGCCAACCGCACCGGTGCCTACCTGCGAGTGGTCGAGAACGGCGAGCTCGGCACGGGCGACACGGTCGACGTGGTGTCCCGCCCCACGCACGGCGTGACGATCGCCGACTGGTTCGGCGCGAGCCACGCCGTGCGCGGCGCGGGGGAGCCCGTCGCGCTCGAGTCGATCGCCCGCCGGCTGCTCGACGCGCAGGCAGCGGGCGAGCTCCGCCTCAGCACCGAGATGCACCAGCGCGCGGAGCGCGCCCTGACCCGCGCGACGACGCAGGCCCCCTGACGACCGGCCGCTGCCCCCACCGTCGGCCAGCCAGCTGCTGAGATCTGGTTTCTCCGTCGAGATCTGGCCGTGCACCCCCAGATCTCGACGGAGAAACCAGATCTCAGCGGCCCGGGCCCGACCCCGCCGCCTCAGTGCCGGCGGGCGTAACGGGTGCGGGCCGCCTCGTGTGCCTCGCGCAGGAGGCGGAGCACCGTCGCGGCGGTGCGAGGACCCGGAGCGATGACGCACACCCAGCCCATCGAGCCGTACACCGGGTGCGGCAGCAGCACGTCGGCCGGGGTGAGGTCCGTCGTGTCCGCGTCGACGAGCTCGGCGGCCGCCGCCCGGCCCACGTGGATGTTGACGCGCCACCGCCCCGGGGCGTCGAGGTCGGACGACGTGTCCTCCGGGTAGTTCTTCGTGACGACCGTGCCGTAGGGCTGCACGTTCGTCGGCATCTGACCGTCCGGCGCGTAGTAGAAGAAGGCGTCGCCCCACGCCAGCTCCGGGACGTCCGGGTCGCCCGCCACGGGCGCGACGACCAGCGCCCCGTCGAGGCCTCGCACCTCCTCGACGATCCGTTCGATGCTCAGGTCGGTACTCTGCGAGTGATCCATGCTTCAAGCATCACCTTCAAGTGCTTCTGTGGGGTTCGGCGGATGACACGACCTGATGGCGCACCGCTCCGCACGGCCGACGTCGTCCGGGCGACCGGGTACTCCGCGCAGCAGGTGCGGGACCTGGAGCGGCTCGGCGTCCTGCCGCCCGCGGTGCGTGAACCCAACGGATACCGGACGTACACGGCCGACCACGTGCGGGCGCTGCGCGCCTACCGCGGGCTGGCCGTCGCCGCGGGGCCGGTCGACGCGCGCCGTCTGCTCGGTGGTCTCGTCGCGGTGCGCACGGCCGCCGCCGGGGAGCGAGAGTCCACAGCGGTGGTGCGCGACGGTCCTCGCGGTCCGCGGCCCCGCCCGTCCGACGTCACCGAGGTGCTCGCCGCTGTCAGCGCCGTCCACGCGCGCCTTGCCCGCGAGCGCGAGGAGGTGCTGCGCGCCCTCGCGGCGCTCGACGCGATCCAGGGGGAGGACGTCGGGGACGACGAGCCCTCTGACGTCCTGACGATCACCCAGCTCGCGGCCGCGCTCGGCGTCCGGACGTCGACGCTGCGGTTCTGGGAGCAGGAGGACCTCGTGCACCCCGAGCGGGTCACGACCCTGCGCGCCCG
>DATGOB010000291.1:0-14083 GCA_036010205.1 Promicromonospora sp. | reverse complement strand
GGCCTTGACCGGCAGCAACGGCTCGAGCACTGCCCAGGCCACATCGCTCAGATCATGCCGCTCCGCGTCACCCACGACCCCGGATCATGCCGAAACACCAGGTCACGACCACAATCTCAAACAGGCCCTAGGGACGCCGGCCCCGCGGGTGCGAGACTGCGCGCATGGCTGACGACTGGGCGGGCAAGCGGGCCGAGGCGGTGCGGGTGCAGGCGGAACGGCTGCGGCAGCGGCAGGACGCCGAGCACGCCCGCGCCGAGGAGATGCTGCACCGGTTCGCCGAGACGGCCCGGGCGGCCGGTCTGGAGCCCGAGCCGCTGGTCGTGCGCGGGTACGGCGGCCGTGGCACGGCGCGCACCCCGCTGCGCGGCTGGTACCTGCGCGTCGACCGCAGCGCGGGCGTGGCCACCGACGGTACGTTCTACGTGCTGACCGCGCCGCTCGGCCTGCTCGACCGTGTACGCGGCGTGCGCCCCGAGCCGGCCAGGCCGCCGCTCACGCTCGGCGCGGGCGGCAAGGACGGCGAGTCGGTCCCCCTGGCCGACGCCCTGGAACGCCTGCTGCCCGGCTGGCGCACGCGGTAGGCGCTGGCGCTACCGTCCTCGGGTGAGCTCCCACCCCGGCCCGACGCCCGGCCGTACCGGCACCGCCCGCGAGGTGTTCGCGGCCTTTCTGCGGCTCGGGCTGACGTCCTTCGGCGGGCCCGTGGCGCACCTCGGGTACTTCCGCGACGCGTTCGTGGTCCGCCGGCGCTGGCTCGGGGAGGCCGCGTACGCCGACCTCGTGGCGCTGTGCCAGTTCCTGCCCGGGCCGGCCTCCAGCCAGGTCGGCATGGCGATCGGGCTGCGCCGCGCGGGCGTGCGGGGCCTGCTCGCCGCATGGGCGGGGTTCACGCTGCCCTCCGCGGCGCTCCTGGTCGGGTTCGCGTACGGCGTGCTCGCCGCGGGCCCGACGACCGGCACCGGCTGGCTCGCCGGTCTCGAGGCCGCGGCGGTCGCCGTCGTCGCGCAGGCCGTGCTCGGGATGGCCCGCACCCTCGCACCGGACCTGCGCCGCGCGGCCCTCGCGGCGCTCGCCGCCGCCGCGACCCTGCTCGCACCGGCTGCCGGCGTCCCGCTCGCGCTCGCGCAGGTGGGGGTGATCGTGCTGGCGGGTGCGGCCGGGCTCGCCCGGCTCCGGGGGCACGACGACGCGGCACCGGCCGACGCGTTTCCCGTGCCCGTGGGCCGCCGCGCCGCCGTCGTCTGCCTGACGGCGTTCGCGGCGCCGCTGGTCGCACTGCCGCTGCTCGCCGCGGCGACCGGCGACGGCGCCGTCCGGCTCGCCGACCTCTTCTACCGGGCCGGATCGCTCGTGTTCGGCGGGGGCCACGTCGTCCTGCCGCTGCTGCAGGCCGAGACCGTGCCGACGGGCCTGGTGCCCCACGACCAGTTCCTGGCCGGCTACGGCGCGGCACAGGCCGTGCCAGGGCCGCTGTTCACCCTCGCGGCCTACCTCGGCGCCGTCACGACGTCGGGCCCGTCGGGCGTGACGGGGGCGGCGGTCGCGCTCGCGGCGATCTTCCTGCCGTCGGCGCTGCTGGTCGTCGGGGCCCTGCCGTTCTGGGAGCGCCTGCGGCGCGCGCCCGGCGCCCGGCGCGCAATGGCCGGGGTGAACGCGGGCGTCGTCGGGCTGCTGGCCGCCGCGCTCTACGACCCGGTGCTCACCCACGGCGTGCTGGGCGCACGCGAGCCGCTGCTCGCGCTCGGGGTCGCGCTCGCGGCGTTCGTCGCGCTCGCGCGACGGGCGGCACCGCCGTGGGCCGTCGTCCTGGCCGCCGGGCTGCTCGGGTGGTGGGTGCTCTAGCGCCTCGACCGGCCCAGTGCCTCCCAGCGCCGCCACCCGTCGATGCGCTCCTGCGTGATGGGCAGCACGGCGTCGGCCGCGAGGTCACCCACGAGGATGCGACGGGGCGGCTCGGCGGCGTCCGCGACGGCGAGCACCACGCGCGCGACCTCGGCGGGCGACACCGCACCCGGCGGGTGCCGGGCGGCGGCGCGCAGGGCGTCGTAGGCGGGCAGCGGCTCGGCGCGGTCGGCCGAGGAGCCGCCCCAGTCGGTGTCGACGGGACCGGGCTCCACGAGCGTGACCTCCACGCCGAAGCCCGCCACCTCCTGCGCGAGCGCCTCGGTCAGGCCCTCGAGCGCCCACTTCGACGCGCTGTACCCGCCGAGCCCCGGCCACGCCGCGACGCCGCTCGAGCTCGACACCTGCACGACGTGGCCGCCGCCCTGGGCACGCAGCACGGGCAGGGCCGCCTGGGTCACGTGGAGCACCCCGAGCAGGTTCACCTCGAGCTGGGCGCGCAGCTGATCGGGCGTGATCTCCTCGACGTACCCGAACAGGCCCCGGCCCGCGTTGTTGACCACCGCGTCGAGGCGCCCGAACCCGTCTGCGGCCGCGCGAACGGCCGCGAACGCCGCCTCCCGGTCGGTGACGTCGAGGCGCAGCGGCAGGACGGCGTCGCCGTGCGCTGCGGCCAGGTCGGCGAGGGCGTGCGGGTCACGTGCCGTGGCCGCGACGCGGTCGCCGCGGGCCAGCGCGGCCTCGGCGACGGCGCGGCCGATGCCCCGGCTCGCGCCGGTGACGAACCAGACCTGCCCGCCCGGACGCGCTGTCACGGCACCAGCACCACCTTGCCACCGGCGCGCCCGCTCGCGACGAGCTCGTGCGCCCGCGGAGCCTCGTCCAGCGGCAGGACGGCGGCAACGGGCACCGTGACCGCGCCGCGGGCCACGAGGCCGACCAGCTCGGCCAGCTCGCCGGCCGACGGCTCGGGGCGCTCGGTCGAGGCGACCCCGTGCGCGGCGGCGTCCGGGTCGGCGACGGTCAGGACGCGGTCGGTGCCGCCGCGCAGCGTGATGCTGTCCGCCAGCACACCGGCCCCTGCCGCGTCGAGCACGGCGTCGACGGCGGGACCGGCGTCGCGCCCCGCGAGCGCCCGGACCCGGTCGACGAGGCCCGGACCGTAGGGCGTCGGCGTCGCGCCGTACGCCGCCACCCGGTCCTGGCGGTCCGGGGAGGCGGTACCGATCACGCGCACGCCCGCCGCCACCGCGAGCTGCGTGGCGAGCCCGCCGACGCCGCCGCTCGCGCCGTGCACCAGCAGCGTCTCGCCGGGCCGCAGGTCCAGCAGGCGCAGCGCGCGCCGGGCCGTCTCGCCCACCACGGGCAGGGCGGCGGCCTGCGCTGCGGCCATGCCGTCGGGCACGGGCGCCCAGCGGCGCAGCAGGGCGAGCCCGGCGGCTCCGCGTGCGGTCCAGCCGGTCACCCGGTCGCCGAGGGCGACACCCGTCACGCCGTCGCCCACCTGGTCGACGACGCCGGACACCTCCGTACCGGGCACCGCGGGCAGCGGCGTACGGAAGGCGGACTCCATCGCGCCCGAACGGACCTTCGCGTCGAACGGGTTCACCCCCGCCGCCTCGACCCGCACCCGCACCTGCCCGGGCCCCGCCTGCGGGTCGGGCACCTCCCCGACGTGCAGCACCTCGGGGCCGCCGAACCTGTCGTACACCGCTGCGCGCATCACGCCCGCCCTTTCCGCACGTCGGCCGTGCCGACCCGTTCTCCTGTCCCAGCCAGGTAACTCCGGCGGGCGCCCGCGGCATTCCTGCCGCGCGGGACCGGCGGGCTACCGTCCGATGCCCGTCCTACCATGAGACGCATGCCGAGACCCGAGGTGACTGACCCGGACAGCGAGCCGGGCACCGGACCGGTCGCCGCCCGGACCGGGCCGCTGAGCCTCGCCGTGGTCTCGCTCGCCCGGGCGCACCGCGCGCTGACCGCCGAGCTGTTCCGGGAGCTGGGCCTGCACCCCGGGCAGGAGCTCATCCTCATGTACCTGTGGGAGCACGGGCCGCAGCGGCAGACCGACCTGGCCGCGTACGTCGGCACCGACTCGGCCGCGATGACGCGGACCGTCCAGCGCCTGGAGCGGTCCGGCTTCGTGCGCCGCCGCGCGGGCACGGACGACCGGCGGGTCACGCTCGTGGAGCCGACGCCGGCGAGCCAGGCGCTGCGCCCCCGCGTGGCCGACGCCTGGGCGCGCCTGGAGACCGCGACGGCGGGCGCGCTGGACGGAGCCGACCTCGCGGCGGCCACCGGGCTGCTGCGCACGCTCGAGCGGAACGTCACCGAGGCGGCGCTCTGGGCTACGGCGCCCACGCCCCGGCCACCGGCGCCATCAGGTCCGGGTCGGACGCCGGGTCCGGTACCGCGGGATCCGCCGACCGGTCCGACGGGCCGGGCACGGTGAGGGTCGCGATCGCCGTCGTGACGGGGATCGCGAGCACGAGGCCGATCGACCCGACGAGCGTGCGCACCACCTCGACGGCGATCTCGCCCGACGTGAGCGCCCGCAGCGGCGACTGGTCCACGAGCCACACCGTCATCAGCAGAGGCAGCGCCGCCCCGACGTACGCGAACGCGATCGTGTAGACCGTCGAGGCGATGTGGTCGCGCCCGATCCGCATCGCCCCGGCGAAGAGCTCCGCACGCGACGCCGTCGGCGCGAGGGCACGCAGCTCCCACACCGCGGAGGCCTGCGTGATCGTGACGTCGTTGAGCACGCCCAGCCCCGCCAGCACGATGCCGCACAGCGCGATCCCGCGCAGGTCCGCGGCCGGGGCGCTCGCGGGCAGGAAGGCGGCCGCCTCGTCGGTGGTGCCGGTGATCTGCGCGGCGCCCGACGCCCAGGCGGCGATGGCCGCGGTGAGCGCGAGGCCCACCAGGGTGCCGAGCAGCGCCGTCGACGTGCGGGCGGACAACCCGTGCGCGAGGTAGAGCGTGGCGAACATGACGAGGCTCGCGGTCACCAGCGCGACGCCGAACGCGTCCTGTCCCGCGAGGAGCGCGGGCATGGTGAACCCGAGCAGCACGGCGAACGCGAGCCCGAGGCCGGCGAGCGCCGCCAGGCCGCGCCAGCGCGCGACGAGCAGCACGACCAGCGCGTAGGCGACCGCCAGCACCGCGATGGGCAGGTCTCGCCGGTGGTCGAGGAAGACGAGGGGGTCGACGCCGGGCTGCGCGACCTCGGAGATGTCGACCGCGGTGATGCGGTCGCCCTCGGCGAGCGGCACGGACGGGCCGGGCGACTGCATGCGCACGGCCTCGCCGTCGGCGAGCTCGACCGGGACGCTGCCGGTGTCCGGGTCGGCCGGACCGGTGACGGTCGCCGCGACGATCGACGTGCCCTCCGCCGTGGCGGGCACCCGGTCGGGGACGTCGGCCCCGCTGGGCCACAGCACCCACAGCCCCGCCAGTGTCGCGAGCAGCGCGGAGACCAGGATCGTGACCAGGAAGAACGTCGTCTTGGGCGCGGCGGGGCCTGCCGCACCGTGCGAGGGAGCGTGCGCCATGCGGTCATCTTCACCCGGCGTGCCGCGGACGGCGCGCCGAGGCGTGGTCGGTGCGTCAGCGCAGCAGGACGCGTCAGCGCAGCAGCGTGACGGCCGCGAACGTCAGGCCTGCGACGGCGAGACCCGCCAGGACCATGAGCGCGGCGGTGAGCCCGCGGGAGGCGCGACGGTCGCTGCCGGGGTGCGGGTCCTCGGGCGCCGGCGGGATCGAGGCGGGGCGCGCGGGCGGTCCCGGCGCGGCGGCGGGCTCGCCGGGGATCCGTTCGGTCGGGGCGGGCGCGAGCGCGGGTGCGGACGGCACCGTCCGTCCGCGACCGAGTGTCGCCCACCGGGACTGCTCCGCGGTGAGCCCGGTCGGCAGGTGCCACGCCCCCGGCGTACCCGCGGCGAGCCGGCGGCGCAGCGCGGCTGCGGTGGGCCGCTCCCCCGGCTGCGCCCGCACGCACGCCCGGACCGCCTCCACCAGGTCGCCGGGGAGGTAGGCAAGGTCGGGGTCGTCGTCGCGGACGCGGCGCGCGACGTCGCCCGAGTCGCCCGTGCCGAACGGCCCGCGGCCGGTCGCCGCGTAGGTGACGACGGCACCAAGCCCGAAGACGTCGGCCGGAGCACCGGGCTCGTAGCCGCGGACGACCTCGGGGGCCAGGTAGGCGACGGCGTCCGGCAGGAGCCGGGGCAGCGTCACGCTCGTGTCCTCGAGCGCGCGGGCGACGCCGAGCCCGGTCAGGACCGGGCCGTCCGGGGTGAGGACGACGGCCGCCGGGTCCAGCGCGCGGTGCACGGGACCGGCGGCGTGCACCTCCTCGAGGGCACCGGCCAGGGCGACGGCGAGGTGCCGCACCGCGGGCGGCGGCAGCGGACCGTGCCGCTGGACGGCGTCGCGCAGCGTCGGCCCGGGCAGCGCGTCGCCCGCGAACCAGGGTGCCCGGGCCGTGAGGTCGGCACCCCGCAGACGCTGCACGTGGGGCACGCGCAGCCGCTGGGCCGCCGTGATCCCCTCGGTCAGGTGGCGCAGCACGTGCGGCTCCCAGGCGAGCTGGGGGTTGACCACCGTGACCTCGGCGAACAGGCCGTCGTCGGAGCGCGCCAGGTAGACCCGGCCCACGCGGGTCAGCCGGAGGCGGCCGCGGAGGTGGAAGGGCCCGGCCCGGCGCGGGTCGGTGTCGGCGAGGGGTTCGAGCTCCATGTCAGAACAGCCCGTCGAGGATGTCGCTCATGTCGACCGGGACACCGCACGCCGAGCTGTACGACGCGGTGCCCTGCGCCGCCGGCTCGCCGTCCAGGAGGATGCGGCACGTGATGTCCTGGGCCTCCCCCGTCGCGTTGACCAGGACGTTGTACATCTGGCCGTCGACCGGGATCGTTCCCGTCCACGGGGTCCGGACGGTGAACCCCTCCCCGTTGCCCTCGCGGCGCTGCTGGGTCCCGCCGTCCGACGCGGCGTTGACGGTACCCGAGTAGGCGACGGTGACGAGCTCGCCGTCCTTCGGCGTGGTGATCTCGATGGCGACCTCGTGCGGCGCCTGCGCCGCCGCGCCCGTCACGGGCTCGCCGGTGAGGGCGTAGGTCCCGCTGGGGAGGGAGTCGTCGTCCGGGCCGCCGAGCGCGGGCACGAGCCAGGCCGCGGCCCCCGCGAGCGCCACCGCCGCGCCGCCCGCGACGGCCCACCGCACGCGCCGCCGGGTCGTCGTGGCGGCTCCGTCCCCTGTCACCTCGTCGGTACCCGGGCCGGTCCGCGGGGCGTCCGTCACCCGGGTCGCTGCGGGCACCTCGAGACCGCGCAGGTCGCGCAGCTCCCTGGCCCGCTCCGCGACCATGGCGCCGACGCCGTCGGGCAGCCGCCACGGCACGATCTCGCCGGACGGCGGGCGCAGCCGGTCGAGCACGTCCGCGAGGCCGGGGCGCTCGGCCGCGTCCTTGTGCAGGCAGTCGGCCACCAGGTCGCGCAGGCCCGCGGGGACCGGGTCGAGGTCGGGTTCCTCGTGCACGACGCGGTACACGACCGCCTCGGTGGGGCCACCGCCGAACGGGCTGCGGCCGACGCACGCGAAGTACAGCACGCAGCCGAGCGCGAAGACGTCGGAGGCCGCCTGCGCCTCCTGTCCCCTGACCTGCTCCGGCGACATGTACGCGGCCGTGCCGAGCACGCCGCCGGTCGTCGTCACGGAGGTGGCGTCGAGCGCCCGGACGATGCCGAAGTCGATGACCCGCGGGCCGTCGGCGGTGAGCAGCACGTTGGCGGGCTTGAGGTCGCGGTGCACCAGGCCGGCGTCGTGGACCGCCGTCAGCCCGCCGACGAGAGCCGCGCCGAGTGCCCGCACGCCCTCCTCGTCGAGGACGCCGTTGCGCGTGACGGCCTCGTGCAGCGACGGCCCCGCGACGTACGCGGTCGCCATCCACGGCCGCGCGGCGTGCGCGTCGGCGTCGACGACCTCGGCGGTGTGGAAGCCGCCGACCCGCCGGGCGGCCTCGACCTCGCGGGCGAACCGTGTCCTGAACTCGTCGCCCGACCCGTCCTGCGTGGTCAGGCCCTCGTGGATGACCTTGACGGCGACGACACGGCCGCCGCGCGACCGGCCGACGAAGACCTGGCCCATGCCACCGGCGGCGAGGCGCCCGAGCAGCAGGTAGGGGCCGGCCTGGGCGGGGTCACCGGCCCGCAGCGGCTCGATCACGAGCCGGCCCCGCCGTCGAGCCCGTACTCCTCGAGGGCGTCCTGGAGTCGCTTCTCGACGTCGTCCGCGCGGTCCTTCGTCGCCGGGTCCTCCTGCATGCGGCGCAGCTGGTCCTGGTAGTCCTCCCAGGCCTGGCCGCGCTCCTGCTCGCTCTGCTGCCGGGCCTTGTCGAGGATCTCCTGGAACTCCTCGGGGACGCGTTCGCACGCGGTGAGCTGTGACCCGCTCGTCTCGACGACGACCTCGCCGTCGACCAGGACCCGACAACTCAGCCTCACGTCGGGCGGCTCCGGGGCGGGGGCGTAGACGTCGAGCGAGCCGTGCTGCGCCGACAGGTCGATGCGGCTGCCCTCGATCTCTCCGCGGGCGGTGATGGTGGTGCTCCACGGCAGGTCGACCTCGACGCCGCCGGACTCCAGCACCCGCTCGAGGTCGAGGTAGCCCTCGCTGTAGAACGTCTCACCGAGACCCGTCGGCCCGAGGCTGCCGTAGTACGAGACGCGAACCGTGTCGCTGTCGAGATCCTCGCCCTCCCCGTCGACCTCGAGCGTGATCTCGTGGGTCTCCTCGGGCAGGGCGGTCGAGAGGTTGCCGACGGCCGACGGGAGCGCCGCGGCGGGTCCCGGCCGCTCGTCCCGGGCGGTCAGCGCGCCCGTCGCCGCGACAGCCGCCACGGCCCCCACGGCGACGCCGGCCACGCCGACGGCGACCCAGCGCGCCACCGGCGAACGCCACAGAGGCGTGCGGGCGCCGGACGTGCCCGCCGGCACGGTGCCGCCAGTCGGCGCGTCCGTGCGTGCCGCTGGGGCCGTGACCGTCCCGAGCCGCCGTGTCGCCGCTCCGGCCACCCGCTCGGTCGCGGCCGGGTCGTGTGCCATGACCGCGACGACGCCCGCCTCGTCGCCGCCGACCGCCGCGCTGCGCTCGGCGATCATCGCGACGACGCCGGCAGGCAGCTCCCAGCCGGACCCCGTGGGCGCGGCGAGGCGGTCGACGACGTCGGCCGGGCTCGGCCGGTCCTCCGGGCGCTTCGCGAGGCACGCGACGACCAGCTCGCGCAGGCTCGCGGGCACGCCGGCGAGGTCCGGCTCCTCGCTCACGACGCGGCGGGCGACGTCCTGCGCCACGCCACCGCCGAACGGGCTCCGGCCGGTGGAGGCGAACACGAGCACGGAGCCCAGCGAGAAGACGTCGGACGCGCCGGTGACGTCGTGCCCGCGCACCTGCTCGGGCGACATGTAGGGGGCGGTGCCGATCGAGCCGACGCCGGTGAGCGACGTCGCGTCGTGCTCGAGGGCGATGCCGAAGTCGACCACCCGCGGGCCGTCGTCGGCGAGCAGGACGTTGGACGGCTTGAGGTCGCGGTGCACGATCCCGTGCTCGTGGATGGCGGCGAGCCCCTCGGCGAGGGTCGCGCCCAGCGTGCGGACGACGCCGGCGGGCAGGGCGCCCTCCTCGGCGACGACGTCCTGCAGCGACGGTCCCGCGACATAGGCGGTGGCCATCCAGGGGCGGTCGGCCTCGGTGTCGGCGTCGACGACCTGGGCCGCCCAGAACCCACCGACCCGCCGGGCGGCCGCGACCTCGCGCCGGAAGCGGGTGCGGAACTCGGGGTCGTCGGCGAGCTCGGGGCGGATCACCTTGACCGCGACCGGGCGGCCGGTGCGCGACCGGCCCAGGTACACGCTGCCCATGCCTCCGCCGCCCAGCCGCGCCTCGACGGCGTACGGGCCGACCTCCCGCGGGTCCTGCTCGTCGAGTGCTCCCACCGCCACCGCGCCCTCACCTCTCCGGGCCTCGTCGTCCGTGCCCGATCCCTGCCGCGCGATCACTGCTGCCCGGGGCGATCGTAGAGCAGAACGGCGGGTCAGCGGTCGAAAAGATACCCGGTCCCGCGCGGTGGTCCGGCGCGGGGTCAGAGCCCGCCCGCGACCGCCCGGCGCAGCACCGGCTCGGCGGCCTCCGCGGCGTCGGCGCCCGTGAGCGCGCCGGACAGCCACAGGCTCGCGAAGCCGTGCGCGACCGACCACGCGGCGCGGGCGGACACGGCGTCGGAGGTGAGTGCGGTCAGGGCGCCCCCGGCGCGTTCGCGGGCGGCGACGAGGGCTGGGTCGTCCGTGTGCACGAGGCCGCGATCGAACATGACGGCGAAGTGCCCCGGGTGCGCGGCCGCGAACCCCACGTACGCCAGGCCCGCGGCCAGCAGGTCGCCGTGGGCCGTGGCGAGCGCGTCGGCCAGCAGGGTGAAGCCCTCGGCCGCCACGGCGGTGAGGACACCCGCCTTGTCGCCGAAGTGGTGGGCCGGGGCCGCGTGCGAGACCCCCGCGAGCCGCGCGAGCTCGCGCAGGCTCAGCGCGGCGGGACCCCGCTCGGCGACGGCGGTCGCGGCCGCGTCGACCATGGCCCGGCGCAGGTCGCCGTGGTGGTAGCTCATGGGCCCTCGCTCTGTGCTCGACGTCGATCTTGACGTTGACAAGATAGCACCCGGGATGGTGCGATGTCGCACGGACTTGTCACCGTCAAGATCGGATCCCGCCGTGCCCGTCCCGCTCCCCGTCCTCCTCCTCGTCGTCACCGGGCTCGCCCGCCTCGCGGGGCTGCTCGTCGTGCCGGCCCTCGACTCCTGGCACGACGCCGCACGCGTCGGCGCCGCCGCCGTCTACCTGTTCGCGTCGTCGGGCCGGCTCGTGCCCCGGGTGCGCGCCGACCTCGTCGCGATGGTGCCGCCCGGCATGCCGCGGCCCGACCTCCTCGTCGCCGTGACGGGCGTGCTCGAGGCGCTCGGGGCGGTCGGCCTGCTCGTGCCCGCCACGGCGCCCGCCGCCGCGGCCTGCCTCGGCCTGCTCACGCTCGCCATGACGCCGGCCAACATCTCCGCGGCCCGGCGCGGCGTGCTCTTCGCCGGGCGCCCCGCGACGCCGATCGGCCGGCGTCTCGCCGAGCAGGTCCTCTACCTCGGGGCGCTCGCCGTGGTGCTGTGGCTGCCGCACTGACCTTCCTCACGGGGCGTAGTCCCCGCCGGGCAGCCCGAACGCCTCCTCGAGCGTCGCGACGCCGGTCGCGCGCAGGTGCGCGGCCAGGCCCGTGCCGACCCAGCGCAGGTGCCACGGCTCGGGGGCGTAGCCGGTGACGGCGGTCGTCGGCTCGGTGTACCGGACGACGAAGCCGTGGTCGGCGGCGTGCCGCGCGACCCAGCGACCCTCCGGCGTGCCGGCGAAGCACTGCTCGAAGTCGCAGCCCGGGTCGCTCGAGCCGCCGACGTCGACCGCCAGGCCCGTCTGGTGCTCGCTGTGGCCGGGCCGGGCCGAGACCTCGTCGGCCCCCGCGGCGCCGAGCTGCGCGACCCACCCGTCGTACACCGTGGCCTGCTTCGCGTAGCCGCGGTAGGCGCTGCGCAGCGTGAGGTGCACGCCGTCGGCCTCCGCGGCTGCGAGCAGCGCCGCGAGGTCCGGCGCGGCGTCGCGGCGCACGAGGTAGCCCCGCACGGTGACGAGGTCCGGCTCGTAGGCAGGGTCGAGGGGCAGGCGCTTGTTGACCACGACCCAGGGGCTGTCCGGGTCGGACGTCGAGTGGCGGGTGAGGTCGACGGTGGAGGCCCGGGTGTCGGTCGGGGAGGTGTCGGTCGGGTCCGACGGCGAGGCGGCGCCCGGCGCGGTCCGCGCGACCTCGGCGACCGGGGCGTCGGCGCTCGCGGCACCCGGTGCGACGCAGCCGGACAGGAGCAGCGGCACGAACAGCACCGGCAGCAGCACCGGCAGCAGCCCCGGGAACGGCACGGCAGCGGCGCGCGGGCGGCGGGCAGGGCGGGCAGGTCGGATACGGTCGGGGACGCGAGAGGGGGTCACGACCCGTCCGGTGTGCGCCGCCGGGTCCGCGATGTCAGCCGCCCGGGTGTGACGTGGATCATCCCGGAGCCCTGTCATCGGCGGTCGCCTGCCGGACACAGACCCCCGTGCAGGCACGTCCCGCCGACGGGCCGCACCGCCTTGTCATTCCCCCGCCCGTACCGTCCACCCGTACCGTCCACCCGGAGCACACCCCTGACCACCGACGCCGACCCGCGCACGGCCCCCGGTCCCGGCCCGCTCACGCCCGCCGACACCGAGGAGCTGTTCGCCGCGCACGCCCGCGGCGTCTACCGCTACGCCCGCGCACGCCTGCCCGCGGCAGAGGCGGAGGATGTCGTGGCCGAGGTGTTCGCGATCGCGTGGCGCAAGGGCGAGCTGCCTGACAGCCCGCGCGCCTGGCTGCTCGGCGTCGCCCGCCGCGTCCTGGCGAACCAGGTGCGTGCGCAGCAGCGGCGCGCCGCCCTCGCGGAACGCGTGCGCGCCCACCCGGCGCCCGCCGACCCGGACGGCGCGGCGCTCGTCGGCGAGCTCGACGAGCTGCGCCGGGCCCTGGACCTCCTGCGCCCCGCCGACCGCGAGGTCATCGCGCTGCTCGCCGCCGAGGAGCTGTCGACGGCGGAGGTCGCCCAGGTGCTCGGCTGCACGACCGCGACCGCCGCCACGCGCGTGCACCGCGCGCGGCGGCGGCTGCGCGCCGCCTACGACCAGCTCGACCAGGGACACCGCCATGACGAACGCTGATCTGCCCGGGCGCGACGCGCTGAGCCGCGCACGGCGCGCCCTGCGTGCCGCCGACGCCGAGCTCGACCTCACCCGTATCCGCGCCCTCGCCCACGCCCCCGGCTCCCCGCTCCCGCCCCCGAAGGTCCGCCGCGACCAGGCGATCGAGCACGCTTCCCGGCCCGAGAGCGTGCCTGATCGCGTGGTCGCGGCGGACCCCGGGCCTCATGTCGAGGTCGTGCTGCGCCGGGCGGGGCACGAGGGCGGCCGGCGTCGCGCCCGCCCCCTCGCGTGGGGGCTGGCGGCGGCAGCCGCCGTCGTCGCGGTCGGCGTCACGGCGGGTCTCACGCTCGGCGTGCCGCAGCCGGGCGGGCAGGGCCTGCTGCCCGGGGGCGCACCCGCCGAGCCGGTCGACCCGGTCTCCATCCTGCCCTCACCCGGGCCTACCGTGCAGGTGACGCCCACCGACGCGCTCGCCCGCGCGGCCTGGGCCACCGCCGACGGCGCCTGCGACCTGACCACCCGGTCCACCCTCGACGCCGACTCGGCGCTGCGCACCGACACCGCGGCGTCCGCCGTCGGGACGCCGAAGGTGGCGCTGGGCGACAAGCCGCTCGGAGCGCTCCAGCAGGTCACGGTGGCCACGGTGCTCAACCTCCCTGAGGTGCCCGGCCGGGTGGACGACGAGGTCGCGTTCGCGGCACAGGACACCCGCGCGGTGCTCCGGGTGCGCATCACCCCCGACCGATCGCTGCTGCTGGGCGGTGAGGTCACGCGGATCGACCTGTACCTCGACCTCGACACCTGGCAGCCCCGGGGTGCGCAGGTCACGGCCCGCGCGGACCAGGGTGGGACGTACGTGCTGGACAGCGAGCTGTCGTGGGCGGGCTGCACGGACCCGACGCCGCCCGCAGCACAGGACTAGACCACCCGTCCCACCACGTGGACGGTTCTCCGACCGCATCGCGGTCATGCCTACGATCACGCGAATCATCCAGAGCGGTCGAGAGTCCTGGCTCCCTGACACCGCAGCAACCTACCCCCCCGGGCCGCCACCGCCGGAGGCAAGGTGCTAACGCCAGGTTCGATGGAGCTGATACGCATGGCACCCACCCACCCCTTCCCCACCGCCACGGTCCTGGGCTACCCCCGCATCGGCAGGCGCCGCGAGCTCAAGCGCGCGGTCGAGTCCTTCTGGGCCGGTCGCACCACTGCCGACGAGCTCGAGTCCACGTCACGCGCCCTGCGCCGCGACACCGCCCGGCACCTCGTCGCCCTGGGCCTCGACGCCGACGACGGCGCGGTCCCCGGCTCGTTCTCGTACTACGACCAGGTGCTCGACGCCGTCGCCCTGCTCGGCGCCGTGCCCGACCGGTTCGCCGGGCTCACCGAGCCGGGCCCCGGCGGGCACGGCCGCCTGCCGCTCGCCGCCTACTTCACGGTG
>DATGOB010000290.1:0-3304 GCA_036010205.1 Promicromonospora sp. | reverse complement strand
CAACCGCGTGCTCGAGCTCGTCGACCCCGACAAGGACGCCGACGGCCTGCACCCCACCAACCTCGGCCGGCTGGTGCTGCGGGTCAACGAGGAGATCACCTCCTCCCTGCCCTGTACGCCGCGCGGCATCATCGAGCTGGTGGAGCGGCACGGCATCACGCTCGCGGGCAAGGAGATCGTCGTGCTGGGCCGCGGCGTCACCGTGGGCCGCCCGATCGGCCTGCTGCTCACGCGGCGCGCCGTCAACGCGACGGTCACCCTGACGCACACCGGCACGCAGGACCTGGCCTCCCTGGTGCGGCGGGCCGACGTCGTCGTGGCGGCCGCGGGGGTCAAGGGCATCGTCACCGGCGAGATGGTCAAGCCGGGCGCCGTGCTCATCGACGTCGGCGTCTCGCGCGAGACGGACCCGGAGACGGGGAAGTCGCGCGTGGTGGGCGACGTGTCGCCCGAGGCGGCAGCGGTCGCGGGCTGGGTGTCGCCCAACCCGGGCGGCGTCGGCCCGATGACGCGCGCGATGCTGCTGGCGAACGTGGTCGAGTCGGCGGAGCGCTCGCTCGCCTGAGCCACCCGGACGCACGAGACGGTCGCCCCACGGAGGTTCGTGGGGCGACCGTCCCCGTGTCCGGGCCCGGCGTGCGATGAGTTCGGCGGGGGACCGGCGTCTACCCCGGGGAGAGCATCCCTATCTCCCTGGAGGCCGTCATGGTCAGCGTCCGACCCCATCTCTGGTTCGGCAACAACAAGGGTGCCGAGGCCGCGGCGTTCTACGCCGAGCACATCCCCGGCTCGTCCGTCGACCGCGTGCACAAGGCGCCGGAGGGTGTGCCCGGCGTCGAGCCCGGCGCCGAGTTCGTCGTCGAGTTCACGGTGGCCGGGCAGCCGGTGACCGGGCTCAACGCCGGCCCGCACCTCATGCTCGACGACGCCTTCTCCTTCTACCTCCTCCTCGAGGGCGGCCAGGAGGAGGTGGACCACTACTGGGACCTCCTCACGACGGACGGCGGCGAGCCGGGACCGTGCGGGTGGTGCAAGGACAGGTTCGGGGTGTCGTGGCAGGTGATCCCGAAGGAGCTCGAGGAGCTCTGCGGCACCTACTCCACCCCGGCCGAGATCGCGACGATGCAGGCCATGCTCACGATGGGCAAGCTCGACGTCGCCGCGCTCCAGGCCGCGCACGACGGGGCGGCCTAGCGCTCACCGCCGCCGTCGGCGCACGACGAGCGCCTGCTGCTCGGGGAAGGTCCAGCCGAACCGCACGGCGAGCAGGCGCACGAGCGTGGTGACGACCACGCCGGTGACGGCGGCGGGGAGCGCGGGCGCGCCCGCGGTGACGAGGGCGACGATCAGCGCGGCGCCACCGGCGGCCGCGACGGCGTACAGCGACCCGACGTGCAGCAGCGCGACGGGCAGCGCGAGGGTCACGTCGCGCAGCACGGACCCGCCGACGGCGGCGGCCGCGCCGACGAGCACGGCCGGGACGGCGGGCACGCCGAGCGCGAGGGCCTTCGTCGTGCCGATCGCGCCGAACAGGCCGATGACGACGGCGTCGAGCGGCACGATGACGGGGTCGAGACGGGCGAACAGCCGCTGCAGCGACAGCCCCACGAGGGCGGTCAGTGCCGCGACCAGCACGTACCAGGGTCCGTAGACCGCGACCGGCGGCACGCCGAGCAGGATGTCGCGCAGCAGGCTCCCGCCGAGCGCGACGCCGGTGCCGACGAGCACGGTGCCGAGCACGTCGATCCGGCGGTCGGTGAGGGCGCCGGCGAAGAGCGCGCCCTGGAGCGCGCCCAGCCCGACGGCGACGAGCTCGGCCCACAGCGGGATGCCGAACGGGGTGATGGTGTCCATGGCGGTACCCGGCCCCGCGGCCGGCCCCGTGACGCACCGTGCGGTGCGGCGGGGCCGGCGGGGCCTGTCCTCCGGCCGGTCGGGTCAGCGGGTGGTGGCCTGGGCGGCCTCGAGGATCGTGGCGGTCACGACGTCCGGCCGGGACACGGTCACGGCGTGCGAGGCGTCGACCTCGACAAGCTTCGCGTCCGCACGCTCGGCCATGAAGCGCGACAGGTCGGCGGGGATCGCCTCGTCCTTGGTCGCCGACAGCACCCAGGAGGGGATCGACCGCCAGGCGGCGGTGCTCGCCGGGGCCTGGAAGGCCGACAGCGCCAGCGGCCGCTGGGTGGCCGCCATGTGCGCGGCGGTGGTGGTGTCGACGTCGGCCGCGAACAGCTCGTGGAACTGCGCGGGGTCGATGGTCAGCTCCGTGGCCGTCGTGCCGTCCGGCGTGGTGTACGGGCTCGGCTGCGCCGCGCCGCCGAGGCGGGCGCCCGGGAACTTCTCGACGAGGTCGACCAGGCTCTCGCCGGGCTCCGCGAGGAAGCTCGCGACGTAGACGAGCGCCGTGACGTCCGGGTTGCCCTCGGCGGCGTGGCTCATCACGTGGCCGCCGTAGGAGTGGCCCGCGAGGACGACGGGGCCCTCGATGGTGGCGAGCACGTCGCGCAGGTACTGCGCGTCGCCCTCGAGGTCGCGCAGCGGGTTGGCGACGGCGACGACGCGGTGGCCGGCCTCCTGGAGCGCGCTGATCGAGCCGTTCCAGCTCGAGGAGTCGGCGTAGGCGCCGTGGACGAGGACGACGGTCTGCTTCGTGGCGGTGGTGTTCATGGTGGCCTCTCTCGGGTCTCTCGGTCTCTTCCGGAGGCCGGTGCCTCCGTCCCCCCGCGTAACGCGCCGTGCATGCAATATATTGCATGCCGGATGCGTGAGCAAGGACACACCGGAGGATCACCCCGCAGCGCGGACGGCCGGGCGGGATGTCGGAGGCGGCACGTAGGCTTCCCCGGTGCCTCTGATCGTCGCCACCGCCAACGTCAACGGGATCCGGGCCGCCGCGCGCCGCGGCATGCAGGCCTGGATCGACACCCGTCGGCCCGACGTCCTGCTGCTGCAGGAGGTGCGGGCCCCCGACGCCGTCGTCCACGACCTGCTCGACGGCTGGCACGTGGCGCACGTCGAGAGCGAGGCCAAGGGGCGAGCGGGCGTGCTCGTGGCGTCCCGCCTGCCGCTCGGCGCGGTCCGTACCGGCCTCGCGCCGTACGGTCCGGGCGGCCCCGAGCCGGTCACCGACACCGGCCGCTGGGTCGAGGCGGACGTGGCGCTGCCGGACGGCGGCGTGCTCACCGCCGTCTCGACCTACCTGCACTCGGGGTCCACCAAGCCGGGCGAGGAGCACACGATGGTGGCCAAGTACGCCTACCTCGAGAAGGTGACCGCGCGGCTGGCCGAGCTGGCCGCGGCGCCG
>DATGOB010000289.1:0-23282 GCA_036010205.1 Promicromonospora sp. | reverse complement strand
GGTCGGGGCGCGGTCGGTCATCTCCCGCACCGCCGGCCTCGAGGAGGTGCTCACGCGGCTCGAGGCCGTGGCGTCGTGGTCGCAGGTGGCCCGCGCCTCGATCGCAGCGGAGCGCAACGGCGGCCGCAGCGGCCAGGTGGTCGCCGTCGCGGGCGCCAAGGGTGGCGTCGGCACCTCGGTGCTGGCGCTGCTGCTGGCCCGGGCGGGGCGCGCGAGCGACACGGTGCTCGTGGATCTCGACCTGGGCGCCGGTGACCTCGCCGCGTACACGGGCGTGCGGACCCGGCGCTCGATCGTCGACCTGGCGTCCGTCGAGGGTGAGGTCACCGGCCGCATGCTCCGCGAGACGACCTACGAGGTGCCCGGCGGGCTGCGTCTGCTGCCCGCACCCGCCGAGGGAGAGCGCGGCGAGGCCATGACGCCGTCGGCGACGCGCTCGGTCGTCAGCGCCCTGCGGTTCGAGTCCGGCCTCGCCGTCGTCGACGTCGGTGCCCACCTCGACGAGCCGCGCGCCACCGCGCTCGAGTTCGCCGACCGGGTGCTGCTCGTCACGACGCCGGACCTGCCCGCGCTGCGGGCCGCGCGGCGCAGCATCGCGCAGTGGGAGCGCCTCGCGATCCGGCGGCCCGCCACGGTTGAGGTCGTGCTCAACCGCCGCACGCCGCGCGACGAGGTGACCCCCGCGCTCGTGGAGCGCATCGTCGAGCGCCCGGTCGCGTTCACGGTGCCCGACGGCGGCACCGCGTTCGCCGGCGCGGTCAACACCGCGACCCTGCTCGAGACGCCGACGCCCGTGCACACCGCCGTCGCGAAGGTCGGCGTCGCCGCGCTGCGGGACGACCCGGCCACCAGCGGCGCCACGGCCGACGGGCCGACGGAGGTCGAGGCGCTGGTGGCCGGGTCCGGCCGCCGCCCGGGCCGCCGCCAGGGTGCCGGCCGCCGCGGGGCGGGCAAGGCCGCGACCGACCGCAGGCCGGGCACCGACCGCGAGGCCGGGCAGGCCACCGTCGAGCTGCCGGTCGTGATCCTCGTCGCGCTCATGACGATCCTGCTCTGCGTGCAGGCCGTCGGCTGGGCGTCCGGTCTGCTCGCGGCCCGCGCGGCCGCGCAGGAGGGCGCGCGCACGGTCGGCGTGCTGGGCTACCACGACGCGTACGGGCAGCCGCGCGACGACGTCGTCGACCAGGTGCGCGACGACGTGCGCGAGCGGCTGCCCGCCGCGTTCCGCGCCGCCGTCGGCGACTCCGACATCGACGTGTCGCCCGACGCCGTGAGCGTGCGGGTCACCGTCTCGACGATCCTGCCGGGCGTCGACCTGTCGGCGTCGTCGTCCGCCGCCGTCTTCCGGGAGGGCTGAGTCGTGCGGGCAGGTGACGCGAGGACCCGCCGGGAGCGTGGGCAGGCCGCGGTCGAGCTCGTGGGCCTGGTGTTCGCGATGGTGCTCGTGGGGCTGCTCGCCGTCCAGGGCATCACCGTGGCGCAGACGGCGTCGGTCGCGCAGGAGGCGGCGCGCAACGGCGCCCGCGCCGTGAGCCTCGGCCGGGACGGCCGGGCTGCCGTCGAGCACACCGTCCCCGACGGGCTCGACGTGCGGGAGGTGGACGTGACCGTCGACGACGGCGCCGCGCGCGTGCGGGTGACCGTCAGCGCCCCGCTGGGCGTCGCGGGCCTGACCGTCGTCGACGTGGACCTGACCCGGACGGCGTCGTTCCCCGTCCCGGGGTCGGCGCCGGTGGTCGAGCAGGAGGAGGACTGACGTGGGGCTGCGCGACCGGCTCGCCGCCGACGAGCGGCACGACGAGGACAACGACCTCGCCAAGGTCTACCGCGAGCGGCTGCTCGAGGAGATCGACGTCGACGAGCTCGCCCGGCTCTCCCCGGCGCAGCGCCGTGTGCGCCTCGAGCGCGTGCTGTCGCGCCTGCTCTCGGTGGACGGGCCGGTGCTGTCCGCGCGCGAGCGCAGCGCGCTGGTGCAGCGCATCACCGACGACGCGCTCGGGCTCGGCGTGCTCGAGCCGCTGCTGGCCGACGAGTCGATCACCGAGATCATGGTCAACGGCCCCGACGACGTGTTCGTCGAGCGGTACGGCCGGGTCGAGCGCGTACCCGCCCGGTTCGCGTCGACCGAGCAGCTGTACCAGACGATCGACCGCATCGTGTCGCAGGTGAACCGCCGCGTGGACGAGTCCTCGCCCATGGTGGACGCCCGCCTGCCGACGGGCGAGCGCGTCAACGTGATCATCCCGCCGCTCGCGCTCGACGGTCCCACCCTGACGATCCGCCGCTTCCCGACACCGTTCCGCATGGGCGAGCTCGTCGAGCGCGGCAGCCTCGACGTCGCGACGGCGAGCCTCCTGGGCGCCTGCGTGCGGGCCCGGATGAACATCGTGGTCTCGGGCGGCACGGGCTCCGGCAAGACGACGTTCCTCAACGCGCTGTCCGGGCTCATCCCCGACCACGAGCGGATCGTCACCATCGAGGACGCCGCGGAGCTCTCCCTCCAGCAGGGGCACGTCGTGCGGCTGGAGTCCCGGCCGGCGAACGTCGAGGGCCGCGGCGCCGTCGCGATCCGCGACCTCGTGCGCAACGCGCTGCGCATGCGGCCCGACCGCATCATCGTCGGCGAGGTGCGCGGCGGGGAGACCCTCGACATGCTCCAGGCGATGAACACCGGCCACGACGGGTCGGTGGCCACCGTGCACGCCAACACGGCCCGCGACGCCCTCGGCCGGCTCGAGACGCTCGCCTCGATGAGCGAGCTCGACCTGCCCGCCGCGACACTGCGGGACCAGATCAACTCGGCCATCGACGTCGTGGTGCACCTCGAGCGCGCGCAGGACGGCTCGCGGCGCGTCGTCGAGGTGCAGGCCGTGACCTCGCAGCGGCGCGAGGAGTACGCGCTCACGCCGCTCATGCGGTTCGTCACCGACCCGCTCGGCCCCGACCGCACCGTCACCGGGCGGTTCGTCGCCGAACCCGTGCCCCCGCACCTGCTCGAGCGGCTGCGCCGCGCCGGCGAGACCGTGGTGACGGCCGCCCCGGAGCACGACGCCGTGGCCGCGGGGACGGGGGGTGCGGCGTGACGCTCCTGCTCGTCGTGGTCGGCCTCGTCGCGACCCTCGTCATGGCGGCCGCCACGGTCGCCACCTTCGTCAACGACGCTGAGACGCAGCGGCGCATGGTCGAGACCGCCGCACCCGACGACCTCGGCCGCGTCTCGCTGTTCACCCGCCTCGACGAGCGGCTTGCGCGCAGGCGCCGCGGCCAGCGCCTCGTCGCGCTCCTGGCCGGTGCGGGCCTGCCCACGTGGTCGCCGTCGGCGTTCCTCGCGGCCGCCTACGGGGCCGCCGTGCTCGCCGGTCTCGCGGTGCAGCCCGTGTTCGGCTGGGCGACGGCCGTGATCGCCGTGCTGCTGGTCGCCGTCGGGGTGCAGCGCTGGCTCGACCGGCGGCGCAAGCAGCGCGTGGACCGGTTCGTCGCCCAGCTGCCCGAGCTGGCACGGCTCCTGGCCAACGGCGCGTCCGCGGGCCTCGCGGTGCGGCGCTCGCTCGAGATGGCCGCAGAGGAGATGGCGGAGCCCGCGGCCTCCGAGGTCGCGCAGGTCGGCGCCGAGATGGCCGTGGGGCGGTCGCTGCGCGACGCGCTGGCGTCCCTGAGCGAGCGCCTGCCGTCCCGCGAGCTGTCGGTGCTCGTGCAGACGCTGACCATCCAGGGCCGGTCCGGCGGCGAGCTCGTCACGGCCCTCGCGGGCATCGGGCAGACGCTCGAGGAGCGGCGACGCCTGCGCCGGGAGGTCGCGACGTCGACGCTCGGGGCCCAGTTCTCCGGGTACACGGTGATCTTCCTGGCGTTCGGCGCGGTGGCGCTCATGAACGCGTTCAGCCCGGGCGTCGTCGACGTGATGATCACCAACCTCGCAGGTCAGGCGGTGCTGCTCGTGGCCACCGGCCTGTTCGTCGTCGGCTACCTCGTGGTGCGGCGCCTGTCCCGGGTGGAGGTGTGACGTGGAGGGCCTGATCGCCGCGGCCGCCGCCGCGCTGCTGACCGTCCTCGGCATGGTCGCCCTGCGCCTGCTCACCAGCACCGGCCTGGAGGAGGTCGAGGCCGAGTACGCGCCCGAGGCCGAGGCCCGGCCGCGCGGGTTCGTCGCCGTGCTGGACCGGGTCGGCGCCCCGCTGCTGCCCGCCGCCGTGCGCCTGCACGGGCGGGCCCGCCTGCAGCGGCTCGACACCGCGATCCGGCGTGCGGGCCGCCCCGAGGGCGTGACGCTCACCATGTTCGTGCGCCGCGAGGCCGGCCTCGTGCTGCTCGGGGTGCTGTTCGGCGTCGCGCTGTCGGTGCAGGGGCTGTGGGTCGTCGGCGTGCCGCTCGCGCTCGTGCTCGGCGCGTGGATGCGCGTCTGGCTGTACACGGAGTCGGCGCGTCGCCGCCGGCAGATCGACACCGAGCTGCCCGACTTCCTCGACGTCCTCGCCGTGACCGTGACGGCGGGGCTCGGCTTCCGGCAGGCGCTGGAGCGGGTGTGCGAGTTCCACGGCGGTGCGCTCGCGGCCGAGATGCGCACGGCGCTGGAGGAGATGAACGTGGGTGCCTCGCGGCGGCAGACGTTCGTCGCGCTGCGCGAGCGCAGCAGGTCGCCCGCCGTCGGCACCTTCGTCACCGCGCTGCTGCAGGCCGAGGAGCTCGGCGTGCCGCTGGCGGACGCCCTCACCGGCATCGCGGCGGACGTGCGCCGTGAGCACGCCGAGACGGTGCGCCAGCGGGCCGCCCGCGCGGCGCCGATGGTGTCGCTCGCCGTGACCATGACGATCCTGCCCGGCGCGCTGCTGCTCATCGTGTCCGCCGTGCTCGTGGCCAACGCGGGGGTGCTCGGTGGACTTTTCTGAGCGGCTCGGCCCGCCCCACGCGATGGACGCGCTCACCCAGCGGGCCATCGGCCCCGCCGTGCGCCTCCTGTGCCAGGTGCGGCTCGCCGTGCTCGCCTTCGCGCTCGTCCTGGCGCTGCTCGACGGCGCGGGCTGGCTCGGCGTGTTCCTCGTGGTGCTCGCGGCGCCGTTCTCGTTCGTGCCCGCGCTCAACTGGGACACCCGGGGCCGGGTCTACGCGCGCAACGGCATCCTGCTCGCCGGCGACACCGCTGTCGCCGTCGTGGCGCTGCTGCCCCTGGCCGGGTCCCCGCTCATGGCCGTCTACGCCGCGGCGACCGCCGCGCTGTGGGGCCTGTTCGCGGGCCTCCGGCTCGCGCTCGTCATGGCGGCACCCCTGTGCCTGTACCAGCTCACCGGCTACGAGGGCGGGTGGCGCGGGCTCGTGACCGGCGCCGCAGGCGCCGCCCTCACCGTGATCATGACGTGGACCGGCACCCAGCTCGGGCGGCGGCTGCGGCGGCAGGCCGTGCAGGCGGCCGAGCTCGCCGCGGCACGGGCCGACCAGGCCGCGCTCGCCGAGCGGCTGAGCCTGGCGCGGGACCTGCACGACACCGTGGCGGGCGACCTCGCCGGCCTCGCACTGGCCGCGCGCGGCCTGGCCGACCGGCTGGACCGCGAGGGGGCCGCGCCGGGCACCGTCGCGACGGCGCGCGAGCTGGGCGACGCGGTGCGGACCGCGCACGAGCACACGCGCCGCGCGCTCGGCGAGCTGCGTGACGACCCCGACGACCTGGCGGCGCTGGTCGCCGAGACGGCGCGGCGGTGGACCGAGCGCACCGGGACGCCTGCCGACGCGTCGGTCGACCCGGCCGCCGCCGCGGCGGCGGGACGCGGACGGACGCGGCACGTGCGCGCCGTGCTCACCGAGCTGCTGGAGAACGTGCGCAAGCACGCGGGAGCGACCCGCGTGGCGATCGAGGTCGCGGCGGTCGACGGTGCCGTCAGGCTGCGGGTCACCGACGACGGTGCGGGACTCGCGCCACCGGGCCGGGCGGGGACGGTCCCGGGGGTGCCCGGTGGCGCCGCGGGGCGCGGAGCCGTCGTCGGCCGCGGCCGGTACGGCATGCGCTGCGTCCGCGAGCGGGCCGAGCTGTGCGGCGGCGACGCGGCGTGGGAGGAGCGGCCGGGCGGCGGCACGGTGGTCACCGTGACGCTGGCCGCCGAGCCGCACGACAGCGGCGCGCCCGGCGGCGGGACCTCCGCCGCCGGGCGGCGGGGGCAGGCGCCGGCGGGACGCGACCGGTACGTGGCGACGGCGGAGGTGGCGTGATGCGCATACTCGCGGTGGACGACAACCCGATCATCCGGATGGGGCTGCGCGCGCTGCTCGACGGGACGCCGGGCGTCACCTCCGTGGCCGACACGGGCGACCCCGACGAGGCGGTCGCGCACGTGCGGTCCGGGGCGGTCGACGTCGTGCTGCTGGACGTGCGGATGCCGCGCGTGAGCGGGCTCGAGCTGCTGCCGCAGCTCGCGGGCGCGACCGTCGTCATGCTCACGCACACCGACGACCCCTCGACGGTCTCCGAGGCGATCGCGGCGGGCGCCGCCGGGTACCTGGTGCACGGCGCGCTCGAGCCCGAGGCGATGGTCGACGCGATCCGGCTGTGCCGCAGCGGCAGCCACGTCGTGGCCGGCGTCGCGCCGCCCGCCGCGGTGCCCGCGCCGGGCCCGGGCGTGCGGGACCTGCTCTCGCCGCGCGAGGCCGAGGTCATGGACCTGGTGGCGCAGGGCCTGTCCAACGGCGAGGTCGCCGCGCGGTTGTTCATCTCGGAGAAGACGGTGAAGAACCACGTCAACAGCCTGTTCGCCAAGCTCGGCGTGACCACGCGGAGCCAGGCGATCGTGCGCTGGCTCCAGCAGGACGCCCGGGCGGGTCACCAGCACGGCCCGGGTGCGGGTAGTGCCCAGGTCCCAGGCAGGACGGGCCCTCGACCGGGCCCGCACGCCCTGGGTTCCGGGGCCGCGCGTCCGTAGGTTCGAGACGTGGCCACGGTTCCCGAGCCGTAGCCGGTCACGGACACCAGACGTGGAGGGAACACCATGAACAAGCTCATCGACAAGGCGGTGGCGACCCGGGTCGCGCTGACTGCCTTCGCCGAGCGCGCGGCGCGCCGGGTCAAGGAGGACGAGCGCGGACAGGGCACCGTCGAGTACGTCGGTGCGATCCTGCTCGTCGTCGCGGTCGTCGGCATCGTCGTCGCGGCGGCGAACGACGTCGGCGAGGCGATCGTGCAGCAGCTCACCGACGCCGTGAACGACATCGGCGGTGGCGGTGGTGGCGGCGGCGAGTGAGCCGTCGTCGATGACAACAGCGGAGGGAACTACATGCGTCGAGCGCAGCTGGCGGTGGTCGCCGTCGGCCTGACCGGCCTCCTGGCCGGGTGCGGGCTGACCGGGCCGGACAGGGACGACACGGTCCAGCCCCCGCCCGACGCATCCTCTGCACCGACCTCGTCCGGGGGCACCACGCCCCCGGGCGAGGTCGTGTCCGTGGAACGGGAGTCGCACGAGGGTCGCGTGCGGTTCGACCTGAGCCCCGTGGAGTCCGACGGCGACGTCGCCGTGCTCCGCTACGACCTCACGGCCGAGCCTGCGGGCGAGAAAGCCCTGCGGTTCGGCACCGTCGCGCTGAGCCTCGCCGGTCTCGGCAGCTCCACGACCGACGGGCGCGGCGTGCGCCTGGTCGACCCGGCGGCCCGCGTGGTGCACCCCGTCGCGACCGCGTCGGACGGGACACCGGCGTCCGAGATCGAGCGGCTCAGGGACGAGGAGGAGGGCGACACCCTGCGCGGTCGCGGCGTCACGCTGTTCGCCGCGCCCGGCGGCGACGCCGTGGACGTGCTCCTGCCCGGGTACGGCGCCGTCACCGTACCGGTGGTCGAGGCGGGCGACGGCTTCGCGGACGCCGTCGACCAGGTGGGTGGCGTCGGCGACGCGCGGACCGTGGACCTGCGCGCCTTCACCGCCGACTACGGCGCGGAGTCGTCGACGTCCGCCGAGGACGACGACGTCACCGTCACGCTCGCCTCCGACGTGCTGTTCGCCTCGGACGAGCACACGCTCTCGCGCAGCGCGCGGGGCGTCGTCGAGCGCGCCGCCGCGTCGATCGTCGAGCAGGCCGACGGCGGCGAGGTGCAGGTCGTGGGGCACACCGACGACGTCGACACCGAGCAGTACAACCAGGCCCTGTCCGAGCGGCGCGCCCGGACGGTCGCCGACCGGCTGCGCGCCGAGCTGGGCGACGGCTTCACCGTGACCGAGGAGGGGCGCGGCGAGTCCGAGCCCGTCGCCGAGGGCACGAGCGCACAGGCCCGCGCGGCCAACCGCCGGGTCGAGATCGTGTTCGAGGGGCACCTCGTGGTCGACACAGAGGCCGACGCCGACGTGCCGGACACCGACGCGCCGACCGCCAAGGACGGCCCGGTGACCGTCGAGACGGACCGGGGCGGGTACCGGGTCGAGGTCGAGTCCGTGGAGCGGCGCGAGGGCGTGCTCGTCGGCACGCTCGTCGCGGAGCGGACCGCGGGCGACGCCGTCGACCCCGCGTGGTTCCTCCGCGCCCACCGCACGATGATCGGGCAGCGCGCGTTCGGCACCCTCGCCGAGGCCGCCGGCCCGCACAACCTGTCGCTGCTCGGCGCCCGCGAGCGTGTGCTGCCGTTCGACTACGTGGCCGAGGAGCGCACGGGCGGCTTCGTGCTGCGCCGGCTCCTCGGCGACGAGGAGGTCGGCACCCTCGACCGCGGCCAGCGCACCGCGATCACCGTCTACTGGCCCGACACCGGGCAGGACACCGTGACGGTCGACGCGCCCGACCGGTTCCGGATCACCGACGTGCCGGTGACGGAGGGATGAGGCTCATGCCGACGATGCCGCACCGACGCCGCGAGACCCGGGCCGAGCGTGAGCGCGGGTCGATGCACGTGATGACGATCCCCGTCGCCGTCGGCCTGCTCACCGTGGCCGTGCTCGTCGTCTCGATGCTGGGCACCGCGACGAGCGACCGGCGCCAGGCGGGCGCCGCCGCCGACGCCGCCGCGCTCGCCGCGACCCAGGAGTGGAACGAGCACCTCGGGCTGCTGCACGCGCTGCACCTCACCGTCAGCGAGCCCGGCGCGTTCTGGGGGCTCGCCGAGGAGGCGCTGCTCACGCCGTCCCTCGAGCGCGAGATGCGCGAGGCCGCGCGGGCGTACGCCGAGGACAACGGCGCGGAGCTGGCAGCGCTCGACATCGACACCCAGCGGCTGCGGGTCACGGTGCGGGTGCGGCACGAGGACGCCGTGCCCGGCACCTCGGTGCGGCCAGAGGCGACCGCGACGGCCGGGGTGCGGCTGCGCGGCGGGCTCTGCCTGACCGGGGGCGGGCTCGGGTGGCTGCTGGGCGGGGAGTGCCGCACGGAGCCGGAGGAGGAGCCGGACGAGGGCGCGGACGGCGGCTCGGGCGAGGGCGCCGGTGGCGGCGGCTCAGGAGGCTCGGGCGACGACTCGGGTGACGACGAGGGCGGCGACTCGGGTGACGACGAGGGCGGCGAGGAGGACCCGCCCTGGACCCGCCCCGACGTCGGCGCGTACCGCAGCTCGGTGACCCTCGTCGGCTGACGCCCTGCCGCCCCGGACACGCGAAGGTCCGCCGCGACCAGGCGGTCCGGCACGGGATGCGCGCCCTCGCCGTGCGCGATCGCCTGCTCGCGGCGGACCTTTCGCCTGCCGGCCAGGGGTGGCCCCTGAGCGAGGTCGGGCGGGGGTCAGGGGTTTCCCGGGAGTCATCCCGGAACCTCGGCGTCCTCCCTGGTCCCGGACGGTCGGCACGTGAGAGAACGGCAGGCATGACGACCTCGTTGCGCACGTCCCGGACCGTCCTCGCCGCGGCACTCGCGGCGTCGGCGCTGATCATCGCGCCGCTGGCGGGCGCACCGGCGGCCCTGGCCGCGGCCGGCACCGCCGGCGGCCCGACTTCCGCCGGCTCGACCGCCGCCAGCCGGGCTTCCGCCGGCCCGACCATCGCCGACCCGACCATCGCCGACCCGGCCGCCGGCGGCCCGACTTCCGCGGACCCGACCGCCGACCCCGCGCTGAGCCTGCCCGCCCCGACCGGCCCGCTGCCGGTCGGCACGACCTGGGCGCATTTCGTCGACCCCGACCGCCGGGACCCCTGGCGCCCGGAGGAGCAGCGCGAGCTCATGGTGTCCCTCTGGTACCCCGCGGTGCCGCACGGCGTTCCCGCCCCGTACACGTCGGAGGCGGTGTCGGCGGCGATCGTCGCGAGCACGGGCCTCCCGCTCGACCCGGCGATCCTGACGACCGTCAGGACCCACGCCCGCGCCGAGGCACCCGCGCTGCCGGGGCGCCGTCCGCTCGTGGTGCTCTCGCCGGGCGCCGGGCTCAGCCGCGAGTCGCTGACGTCGCTCGGCGAGGACCTCGCCTCGCGCGGCTACGTCGTGGCGGGCGTGGACCACACCTACGAGGCCCGCGCCGTCGAGCTCCCGGACGGCACCGTCGCGCCGTGCCTGCTCTGCGAGCGGGAGAACACCGCGGAGATCGGGGCGTGGGTGACCCGCGGGCGTGCCGCGGACATCAGCTTCGTGCTCGACGAGCTCACCCGCGGAAGGCTCTGGCGACACGCCCCGGGCATCGACCCGCGCCGGGTCGCCGTCGTCGGCCACTCCCTGGGCGGGGCGGCCGCCGCGGCCGCGATCACCCTGGACCGTCGGGTCGACGTCGGCGTGAACATGGACGGCACGTTCCAGGTCGACCTCCCCGAGACCGGCGTCGACAAGCCGTTCCTCATGCTGGGCAGCGTCCTGCACGAGGACGACGCCGTCGACGGCACCGACTGGTCGGACAACCGTGCGCGACTCGGCGCCGACAGCCGGTGGCTGCAGGTGCCGACCGCCAACCACAGCTCGTTCACCGACCAGCTCATGTTCCTCGACCAGGCCGGGCTGCCGCTGCCCGAGCCCGGCACCCTCGGCGGCGAGCGCGGCGTGCGGATCACGACGGCCTACGTCGGCGCCTTCCTCGACCGGCACCTGCGTGGCCGGCCCGCCCCGATCCTGGACGGCCCGTCGGCGGCGTACCCGGAGGTCGAGCGCCGCGGCTGACGGCGGCGGTCAGCGCAGGCCCGTCGCCGTCGTGCGGACCGACAGGAGCAGGTGGGTCGCCGTGACGTACAGGACGTTGCGCTTGGGCCCGCCGAACGCGAGGTTCGAGCAGATCTCGGGCAGCAGCAGCCTGCCGAGCAGGGTGCCGTCGGGGTCCAGCACGTGCAGGCCGTCGGCCGCGGCGCCCCAGATGCGGCCGGCGGTGTCGACCCGCACGCCGTCCCAGGCGCCGGCGTCGCAGGTCGCCAGCACCTCGCCGCCGGTGAGCGTCCCGTCCAGGCCGACGTCGAACCGCCGCAGGTGGGCGCGCTCCGTGTCGGTGACGTAGAGCGTGCGCTCGTCGGCCGAGAAGGCGAGGCCGTTGGGCTGGTCGAGGTCGTCGGCGACGCGGGTGACCGTGCCGTCCGGGTCGCGCCGGTAGACGTGGTTCCCGCCGATCTCGGGCTCGGCGGCGAACCCCTCGTAGTCGCTCTGGATGCCGTACGTGGGGTCGGTGAACCAGACGCTGCCGTCGCTGCGCTCGACGAGGTCGTTGGGGCTGCTGAACCGCTTGCCCTCCCACCGGTCCGCGAGCACGGTCACGGTGCCGTCCGGCTCGGTGCGTGTCACCGACCGGCTGCCGTGCTCGCACTGCAGCATGCGGCCCGCGCGGTCGACGGTGCGCCCGTTCGCATATCCGCCAGGGCTACGCCACACGCCGACGGCGCCGCTCGCCTCGTCGTAGGACAGCACCCGGTCGTTCGGGATGTCGCTGAACAGCAGCGTGCGCCAGGCGGGGGAGTACGCCGGGCCCTCGAGCCAGCTGCCCTCGTCGTAGAGGACGGCGGCGAACCGGTCGCCGTGCACGGGGGCGAACCGGTCGTCGTGGCTCTGCCACTGCACGCGGATCCTGTCGGGGGTCACGGGGTCTCCTCTTCGCGGTCGGTGCCTGACATGGGACATCATGACGCGACGACGACCGGCCGGTCACCGGAGGGTCGTCCACGGGATGCGGTGCCCGAGGCGGGAACTGAAACGAAAGCGATCGAAACCCGGTCGGCGGTGCCTGACCAGCGAAGACGTGGCCAATTGACCACGACTTGAAAGGTTGCGCGCGTTCCTGTGGATGACTGCTCGGTAGGTCTCTAGAGTTCTGGGGTGACGACGAATCAGGTCGAGGCTGCCCTCGCCGCGCCCGTCGGCGACCGTGCGAGGCTGCTGCTCCGGGGTCCCAGTGAGCGCGTCCACGAGCTGACCAACGGCGACTGCTACCTGCGCGTGGGAGACGAGTCGCGCAAGCTTCGATTCGCTGATCGTCGTGAGCTCGAGTACGACAAGGGTCAAGCTCAGTTCGATGCAGTGAGGACTGATGCCACGATCGCGGATCTGGACCATCAGCTCGTCGAGTACTTCAAGCAGGTTGCGGGCGCCACGGCGCCGGTCGACCGCCTGTTCGAGTTGCTTCACGTGAAAGGCCGTGACGGGGCATACAACAACGCAGCCGTGCTCCTCTTCGCCGAGCGGCCGCAGCGGTGGATCCCGGAGGCGTACGTCCGCGTCATCCGGTTCACGGGTACCGAGCGTGGAACCGGTGCGCGTCTCAATGTTGTCGAAGGCCAGGACCATCGCGTCGAAGGCCCTATCCCTCACGTGATCAGGCGTTCTCGCGAGATCATCCGGCAGCTCCTGCCCCAACAGCGCGCTCTCAGCGATTCGGGACTTTTCGATCCGGTGCCGATCGTGCCTGAGGATGCGTGGCTCGAAGGGCTTGTCAATGCTGTGGTCCACCGGTCCTACAGCCTCTCCGGAGACCATATCCGGGTCGAGATCTACGACGACCGTATCGAGATCGAGAGCCCGGGCAGATTCCCGGGACTCGCCGATCCTCGGAAGCCGGAAGAGATCTCACGCTTCGCGCGGAACCCTCAAGGCGCACGGGCGACATCGCGGAAGCAGCCGGCGTCACCCGCCCTACCGCCAAGCGACGTCTCGACGCACTCGAGCGCGAGGGGGTGGTGCGCTGGGTAGGCCGTTCGCCGCGCGATCCCCGAGCCCACTGGGTGCTCTCGCGAAACGCGTGACCGTCTTCGGCTGACGTCGGCTCGTGCGCCCTGGGCGCGGATGGTCAGCGGGCGGCCGCCAGGACGGCTTCCGTCGTCGTGACCTCGATCAGCGGGGCGTACAGGCGCATGATCTCCAGGGCGCGCTCGTGGTTCTCCGGGGTCGAGCCCGCGCTCGCGTCGTCGACGACGAGGACCCGGCGGCCCGCGTCCGCGGCGGCCAGGGCCGTCGACAGCACGCAGCAGTCGGTCGCGACACCGGTCAGCACCAGCTCGCCCGCGCCGGCCGTCGCGGCGTCGAGCTCCGGTCCCCACTTGCCGAACGTCGTGCGCGTGACGACCGGCGCGCCCGCGGCGACGACGTCGGCGAGGTCGGTGATCTCGTAGAGCGGGTCGTCGTCGGGCACGAGGGCGAAGGGCCAGTCGTCGAAGTAGGCGCGCCAGGCGCCGTCGGGCACCTCAGGCGCGACGTACCGCGTCAGCACGGTGCGCCCGGCGAAGGCGGGGAGCAGGCGCCGTGTGCCGTCGAGCGCGCGCGGGTAGTCCTGCGACGCCCACGGGCTGGGCGGGCGCGCGAACACGTCCTGCATGTCGACGACGACGAGCGCGGCGTCCGGCCCGATCCTCATCGTTCCTCCTGCCGTCGGACGGCGCCCGCGCTGAGCAGCAGCGTCCCCGCGAACCCGACCAGCAGCGCGACCAGCACGCCGAGGTTGGCCCACGCCCAGTCGCCGTCCACCCCGCCGAGCGGACCGAGCAGGTAACCCTGCCACTGCAGCCACGGCGCATAGGTGTTGGTGACCAGGCCCCAGCCAACGGCGGTGCCCGCGAGCACCAGGACGACCGCCGGCCACCGCACGGAACCGTACCGCCCGGCGGGGTCGTAGAGGTCGGCGTCGGTGTAGTCGCGGCGGCGCAGCAGGATGTCGGCGAGCAGGACGCCGCACCAGGCCGCGATCGGCACGCCGAGCGTGATGAGGAAGCCCTGGAACGGGCCGATGAACGAGTCGGCCACGAACACGACGTAGACGGCGCCGACCACCATGAGGGCGCCGTCGATCGCCGCGGCGACCCAGCGCGGCGCGGGCAGGCCGAGGGAGAGCAGCGCGAGACCGGAGGAGTAGATGTCGAGCGCGGCGCCGCCAACCAGCCCCGCGAGCGCGACCACGGCGAAGGGGATGAGGAACCACGTCGGCAGGAGGGTGGACAGCGCGCCGATCGGGTCGGCGCCGATGGCCTCGTTCAGCTCCGGGTCGGAGCCCGCGAGCAGGAGGCCGAACACGAGGAGTGCGACGGGAGCCAGCGACGCGCCGAACGTCGTCCAGCCCACGATGCGCGGGCCGGACGCGGCGCGGGGCAGGTAGCGCGAGTAGTCGGCGGCCATGTTGACCCAGCCGAGCCCGAACCCGGTCATCATGAACACCAGCCCGCCGATCACCTGCGGTGTGCCGCCCGCGGGGACCGCTGCGACGGCGGACCAGTCCACGTGGTCGACGACGAGCACGACATACACCACGGTGAGCACCGCCGTGAGCACGGTGATGACCACCTGGAGCCGCATCACCAGGTCGAAGCCGAAGATGCCCGCCACCACGACGATGCCTGCTACCACGACGAGGGCCACGATCTTGGTCACGGTGCCGCCGCCCCAGCCGAGCGCGCCGAGCACGGTCGACGTCGCGAGCGTCGCCAGCGCCACGAGCACCGTCTCCCAGCCGACCGTGAGGATCCACGACAGCAGCGACGGCAGCGTGTTGCCCCGCACGCCGAACGCGGCACGCGACAGCACCATCGTCGGTGCCGAGCCGCGCTTGCCCGCGAGCGAGATGAACCCGCAGAACAGGAACGACACGACGATGCCGACGACGCCGACCACGACCGCCTGCCAGAACGACACGGCGAAGCCGAGCAGGTAGGAGCCGTAGCCCAGGCCCAGCACCGACACGTTGGCGCCGAACCACGGCCAGAACAGGTTGCGCGGCGAGCCCTTGCGCTCGGACTCGTCGATGGTGTTGAGCGCGTTGGTCTCGACGCTCGCAGGTGAGCTCATGCCGCCGATCCTGCCACTGCGGGGCGACAGGACAAGCCCTTGGGTGGGGGTGGGCTGGGCGAGGTCATTCTCGCTGGGGTGGCTGGCGTGGCTGGGTGGCTGAGTTCGGTCAGTTGCGGCTGCGCGGCGGGTGTGGTCGGCAGTCTGTCTCGAGATCGGCAGTTCGGAGTGCCGATCTCGGGACGAACTGCCGAACGAGTGCGGCAGCCGCCGACAAGGTGCCGACGCAGCGACCGCCACACGCCGAAGCAGCGACCCCACCTCGGAGCAGCTGCCCACCCCACCTGTCGGCCCCCACCCCGAGACGCACGAGGGCCCCGCACCGACCGGTGCGGGGCCCTCGGGACCGACGGAGGATCAGCCCACGCGCAGGTACGTCGGGCTGTTCTGCCAGATCGACGTGTAGCGGACGGTCTCGCCCGGCACGGGGGCCTCGATCTGCATGCCGTCACCGGCGTAGATCGCGACGTGGCCCGGGCTCCAGATGAGGTCGCCCGGCTGCGCCTCGGCGGCCGAGACGGCGGTGCCGACGTTGCGCTGCGCCGACGAGCTGTGCGGCAGGCTGACGCCGACCTGGGCGTAGACGTAGGAGGTGAAGCCGGAGCAGTCGAAACCGGCGGGGGTCGAGCCGCCCCACAGGTACGGGGTGCCCAGGTACTGCATGGCGATGGCCACCACGTCCGACCCGGCGGCGGGCGCGGCGGCCGGCTCGGGCTTCGGCTCCGGGGCAGCGGCGGCCTGCTCGGCGGCGACCGGCTCGGCCTCGACGACCGGCTCGGGCTCGACGACGGGCTCGGGCTCCGGCTCGGGGGCCGGCTTGACGCTGATGGTGCCGGTCTCGAGCTCGAACGTGCTGTCACCGGCCACCGTGACGGCGGGGGCGACGGACGCGGCCTCGACGACGGCGGCGGTGGCGGGCTGCGCGGCCAGGGCCTTGCCCGCGGCGTTGTCGACAGCGTCCTTGACCGTCTCGAGCTCCGCCGTGGCGGTGTTCTCGTCGGAGACGGGGGCGGCGTCCGCGGGGATGCTGAGCAGCGAGACGACCAGACCGGAGCCTGCGGCCACGAGGGCGCTCCGGCGGGCGGTGGCCGACAGGCCGCGCGCGGCGGCGCGGGTCAGCGGGGTGAGGGGGGTGATGGGCGGGTGGGCAGCACGATGGCGCCCGGGCGTGCGTGTGGTCACGTCGGTCTTCTCCTGGCGCCTACGAGGTCAGCTGTCGGATTCGGGTCGGAGAACTGACCCGGCCGCGAGTCGTGCTCGCGGCTTCACCCCAAGGGCACCGTGGTGCCCGCAAAACGGTGGGTCCCCCGTCCCTGTCATGGTGCTGGAGCAGTCCCGGGGTGGTGACAGGGCTCGGCGTCCACCACGGGAGCCCGTGGAGTGCCCACGAGCGCGACCGACCGTAACCCCCACCGGCGGATGATCACAATCGAGTCACGGTGGCGACCTGGGCCGTTGCAGGTGCTTGACGTGCTGTCTCCGTATGCGATAGGTCACAGCGCCGCGATGTCGCCCCTGGTCAGCGCACTGCGGTTCGTCCGGTCGGACAACTTGCCCGGATTGGCCTTGTCCGACCGGACGAACACCGCGTGTCGGGCTTTCCCTAGCGTGACGCGCATGACATCTGCGGCGGCCGCCGCGAGGGCGCTCAGCCGTCCGACCGGCGTCGCGACCCTCCGTCGCAGGCGTCCGCGTGGCCGCACCACACCGGCGGCCCGGTTTCGGACGGCTCGGGTGCTTCTCGGCGGCGCGCAGACCCACCGGGTGGTCCTTTCGACGGCACCCGCGGGCGGGCCTCCGCCAAAGGTCGCAGACGAAGTGCGTGCTCGCGGCCGATGTGCGGCCTGCGCCCGCGCGGCAGGCTGGAGCAGGTCGGGGGAGAGGCCCCTGACCTGCGACGACCTCTGCCGAGGAGCCCGAGATGCCCGCGCCCCGCCCCACCCCGCCCACCCGCCAGGCCCCGCCTGCATCCCCACCGGGACCTCCGGCACCGGCTGTCCCCGAGGTCGGCACCCCTCCGGCAGGTCGGCAGTCGCCCTCCCGGTCGGCACACGCATCTGCCGACCGACAGCCGACCGACCGACCTCGCCGCGAGCTGCCGACCTGGCGGCGCGCCGCCGGTCTGCTCGCCGTGGCGGGCGCGCTGGTCGCCGGGGTCGCCGGGGCCGGGACCGCCGCCGCCCGGCCCGCCGCCGGCACCACCGAGGCAGCCGCCACCCCCGCACCCCCGCCCCACGTCCCCGCGCCGGGCGGCGACCACCCGCTCGAGCAGCGCGACGTCGACGCCTGGCTCGACGGCCTCGTGCCCGCCGCCCTGGAGGGCAGCGGGATCGCGGGCGCCGCGGTCGCCGTCGTGCACGACGGCGAGATCGTCACCACCCGCGGCTACGGCTGGGCCGACACCGGCACGACGGGCGGCGACCCCGTCCCGGTCGACGCCGAGCGCACCCTGTTCCGCCCCGGCTCGGTCTCCAAGCTGTTCACCGCGACCGCCGTGCTGCAGCTGGTCGAGCGCGGCGAGGTCGACCTCGACACCGACGTGTCCGCGTACCTCGACATCGACGTGCCCCGCCGCTTCGACACCCCGGTGACGCTGCGCCACCTGCTCACGCACACCGCGGGCTTCGAGGAGCGGGTCGGCGGGCTCATCGGCACCGGGGAGGTCGCCCAGTCCCTGCGCGGCGCGCTCGCGCAGGACCCGCCGGAGCAGGTCTACGAGCCAGGCACCGTCCCCGCGTACTCGAACTACGGGAACGCGCTGGCGGGCTACGTCGTCGAGCGCGTCAGCGGCGTGCCGTTCGAGGAGTTCGTGCGGCAGAACATCTTCGAGCCCGTCGGCATGACGTCGTCGACCTTCGAGCAGCCGCTCCCCGAGGGGCTGCGGGGCCGGATGTCGCAGGGGTACCCGTCGTCGGCCGAGGCCGCGATGCCGTTCGAGCTGGTCGGCACGGCGCCGGCGGGCGCGCTCACGTCGTCGGCCCCGGACATGGCCCGCTTCATGCTCGCCCAGCTCGGCGAGCCGGGCGCCGGCACGCTGCTGGAGCCGGAGACGCTCGACCTGCTGCACTCGCCCGCCCTGACCGAGGACACCCTCGGCACCCTCGCGCGGGCCCCGCGGATGACCCTCGGGTTCTTCGACGAGAGCCGCAACGGCCACCGCATCCTCGGCCACGGCGGCGACACCCAGTACTTCCACGCCCACCTGCAGCTCTACCCGGACGACCGCACCGGCGTCTTCGTCGCGCTCAACAGCAGCGGCAGCACGCCCGCCGCGACGCTGACCCTGCGCGAGTCGGTGCTGCACGGCTTCACGGACCGCTACTTCCCGGGCGAGCCCGCCCCCGCGGCGCCCCAGCCGACCGCGCAGGAGCACGCCGCGCTCGCCGCGGGCAGCTATGTGTCCTCCCGCGGCATGCACAGCACGTTCCTCGCGGCGCTCGACGTGGTCGGCGCCACCCGGGTCACGGCGCGCCCCGACGGCCGCCTGCTGTTCACGCCCGGCCCGAACGCGGCGGCCCCTGCCCTGTACGAGGAGGTCGCGCCGTGGGTCTGGCGCGAGGTCGGCGGGCAGCGCACGCTCGCGATGCGCGTCGAGGACGGCGCCGTGGAGGCCATCGCCTTCGAGGGCGCGTTCGCGCTGCTGCCCGCGGAGCCGGAGCGGTCGGCCGGCCTCGTCCTGTCCGTGGCCGGTGCCTCGGTGCTCGTGCTGCTCGGCGCCGTGCTGGCCTGGCCGGTCGGTGCGGTCCGGCGCCGCGCCCGGCGTCGGGCGGGAGCACCGGTGGGCCCTGCGAGCCGCGCCGACCGGGTGGGCACCGGCCTGACCCGCGTCGCGGCGTTCGCGGCCGTGGTCGCCACCGTCGGCTGGGTCTTCCTCGTCGGCGCCGTCATGAGCCTGCAGCCCGTCCCGCAGGAGGCGGCGCGCGTGGCCCAGGTGCTGCAGGGGATCGGCGTCCTGGGCCTCGTGCCCGCCGCCGCACAGGTCGTCTCCGCGGTGCGCGGTCGGCGGGGGTGGCGCAGCGTGCTCGGCGCCGTCCTCGTCCTGCTGGCCCTCGGGGCGCTCGCCTGGCTCGCGGTCGAGCTCCGGCTGCTGGCCCCGTCGGTATCGTACTGACCGATGAGCCCGACGGACGGTCCCGCCGTGTCGAAGCACGTGCCCGTCCCGGGCGCCGGGCGGCTGAGCGCGCTGCTCAGCCGGCTCGGCGTCACCGGGGTGCTCGCCCGCGACGGTCTGCTCGCCGTCGCGGTGCTCCTCGTGACCGGCGCGTTCCTGATCGGCCTCTTCGTCGTCGCCGACCGTGAGGGCCTGATGCTCGGGCCCGTGCGCGGCCCCGTCCTCGCCGGCGCGCTGTGCGCCCAGGTGCTCCCGCTGGTCGTGCGGCGGGTCCGGCCCGTGCTCGGCCTCGGCCTGGTCACGGCCTGCCAGGTGGTCGCGGTCCTCGCCGCACCGCCCGAGCTGTCGGTCGGTGGTCTGCCGCAGGTGATCGCTGCGTACACCGTCGGAACCCGCCTGCCCGCACGCCGCGCGCTCCCCGTCGCGGCGACCGCCGCGACCCTGCCCGCGCTCGCGGGGCTCGTGACCGCCCTCGCCGCCGACGCCGCCCCGCTCCCGCTCGCGGGCTCCTCCCTGCTGTCCGGCCTGGCGGTGTCGGTCGGCAGCTGCCTCGTGGGCGGCGCCGTCGCGACCCGTCGCAGCTACCTCGACCTGCTGCGCACCCGCGCGGCCGAGCTCGAGCGCACGCAGGAGGCCACGACGCGCGCCGCGATCGTCGCCGAGCGTTCCCGCATGGCCCGCGAGCTGCACGACGTCGCCGCCCACCACCTGTCCGGCCTCGTCGTGCAGGCGGCGGCCGTCGAGCGGCAGATCGACTCCGACCCCGCGACCGCCAAGGCGGGCACGGCCTGGATCCGCGCCCAGGGCAAGGAGACGCTCGAGAGCCTGCGCCTGGTCGTCGGCGTCCTTCGCGAGCGGCCCGACGGCGAGGCGCCCGGCGACGCGCACGACGCCCCGCCGCCCGGCCTCGGCGCGCTGGAGGGGTTGGTCCGGACGGCGCGTGCGCTCGGCGATGCCGTCGACCTGGTGCAGGAGGGTGCGCCGCGCGCGCTGGCGCCTATCGCGGACGCGGCGTTCTACCGCGTGGTGCAGGAGTCGCTCTCGAACGCGCGGCAGCACGCACCCGGCGCACCGGTGCGGGTCGCGGTGCGGTACGGCGAGCGGGAGGTGTCGCTGGCGGTGCGGAACGGGCCCCCGGCGGGATCGCGCGGCGTGCGTGACGCGGGTGCCGGAGGGCCAGGGGTACGACCGCCTGCCGCTCGACCCGGCCCGGCCGGCCGGCAGGGCCTCGGCCTGATCGGCATGCGCGAGCGCGCGCAGCTCGTCGGTGCGACGTTCGCGGCGGGCCCGACGTCCGACGGCGGCTGGCGCGTGCTGCTGGCCCTACCGGCCCACCACGACCCCGCCGGTGTCCGGCCGGCGGGCGCGACGAGGACCGCGGCGCCCGGCGGGGCGCACGGAGAGGAGCAGGGATGATCAGGGTCGTGCTCGTCGACGACCAGGCGGTGGTGCGCGCCGGGTTTCGGTTCCTGCTCGAGCAGGCCGAGGACATCGAGGTCGTCGCGGAGGCCGCCGACGGCCCCGCGGCGGTCGAGCTCGTGCGCAGGCACGCCCCCGACGTCGTCTGCATGGACGTGCGGATGCCGGGCGGCGACGGCCTCGCGGCGACGCGCGAGATCGTCGCGGCACCGGGCACCCGTCCCGCCGTCCTCGTGGTGACCACCTTCGACCTGGACGAGTACGTGTTCGGCGCGCTGGAGGCCGGGGCGAGCGGGTTCGTCCTCAAGGACTGCGAGCCCGAGGAGCTGATCGACGCCGTGCGCCGCCTCGCCGACGGCCAGGGCCTGATCGACCAGGCCGTGACCCACCGCGTCATCACGGAGTTCGCCCGTCGCACGGCGCCGCCGCCCGCGACCCCGGCCGGGCCGGACCCGGCAGCGCACCTCACCGCGCGCGAGGCCGAGATCGTGCGCCGGCTCGCCCGCGGGCTGTCCAACGCGGAGATCGCGCGCGAGCTCGTGGTCGAGACCAGCACCGTGAAGTCCCACCTGGGGCGCGCGATGGCCAAGATCGGCACGCGCGACCGCCTGCAGACCGTGGTGTGGGCATACCAGAACGGCCTGGCGCCGCGGTGACGTACACCACCCGCTGGCCGAACATTCCGTAGGGTAGCTACTCTGCAGGTGTGACATGAACTGGCGCAAAAAGCACTCGCCGCTCTGCCGGGAAAGACGTAACCCCGGCGATGTGGCTGGCGCCAGGGATCGTTCCGGGGTCTTCATCAACAACACTACGGGAGCAGGGACGGGTGTCAACCAGAGCAGCGGCAGCACCTGATCGCCGATGGGACTACGGAATCGTGCTCGGCCTGGTGACGCCGGAGAGAATGGCGTCGTACCTCGGCGCTTCCCAGGGGGACGTCGAGCGAGCCTTCGCGCGCTACGAGTGGAACATCGAAGCGTCGGCCGGTGTCATGGGGTTGTCCTCCGTCGTCGAGGTCGTGGTCCGGAACGCGATCGACCGTGAGCTGACGACGTGGGCCCGGCGTGCGCACGGACCGCACGCCGAATGGTTCGACCACGCCCCGCTCGATCTGAAGGGCCGCCGCGACGGCAAGGTCGTTGCCGAGCTGTCGTTCGGCTTCTGGCGGTACCTGCTCGAGTCCCGCTACCACACGGCATTGTGGGTCCCCGCACTTCACCGGGCGTTTCCTGACGGTGCACGGGACCTGCGCCAGCGCCGCGCGCACGTCGCACACCAGATGCAACAGCTGCAGTTCGTGCGGAACCGGGCCGCGCACCACGAGCCGATCCACTGCCGCGACCTGGGTAAGGACCTCCTTGCCGCCGAGACCCTGCTCCAGCACGTCTCGGCCGACGCCGTGGCGTGGATGACGGCCGTCTGCCCCGTGCGCGAGATCATCGGCCGCAGACCGCGGTGAGCCCACCGACCGTGTGGGAAACCCCGATGCCGCCCGCCCCGCCCGGTGGCTACGGTGCGACCGGGCATCGCAGCCGTGCGGTGCCCGTCCACGACACCGAGGTGGTCCCATGGTTGCTCGCCGCACGGCCTCCCGTGCCCCGATCGTCGTCGCCGTCCTGACCGCTGCGATGCTGGCCCTCGGCACGGCGGTGGTCCCGCTGCTGCCCGCGACCGCGGCGGGCACCGCCGCCGTCGACTGCTCCGCCCCGGCCTGGGCCGAGGGCGGGACCTACACGGCGGGCGCGCACGTCACCCACCAGGGCCGCGCGTACACCGCGCTCGTCACGCACACGGCGCACCCGGGCGCGGGCTGGGACCCGGCGTCGACGCCGACCCTGTGGACCCTCGACGGCACGTGCGGCGGCGCGCCCGACCCGGACCCGGACCCGACCGGCCCCGGTGACGAGGCCGACACCCCGGTCGCGGCGAACGGGCAGCTCCACGTGTGCGGGACGGGCCTGTGCAACGAGCGCGGGACGCGGATCCAGCTGCGCGGCATGAGCACGCACGGTACGCAGTGGTACTCCCAGTGCGTGACCGACGGCTCGCTCGACACCCTCGCGGGTGACTGGGGCGCCGACGTCCTGCGCATCTCCACGTACGTGCAGGAGGGCGGCTACGAGACCGACCCGGCACGGTTCACCGCGCTGGTGAACACGTACATCGACCAGCTGACCGCCCGCGGCCTGTACGCGATCGTCGACTGGCACATGCTCGACCCGGGCGACCCGCACGTCAACCTCGAGCGCGCCAAGACCTTCTTCACCGCGATCGCGGAGCGGAACAGCGGGAAGAACAACATCATCTACGAGGTCGCGAACGAGCCGAACGACGTGTCGTGGCAGCGCATCAAGAGCTACCACGAGGAGATCGTGCCGGTGATCCGGGCCAAGGACCCCGACGCCGTCATCCTCCTCGGCACCCGCGCCTGGTCGTCGCTCGGCGTCTCGGACGGTGCGGACGAGTCCGAGGTCGTCAACAACCCGGTGAACGCCTCGAACGTCATGTACACGTTCCACTTCTACGCGGCGTCCCACCGCGAGGAGTACCTGAGCGCGCTGTCCCGCGCCGCCGACCGCATCCCGGTGTTCATCACCGAGTTCGGCACGCAGGACTACGCCGGCGAGGG
>DATGOB010000288.1:0-2717 GCA_036010205.1 Promicromonospora sp. | reverse complement strand
CTCGAGGCCGCGCTCGCGCCAGGCAGCGCTGCCCCGGTCGGGCGCTACCTCCTCGAGCTGAGCAGCGGCCGGTGGACCTGGTCGGACGAGGTGTTCGTCATGCACGGGTTCCGCCCCGGCGAGATCGTGCCCACCACCGAGCTCATGCTGTCGCACAAGCACCCCGACGACCGCGCCCGCGTCGACCACGTGCTGCGCAACGCCGCCGCCACGGGTCGGCCGTTCAGCTCGGTGCACCGCGTCTACGACGCGCACGGGAGGCTCCGCACGCTCGCGGTGACGGGGCAGTCACGCCGCGACCCCGCGACCGGCGAGGTCTCCGAGCTGTACGGCTACTTCATCGACGTGACCGAGGCCAGCCGCGAGGAGGCGCAGCGGGAGGCGACGGCGTCGATCCGCGCGTCGGCCGAGAACCGGGCGGCGATCGAGCAGGCCAAGGGCGTCCTCATGGTGACGTTCGGCACCGACGCCGAGGGCGCGTTCGAGCGCCTGCGCGCGGCGTCCAACCGGCTCAACGTGCCGGTCCGTGACCTGGCGGCCTGGCTGGTGCACTGGTTCTCGGGCCCGGGCGTGACCGAGTTCCCCACGCCCGGGCAGGTCGAGGACTTCCTCACGGCGCCCGTGCCCGCCGACGACTGAGCGGCCCCGATCGCCCGAGGGCGGCGCCGCCGCCGGAGAAGCGGTTCGGGATGCGAGTGGTGCACGTCACCCTCAGCGTAGGAGAACCGGAAGAAGCCCGGTACGAACCCGGCTCCGCCGGTGACGAGTGTCCTCCTGGGCATGGGGCGTCCTCTCGCGGCACCGGCGGCCTCGTCTCGACCACTGGTTCCCACCGTCCTGCGAGGCGGCGTCACTCGCACCACGACGGGCCACGCCGGAGACGCCTCCTGAGCACACCGAGAGGGGTTGGCACTCACGCGCATCGAGTGCTAGAACTGAGGTGTAGCCGGACGGCGGTCAAGGGCCGCCGTCAGCGCCGCGGTCCTGGACGGGCCAGGGCCGCATCCGCACGGGAGGTGATGCGCGATGGCTACGTACTGGGACCCGTTCCAGGAGATGGACCGGCTGTTCGCCTCGATCGTGGGCAACGCGCGCCAGTCCGGCGCCCTGCCGATGGACCTGTTCCGCACGGGCGACCACTACGTGCTGTCCATGGACCTGCCGGGCGTCGACCCCGGCACGATCGACGTGTCGGTCGAGGACCGCACGCTGACGGTCCGCGCGGAGCGCACGCAGCGCTCGGGTGACGACGCGCAGTGGCTGGTCCGGGAACGTCCCACGGGCACGTTCGCCCGCCAGCTCACCCTGGGGCGTGGGCTCGCCCTCGACCAGATCTCGGCGTCGTACTCCGACGGCGTCCTGTCGCTGACGATCCCGGTCAGCGAGGAGGCCCGGCCGCGCCGGATCGAGGTGGCGCACACCGCGGGCACCACCGCCGTCGGCCAGGGCGCCGGCGAGCGTCAGGCGATCGAGTCCTGAGCCCCTCCCCTCCCCGGCCCGGTGTCCCAAGGGGGCGCCGGGCCGGGGTCGCGTCCCCACCCCACCCCGACGCGCGGATCGGGGTAGCCTTGGCACGGGTCAAGCAGACGGCCTGCCACACGCCATTCTTCGCGCACGCACCGCCTGCAGGTCCTCGACGAGCTTCGTGGTCGAACACCCCGGCGGTCGTGCGGATGCGATCGAAGGACGACGATGACGACGAACGATGTCGAGAAGCTCCGTGACGAGCCGGGCCGGGCGCCCCTCGTCCAGGGCGCCGTACCCACCACGACACAGGCCGGGGCGCCTGCTGTCGTACCTGCCACGAGCGGTGCCCTGACGAGCCCTGTCCTGCCCGCCTCCGCACCCACCACCACGTCCCCGGACGCGGACGACGGCAACCTCCTCGACGTACCGCCCGACCTCGAGCTGGCGGTCGAGCTCGCCGGCGAGCTCGAGATGACGCTGGAGCGCCACGCGTCGGCCACGTCCCCTGACGTCGCCGCGTCCCCTGACCCGGCTGCGTCGGCGGATCCCGCAGACACCGCCGGGCCGCCCGCCGCGCACGAGCCGCTGCTCGTGTGGGTCGACGCGGGGGACGTCATGGCCCGCCTCGGCGTCGACGGGTGGGCCGAGTTCGACCACCTCGACCAGCAGGTGCGGTCTCTGCACGAGATGCTCGGTGCGCACCACGAGCAGACGCAGGCGGCGATCGCGGACCGCGACGCCGTCGACGCCCTGGCCCGGCAGGACGAGGAGACGTACCAGGAGGCCCTGGTCGCCGCGATGCACGACGTGGCGCACGAGCGCGGCGTCGAGATCGAGGTGCTCCCGGTGCGGATGGCCGGGCCGGTGGACCCCCGGACCGCGGCCGACGTCGCCGAGCTGCTCGCCGCCGCCGTGCGGCGGGCCGTGCTGCCGCAGCTCGGCCGCGCCCCGCACGACCTGACCGACGACGCCGTGGCCGGTGCCGTCCGTGCCGCCGGGCGCACCTATCTCGAACGGATCCGCACCGCCGAGCGCCCCGTGCCCGACGTGCGGCACGACCACCTCGAGGAGGAGCTCCTCAGCGAGCTGCAGGACGACGAACTCATGCCGGAGGACGCGGCGGTGCACCGCCTGGCGGTCGTCCGCCCGCAGCTCCCGACCCCGGAGGCCTCCTGACCCGCTCCTCTGCCCGAGAGGACCGGCACGATCGGTTCGTCGGTGCGAGATCGGCTCTCTGACGGACCGATCTC
>DATGOB010000287.1:0-36025 GCA_036010205.1 Promicromonospora sp. | reverse complement strand
CGCCTGGGCGCCTACCTCGCCCCCGGCACGACCGTGATGCACGAGGGGTTCGTCAACTACAACGCGGGGACGCTCGGCACCTCGATGGTCGAGGGCCGCATCTCCGCGGGCGTCACCGTGGGCGACGGGTCCGACGTCGGTGGCGGCGCCTCGATCATGGGGACGCTGTCCGGCGGCGGCAAGGAGGTCGTCTCCCTGGGTGAGCGGTGCCTGCTGGGCGCCAACGCGGGCCTCGGCATCCCGCTCGGCGACGACTGCGTCGTCGAGGCGGGCCTCTACGTCACGGCGGGCACCAAGGTCACCATCCTCGGTGCCGCGGTCGACCCGACCGGCGACGGCACCGCGGCCGTCAAGGCCCGCGAGCTCGCGGGCCGCAGCAACCTGCTGTTCCGCCGCAACTCCACGACCGGTACCGTCGAGGTGCTCGACCGCACGGGTGTGGGCATCGAGCTCAACGACGCGCTGCACGCGAACTGACACTCCCCAGGAAACGTACGCACAGAAGCACGCGAGGAAGCACGCATGGCACTGGTGGCCGAGGCTGCCCCGCCTCCCGCCGCACCACGGCGCCCGGTCCGGCGCGCCCTCCGGTACGTCGTCGCGATCGCGTCGGTGTGCGCGGTGGCGACCGTCGGCGTCGTCGTCGGGCTGAACCGCCTCACGGGCGGTGGTCCCGTCACCGAGCGGTGCACCGCACAGCTCGACGGGTCGGACTGGTTCCTCTCCCCCGACCAGGCCGACAACGCCGCGCTCGTGGCCGGTACGGCCGTGGCCCGGGGGCTGCCCGCCCGCGCCACGACGATCGGCCTGGCCACGGCGCTGCAGGAGTCGAAGCTCATCAACATCGAGCACGGCGACCGTGACTCGGTCGGGCTGTTCCAGCAGCGGCCGTCCCAGGGCTGGGGCACCGCAGAGCAGATCATGGACCCCGTGTACTCGGTCAACGCGTTCTTCGACGTGCTCGTCAAGGTCGAAGGCTACGAGGACATGGCCGTGACGGACGCCGCGCAGACGGTCCAGCGGTCGGCGTACCCCCAGGCGTACGCGCAGCACGAGATGCGCTCGCGGGCCTGGGCGTCCGCCCTGACGGGTAACTCCCGCGGCGTGCTGTCCTGCGAGCTCGGCCCGGTCCCCGACGCCGACCAGCGGGCCCCCGAGGCCGCGCGCGACGCCGTGGCGGGCAGGCTGGGCAGGGACCTCGGGCTCGCGCCTGCGGCTGACGCGGCGGACGAGAGCAGGCAGGACCCGGCGTCGTCGACCGTGACGGTGGACGCGACGCCGCTCACGCCCGACGACCCCGAGCGCGGCGCGTGGGCGACGGCTCAGTGGGCGGTCGCCACCGCCAAGGCGACGCAGGCGGTCGAGGTGCACGTGGCCGACCGCGTCTGGCTCCGCGAGGAGGCCTCGTGGCTCCCGGCCGAGGACCCGCTGCCCCCGGGCCAGGTCCGCATCGTCGCCGACGCCGCCGAATAACCCCGCCGAGGTAGTCACTTGGCGAAGTAGTCATGGGGCGAGGTAGTCACGGGGCGAGGTAGCTACCTCGCCAGACGACTACCTCGCCAGATGACTACCTCGGCGAGGAGGGGTCAGTTGCCGCCGTCGGCCATGAAACCGCCGAGGCCCGAGGCGTTGCCGCCCTCGTCCTGGCGCGGGCGGGGGCGCTCGTAGTCGTCCTCGACGTGCAGCTCGGTGACGTCGTCGCCGAGCTGGGCCAGCAGCGCGTGCCGGGCCTCCCGGCGCCTGCGCTGCTCCAGCGGCTCCGGCACGGGAGCCGCGGCGATGAGTCGCTGCGTGTACTCCTCGCGGGGGTGGTGCAGCACCTCCTCGCGAGAGCCCTGCTCGACGATGCGGCCGTTCTGCAGCACCACCACGCGGTGAGCCAGCAGGTCGATCACCGCGAGGTCGTGGCTGACGAACAGGCACGCGAACTTGTACCGCTCCTGCAGCGCCGTGAACATCTTCAGCACGTTGGCCTGCACGGACACGTCGAGGGCTGACGTCGGCTCGTCCGCCACCAGCAGCTCGGGGTCGAGCGTGAGGGCGCGGGCGATGCTGACGCGCTGCCGCTGACCGCCCGAGAGCTCGTGCGGGTAGCGGTTGTAGACGTTGCGCGGCAGCTCGACGGCGTCGAGCAGCTCGAGCACGCGGCGCCGGCGCGACTTGTCGTCGCCCTCCTTGTGCACCACGAGCGGCTCGGCGATGACGTCGCCGATGGGCAGGCGCGGGTTGAGCGAGGACGCCGGGTCCTGGAACACGACGCCGATGCGCCGGCGCATGGCCTTGAGGTCCTTGCCACGCATCTTCTTGAAGTCGTTGCCCAGCAGCGACACCGACCCGGACGCGGCGGGGATGAGGCCGAGCGCGCACTTCGCGATGGTCGACTTGCCGGAGCCCGACTCGCCCACGAGGCCGACGATCTCGCCCTGCGCCACGGAGAGCGTGATGTCGTCGCACGCGCGGAACGTCGGCTTGCCGACACGGCGGTACTCGATGACGAGGTTGCGCAGGTCGAGCGCCGGCACGTCCTCCGGGGTGGCCGTCACGGGCGCGACGTCGCCGAACTGGCCGGGCCCCGAGCCGAGGTGCGGCACCGCGGCGAGCAGGCGCTTGGTGTACTCGTGGCGGGGGTGGTTGAGCACCTGGTCCGCCGTGCCCGTCTCGACCAGGTCGCCCTTGAGCATGACGGCGACGCGGTCGGCCATGTCCGCCACCACACCCATGTTGTGGGTGATGAGGAGGATGCCGGTGTTCAGCTTGTCCTTGAGCGAGCGCAGCAGGTCGAGGATCTCGGCCTGCACGGTCACGTCGAGCGCCGTCGTCGGCTCGTCCGCGATGATCACCTTGGGGTCGCACGCGATGGCCATGGCGATGACGACGCGCTGCCGCTGACCGCCCGAGAGCTCGTGCGGGTACTGCTTGAGCCGGCGCTCCGGCTCGGGGATGCCCACCATGGCGAGGAGCTCGGCGGCGCGCGCCGTGGCCTGCTTGCCGAAGGCGATGCCGTGCAGCTGGAGGCCCTCGGTGAGCTGGTCGCCGATGGTGAGCACCGGGTTGAGCGCCGTCATCGGCTCCTGGAACACCATGGCGACGTCGTTGCCGCGCATGTCGCGCAGCGCCTTGCCGTCGAGGCCGCCCACGACCTTGTCCCCCACGCGGACCGTGCCGGTGACTCGGGCGTTGCGGGGCAGGAGGCCCAGCGCCGTCATCGACGTGACGGACTTGCCGGAGCCGGACTCGCCGACGAGCGCGACGACCTCGCCGGGGCGGACCTCGAGGTCGATGCCCTTCACCGCGTGCACGTCGCCGAACTCGGTCTTGAAGGAGACGTCGAGGCCCTCGAACGAGAGGACCGCGTCGCCGGTCGCGGAGGCCGGACCGGGCGTGCTGATGTCGAGAGTGGTCATCCTCAGTCCTTGGTCCGGTTCTGGCGGGGGTCGAAGGCGTCGCGCAGGCCGTCGCCGATGAAGTTCACGCACAGGGCGATGGTGAGGATCATGATGCCGGGCCACCAGAACAGCCACGGCCGGGTGGTGAACGCCGCCTGGTACTCGGAGATGAGCGTGCCGAGCGAGGTGTCCGGCCGCTGCACGCCGAAGCCGAGGTAGCTCAGCGACGTCTCGAGCAGGATGGCGCTGGAGATCGAGAGGGTGGCCGACACGATGATCACGCCCACGGCGCTGGGCAGCACGTGCTTGGTGATGATGCGCCACGCGCTGGTCCCGACCGCCTGCGCCGCGAGCACGAAGTCGCGCTCGCGCAGGGACAGCACCTCGCCGCGCACGAGGCGGGCCAGGCTCGTCCACGTCACCAGGCCGAGCACCAGGGCGAGGCCCCAGATGCCGGAGTCGCCCGCCATGCGGCCGAGCACCGCGGCGACCGCGAGCAGCGGGATGATGATGAACACGTCGGTGATCCGCATGAGGATCGCCTCGATCCAGCCGCGGTAGAACCCGGCCAGCGCACCGATGAGCGTGCCGACGATCGTCGAGATGATGCCGACGGCGAAGGCGATGATCAGCGAGAACTGGGTGCCGCGCATCACGAGCGAGAAGTAGTCCTTGCCGCCGGTGTCCTGGCCGAACGGGTACTCCCACGTGGGCGCGCCGTCGCCGATCTTGTCGTACTGGAGCGTGTAGTCCTTGGGCCACCAGCCCGGGATCGGGCCGATGCCGATGGAGGTGAACGCGACGACGATGATCACGGCCAGCACGATCATCGACGTGATGGCGCCGCGGTGCCGGAAGAACCGGCGCGCCACGAGCTGACCCTGGCTGTAGGACTTGTCCTCACCGGGCAGCGGCGCGGCCGAGCCACCGGCCGCGAGGCCGACGGCGTCGGTGCCCGCAGGGCCGATCTGCGGCTCGTAGTCCTCGCCGTCCGGGTTGCTGTTCCTGATGTCACTCATGTCTGTGTCTCCTGCCGTCGCCCGCGCTCAGCGCCGGATCCGGGGGTCGAGGGCCGCGTACGCGAGGTCTGCCACAAGGTTCATCAGCACGGCGGCGACGCCGGTGACGAGGAAGAACGCCATGACCGGCGCCGGGTCCACCGCGTTGAGGCCGTCCTGGAACAGTGCGCCCATGCCCTTCCAGCCGAACACCTGCTCCGTGATGACCGCGCCGCCGATGAGGGCGGCGAAGTCGAACGCGACGATCGTCGTGATGGGGATCAGCGCGTTGCGGAACGCGTGCTTGACGATGACCTCGCGCTCGGACAGGCCCTTCGAGCGGGCCGTGCGCACGTAGTCCTGGTTGAGCGTCTCGAGCATCGACGAGCGCGTGTAGCGCGAGTGCGTGGCCACGGAGACCAGCGTGAGCAGGATCGTCGGCAGGAGGATCTGCGTGCCCATGTCGAGCACGCGTTCCCAGAAGTCGCCCGTGAAGTTCGGCGTCTGCGAGCCGATGGTCGAGATCGGCCGCGACTTGATCCCCAGGAAGCTCGCCCAGTTCGCCACGAGGATGTCGGCGACCACGAGGAGGCTCGTGAGGATGCCCGTGATCAGCGTGACGAGCACGGCCTGCCGCCGCGAGTACCCGCCCCAGGCGGCGCCGATGCCGGCCGAGACGAGCAGGGTGAGCACGAAGAGCCCGGCGAGCAGCAGCCAGGAGGGTTGGTTGACCAGGAGCGGCGCGAAGGCGAGGTAGGCGACGACGCCGACGACGGTGGTGGTGAGCGCCGCGTACAGCACCCGCCGGTTGCGCAGACCCGTGACCAGCGCGGTGACCAGCACGCCCGCCGCGCCGGACACCACGAGGACGCCCGCGAGGCCGAAGGTCGGGTTGCGCCACCAGTCGAGCGCGTTGAGGACGAACATCACGACGGCGACGAAGGCGAAGGCCGAGCCCGCCGTGATCAGACGCCGGCGCCGCGTGCCGCCGAGGACCGCCTGCAGCACGAAGCCGATGACGGCGGCGGCGATGACGATCGTCCAGGGCGCGTACTGACCGACCGCGATCCAGTTGTTGTACTGGATGGCGGCGTACTCCTTGAGCAGCGTCGCGGCCCAGAACACCGGCAGGGAGAAGAAGAGGAAGGCGCTGAACGTGATGGTGTAGTCGAAGCCCGAGTACTGGCGAATGGCGGTGAGGATGCCGAGCGCCACGCCGACGACGATCGCGAGCAGGGTGGCCATCGTGATGAGCCGCAGCGACGATGCCGCGGCCTGCTGCGTCAGGCCGAGGACCTGGACGCCGTTGATCGTCACGCCGAGGTCGCAGTTGCCGGTGAAGCAGCCGAGCACGCCGCTGAGCCAGTCCCAGTAGCGCTCGAACGGGTTGTCGTCGAGCCGCAGGAGCTCGGCGCGCTGGGCCATGAGCTGCTCGCGGTTCGGCGCGTTCGACTCGCGCAGGTCCTTGAGCGGGTCACCGGAGTTGATGACCAGCATGTACATGAGGAACGACGCACCGAGCAGGACGAGCGCCGAGACGCCGATGCGCCGGAGGATGAACTTGAGCACGGGTTGCCCCTTCGAGGCGGACGCAGCACGGCGTCTGCTGAGGAAAGCGATCAGTGGGTCACTGTAGGGCACGGGATGAAATGCGCCACCATCGACCCTGGCCAGGTCAGGAAATTATCCGGCAGGCGCCGGACAGCCCTGCGGGGGAGGGAACAGCAGCTCCCTTCCCCGCAGGTACTGCGTCAGCCGCGCGTCAGGAGGCGCGGGCCCACTGCTCGGCGTTCCAGACCACGCCGCCCTGGGCGGCGGTGGCACGGACGTTCGAGAGGCTCGAGCTGCTGGCGATGACGCCCGGGTGGGCGAACAGCGGGATGCCGTACAGGGTGTCCCACAGCTGCTTCTCGATGATCACGCGCTGCTCGGCGTGGACCGCCTCGTCCGTGGTCGAGGAGAGCGTCTTCCACGCCTCGTCCACGGTCTCGTCGGAGTACCCGCCGTAGTTCTGCTGGCCGCTGGACGAGTAGATGTTCTCGCCCGAGGTGATCTGGCCGGAGCCCTGCCACGCGAAGAGCGCGACCTCGTAGTCACCGTTCGGCAGCGCCTTGTCGAAGAAGTCCTCGGCACCCGAGTCCTTGATGTCGAAGCCGACCTGGTCGCACGACGCCTTGATGGCCTCGACCTCGGCCGCGCGACGCGGGTTCGGGGCGGCGTAGCCGATCCGGATCGTCGTGCCCTCCTCGAGGCCCGCGGCCTCGAACTTCTCCTTGGCGGCGTCGAGGTCGACCTCGTCGTACCGGCCGTCGTAGGACTCGGACACGGTGGCCTCGTAGTCCTCCGTCTGGAACGGGAAGACCTCGCGGGCGTTCATGACGACGGCCTCGGGGTCGATCGGCTTGATCAGGTCGTCCACGATCTTCTGTCGCGGCACGCAGTACGCGAACGCCTCACGCGCCTCCAGGCTGTCGGCGAAGACGCCGGAGCCGAAGTTGTAGTCGAGGTGCTCCCAGGTCAGCGTCTGGCCGGTCTCGACCCGCACCGCGTCGCCGAGCTGCTCGAGCTGCTGCACCGTGTCGACCGTGGGGCCGTTCGGGTTGATGGCGTCGAGGTCACCGTTGGCGAGCGCCTGGATCTGCGCGTCGGCGCCGACCACGCGGAACGTCAGCTCCTTGGTCGCGGCGGGCGTGCCCCAGTACTTGTCGTTCGCCTCGAGGGTGATGTACTGGCCGGCCTCCCAGCCGCCGGGCTTGAAGTCGTACTGGCCCGTGACCGGGGCGATCTCCGGGTCCGGGACCTCGCCCGGCTGCGACAGCCAGCCCTTGTTCCAGAACTCGGCCGCGTCCTTCAGGACGCCCATGTCGAGCTCCTGGATCGCGGTGACGAGCTCCTCGGTGGAGACACCGGCCTGCTCGGCCACGACGTGGGCCGGGAACGGCGCGTTGATGAGGATCCGCCAGTCGGCGTTGATGCGCTCGTAGTCGTAGGTGAACGACTTCGCGTCGGGCGAGTCCGCCTGCGGGCCCTCGGGCACGTAGTCGCCAAGGGTCAGGCCGGAGATGTGGTTGAACAGCGGCTTCTCGGTCGCGTCGTCCGTGATCTTGCCGTCCTCGGTGACGGCCTGGGCGGCCCAGTCGAGCAGGTAGTCCGCGTAGGTGACGGGCGTGCCGTCCGACCACGCGGCCTCGTCGTTGAGGGTGTACTCGACCTGCAGCGGGTCCTCGGACACGGCCTCGTAGGTGCCGTAGGCCTCGTCCGGGCACACCGTGCCGTCCACGCCCCAGTACCAGAAGCCGCTGAACAGCCGGTCGGTGACCGCCGTGTTGTACGTGGAGTACGTCTCCGGCGTGTTCGAGTTGTACCCGAGGAACTCGTCCTCGTTGGAGACCTTGATCTCGCCGTCGGCCGTGGTGACGTCGCCGATGTCCGCCTTGCAGGGGCCGTCGGCCGCCGCCGAGGCGGCCGTGCTCTCACCCTCGGCCGGCTCGTCGTTGCCCGCCGGGCTGGTGCACGCCGAGAACAGCAGCGCGCCACTGGCGGCCACTGCGACGGCGGCGCTCAGTCGCCTGATCTTCAATGTTCCTCCTCAGGGGAATGCCGGTGCCGGACAGCCGGCGCCGCGCCGCAGCGCGCGACCGGGTGAGACGTCCGTCACCGTCATGGTTTCGGCTCACGCTACTCACGCGCTGGGAGGATTTGCCCAAGTTCGCCGTCGGGCGGATCTGATCGTTACCGACCTGATATCGCCCCGTAGCGGCACCGTCGCTGCGCAAGACGGACCGAAACCGGCCGTTAACACCTCGGGTGAAAGATCAGACCCAGCCGTGGGACCGGGCCACCGCGACGAGGACGCCGCGGGTCGCCAGCACCTGCTCCGCCGTGAGGGAGGGCACGCCCGCGAGCAGCACCTCCGTCACCTCGGCGAGGAGCTCCTTCTCGGACGGCGTCTCCCCCGCGCGGGACGCGGCGTCGGGCAGCGGCGGGAGGAAGGCGGGCACGCCGACGGGCGCCGTGCTCGCGCCGACGCCCGCGAGCACCGGTGCGGGCGTCACGAGCGTGACGGTGGAGGCCTTCAGGCCCCGGTCGCCGTCCTCCACGGTGAAGTCGACGACCGCCCCGACGGCGAGGTGCCGCTTGTCGAACTCCAGGTCGTTGACGTGGATGAACACGTCGTCGCCCCCGGTGTCCGGAGCCACGAACCCGTACCCGCGCACCTCGTCGAACCTGATGACCTTGCCTTGAACCACGACACACACTCCGCCTCATCGGTGTCCCTGCGGAATCGAGTGTAGGACGAGTGTCCAACTACTCGCCCTCGAGCGCGCCAACCTTCGCCCACGGGCGTTACGGTGCCGGTATGACAGCCCGCGCGACGGTCCGCGCCCTGGACACCGCCGAGGTGCTGCGGCGCGCCGACGAGCTGGCCGACGTCTACCAGCGCGCCTTCGGGTGCTCCGACGCGCGGCGCGACCACTTCCGCGACACACGGCTCGCCTACCTGCCGCTCTACGACGGCGCCGTGGCCCTCGCCGCCTTCACGGACGAGACGCTCGTCGGGTTCGTCTACGGGTTCGACTACCAGCCGGACCACTGGTGGCCCCGGCTGGTCGGACCCGCCCTCGCCGAGGCGGGGCACGCGGGCTGGACGCACGACGCGTTCGAGCTCAACGAGCTGGAGGTGCTGCCGGAGCACCAGGGCCGTGGCCACGGGACGGCCCTGCTGCGCGCGCTGCTGGACCGGCTGCCGCACCGGCACACGTTGCTCTCCACCACCGCCGACCCCGCCGACCGTGCCAAGGTGCTGTACCGGCGGCTGGGGTTCGTCGACCTCGTGCCCGGCTTCCGCTACCCGGGCGTCGCGGAGCCGGCAAACCTCATGGGCCACCGGCGTGGGGCCCGGGGCCAGGACGGTCAGCGCGCCCAGACGTAGGGCGTCGTCGTGGAGACGCGGGCGAACCCGTACCGCTCGAGGATCGGGCGCGAGTACGCGGTCGAGTCGCTGTGCACGAGGGTCTTGCCGCGGGCCAGCGCCGAGCGGGCCCGCGCGGCGGTGAGTGCCCGGTAGATGCCGCGGCCGCGCCACGCCGGCCGGGTGCAGCCGCCCCAGATCCCCGCGAAGTCGGTGCCCGCGACGGGCTCGAGCCGCCCTGCGGAGACGATCTCGCCCGCGGCCTCGGCCACCCAGAGCTCCATCCCGTCGTCCAGCGCCTGCCTGCGCAGCACGGCGTCCGCAATCGCGTCCGACGGCGGGTCGCCGAACACCTCGTCCTGCATCGCACACATGGCCCGCACGTCGGCTTCCGCGCTGATCTGCCGGAGCGTCACGCCGTCGGGCAGAGGTACGTCGACCGCCAGGGCCGCGGCCTCGCCGATCATGATCGACTCCTGCTCCTCGGGCACGAACCCGTGCTCGACGAGCGCGTCGTGCAGGCCGGGCGCGTGGTCGTGCCCGCGCGTCTTCCACTCGACGCGCGTGATGCCGCCGTCGGCCCGGTAGTGGGCGACGGCGGCATCGACGAGCGAGCGGACGCCCGCCTCGTCGGCGCCGCCGAGGTCGCGGTAGGTGACGAATCCTCGTCCGCCGAGGAAGGTCACCAGGCGCAGCGGCCCGAGCAGGGTGACGGCCACCGCGCTCGGCGTCTCGGCGTCGGTGCGCAGCTGGTCGTCGTAGGCCCGCAGCAGGCGGGCGACGTCGGTCATGGGGTGACCATCCCGTGCCGGGCCGGGGCCCGGCAACGGAATTTCCCCGGCCGCTCAGCCCTGCGCGACGGCGGGACCGTCGCCGGCCGGCACGCCGTCGGCCGGGGTGTCGTCCCCGGCGTCCTCGGGCGTCGCCGCCGACGTCGCGAGCTCGAACGGCTCGCCGTCGTGCTTCTCGACGCCGGTCTCGACCGTCTCGGACAGCACCTGCACCGCCAGCTCGCGCTTGAGGACGAGCGGGTCGTTGGACAGGTCCTTCCACAGCGCGACGCAGAGCACGAGCATGACGACGACGAACGGCAGCGCCGAGACGATCGTGATGTTCTTCAGGCCGTTGAGGGCGCTGGCCGGGTCGTCGCCGCCCGCGAGCAGCATCGCCGCGGCGACCGCCCCGGTGCTGACACCCCAGAAGACGACGGCCTTCTTGCTCGGCTCCTCCGCGCCGTTCTCGGACAGCCCGCCCATGATGATCGAGGCGGAGTCGGCGCCCGTGACGAAGAAGATCGCCACGAGCACGACCGCCAGCACCATGAGCGCGAGGCCGACCCAGCCCGGCACGGGCAGCGCGCCGAGGGTCTGGAAGAAGATGAGGTCGAAGTTGATGTCGGCCCCGCCCTCACCGATCGCGGCGAGCGCGGCGCCCGTGTCCTGCGCCTGCTCGGCGCGCTCCTGCAGGCCGATGGCGCCGCCGCCGAAGATCGCGAACCAGACGGTCGAGACGACGGACGGGACGAGCAGCACGCCGGTGACGAACTGGCGCACGGTACGACCGCGGGAGATGCGCGCGATGAACGGGCCGACGAAGGGCGTCCACGACACCCACCAGGCCCAGTAGAAGATGGTCCAGGAGCCCATCCAGTCGGACAGGCTCTGGTCGCCGGACGCCGCGGTGCGGGAGGCCATGTCGGGCAGGTCGCCGACGAAGGTGCCGATCGAGGCGGGCAGCACGTTGAGGATGAACAGCGTGGGTCCGCCGACGAAGACGATGACGGCGAGCAGCAGCGCGAGCCACATGTTGGCGTTGGACAGCCACTGGATGCCGCGCTCGATGCCCGACACGGCCGACAGCACGAACAGGCAGGTCAGGACGGCGATGATGAGCACGAGGGTGACCGTGCCGACGGACTCCATGACGCCGGAGTGCTGGATGCCGCCGCCGATCTGCAGGGCGCCGAGGCCCAGGGAGCAGGCGGAGCCGAAGAGGGTCGCGAGGATCGCGAGGATGTTGATGACGCGCCCGCCGGTGCCGTTGACGGCCTTGCGTCCGAACAGCGACGTGAACATCGAGCTGAACAGCTGCGAGCGCCCGAGGCGGTAGGTGCCGTAGGCCATGCCGAGGCCCACGATGGCGTACATCGCCCACGGGTAGATGGTCCAGTGGAACAGCGTCTGGCCCATGGCGGTGGACGCGGCCGCGGGGGTTGAGCCCTCGACGGTGCCGGGCGGCGGCGCCATGTAGAAGTAGAGCGGCTCGCCCACGCCGTAGAACATGAGGCCGATGCCCATGCCGGTCGCGAACATCATCGCGATCCAGGAGGGCGTCGAGTACTGGGGCTTCTCGCCGTCCTGCCCGAGGGGGATCTTGCCGAAGCGGCCGAGCGCCACGACGATCACGAAGACCGCGAAGACGGTGGCGGCGATGACGAACAGCCAGCCGAAGTTGTCCAGGACACCGGTGAGCGCGGTGTCGGCCACCGCCCCGAGGGTGTCGGAGCTGACGAAGCCCCACACGATGAAGGCCAGGGCGATGAGGCCCGCGACGCCGAAGACGACGCGGTCGGTGCCGACGCGCTGGTCCTGGGGTCCGCGGGCGGCGCGCTCGACGCGGTGCGCGGCGCGCTGCACCCGGCTGACGAGGGTCTTGGTGGTCTCTGAGGTAGTCATCACGACGGCCCTCCGCTCCGCCCCGGGTCTGCCGGGGGGGTCACACGGGAGGGGCCAGATCTCCTAACACGTATGAAAAGGTCTCCAGACGACCCTCCACGCTAACAGCACACCATCTTTCACCTCCGGTCGTGCGGCCGCCACGCGTAGGTGCGGGCCGGGTGTCCGGCCCGCACGGGTCAGCCCTTGAGACCGCTGTGCGCGAGGCCCTGGACGAACTGCTTCTGGGCGACGAGGAAGACCGCGAGAACGGGCAGCACGGTGAGCGTCGTCGCAGCCAGCTGCACGTTCCACATGGGTCCGCCGTACGCGTCGACGTACTGCGTGAGGGCCTGCGGGAGGGTGAAGCTCTCCTTGCTCGAGAGGTACACCACGGGCTCGAGGTAGAGGTTCCACGACTTCAGAAACGTGAAGATCGCCACGGCGCCGAGCGCGGACCGGGACAGCGGGACGGCGATGCGCCAGAACACGCCCCAGCGGCCGAGCCCGTCGAGCCGGCCCGCCTCCTCGAGCTCCGTCGGCAGCCCGAGGAAGAACTGCCGCATGATGAACACCGCCAGCACGGCCGGGGCACCGAGGACCGGGACGACGATCAGCGGCCAGTGGGTGTCGACCAGCCCGAGCGTGTTGACGATGCGGAACAGCGGGACGATCGTCACCTCCGACGGCACGAGGAGGCCGACGAGGACCAGCACGAACAGGGCGTTCGCCCCGGGGAAGCGGATCCGCGCGAACGCGTAGCCCGCCATCGCCGCCACGAGCATCGTGCCGAGCGTGACGACCACCGCGATGTAGAGCGAGTTCCAGTACTGCTGCGCGAACGGCTGCAGCGTGAACACCCGTCCGTAGGCGTCGAACGACGGGTCCTGGGGCCACAGCGTCGGCACGCGGCGCAGGATCTCGCTCATCGGCTTGAGGCTGGAGGTCGCCATCCACCACGTGGGGAAGACGAACGGCAGGCTGAGCACGGCGAGCACGACCACGAGCAGCCACCGGGTCAGGCCGCGCCGGGCGCGGGCCCGCCGCCGGGGCAGCGGGACGCGGACCGGGGCGGGCGGCGTGCCCGTCTCCGGGACCGTGACGATGTCAGAGCTCATGGAAGACCCACCTCTTGCGTGACTGCCACTGGAGCAGCGTCAGGACGAGCACGATGACGAACAGGAGCACGGCGATGGCGCTCGCGTAGCCGAACTCGTTGAACCGGAACGCCTGCTGGTACAGGTAGTAGACGAGCACCGTCGTCGAGCTCCCCGGCCCGCCGCCGGTGAGCACGTCGATCTGCGCGAACACCTCGAGCGACCCGACGATCGTGATGATCGACACGAGCAGCACGGTCGGGCTGATGAGCGGCAGGGTCACGGAGCGGAACCGGCGCCAGGCACCGGCGCCGTCGAGCCGGGCCGCCTCCTGCAGCTCCTCCGGAACGCCCTGGAGCGCCGCGAGGAACAGGATCATGTTGAGGCCGACGTTCTTGAAGACCTGCACGATGATCACGGCGGCCATGGCGGCCTCCGGGCGCCGCAGCCAGTTGGGCCCCTCGACGCCGAGCACGGACAGGAAGCCGTTGATGCCTCCGTCGGCCTGGAGCAGGAAGCTCCACACGATGGTCCAGGCGACGAGGGACACGACGACCGGCGAGAAGAAGAACGTCCGGAACGTCGTGGTGCCGGGCAGCCGCTGGTTGAGCAGGACGGCGAGCAGCAGCGCCAGCGCGATGTTCACCACGACCAGCCCGATCGAGAACCAGACGGTCGCCCGGAGCGCGTCCGCCAGCCCGGGGTCCGCCACCATGCGCTGGTAGTTCTCCGCGCCGACGAACGTGAAGGTGTTCGCCAGCACGTTCCACTCGTGCAGCGAGTACCAGACCACCATGACGAGCGGCAGCACCACGAACGCGAGGGAACCCAGCACCACGGGGGCGACCATGGTGTACCCGACGAGCCGGTCGCGGCGCACCGCCGCTGACGCCGCCACGCCTCAGTCCTCCAGGAGCGGCGTGATCGCCGCGCAGGTGTCGGCCAGCACGGCCTCGACGTCCGCGTCCTCGACCCAGAGCGCGTCGAGCTCGGCGCGCACCGTCTCCGAGAGCTTGGCGAAGCTCGCGTGGGCGGGCTTGGTCACGGCGTCCTCGACGGCGTCGACGACCACGGACTCGAGCTGCTCGGCCGACAGCCGGGGGTTGGCGGCGGCCAGGTCCTCGCCGTTGAGCAGCGAGGCGCGCGGCGGCGGGAAGTACGCGGCGAGCTGCGCGGCGTTCTCCGGGTCGGTGAAGTACGCCAGGAAGTCGGCCGCGACGTCGGGGTGGTCCCCCGCCGCGAAGACGCCGATGCCCGCCTGCCCCACGACGTCCTGCTGCCCGGCCGGGCCTGCGGGCAGCGGCACGACGTCCCAGGCGAACGAGTCGTCGAGCGACGACGCGCGGCTGATCTGCGTGATGGTCATCGCGGCGTCGCCCGCGAAGAAGTCGGCCGTGGTACCGGGCCCCGGCAGGGCGCCGTCGGTGAACACGGCGTCGTGGAACCAGGTGAGGGCGTCGACCATCGCCGGGTCGGTGAAGGTGCACTCGGTGCCGTCGGCGCTCCACGGCTGGGCCTGCCAGCCGGACCAGACCGTGGCCAGGTTCTCCCACGACTGGTAGTCGAAGTCGCGCACCACGAGGCCCTGCTTGCCGGAGTCCTCCGCCGTGGCCGCCGCGATGTCGCGGGCGGCGTCGAAGGTCCACTCCCCGTCGGCCACCAGGTCCGCCGGGTCCGGCTGACCCGCCGCCGAGATCTGGTCGGTGTTGACGAACACCGCGAACGGGCTGGTGGAGAAGGGGTAGGCGTACAGCCCGTCGCCGTCCTCCCACAGCGACAGGGCGCTGGGCACGAGGTCGTCGGCCGCGTACCCGTCGGTGCCCTCGAGCACGGGGCGCAGGTCGACGAGCGCGCCGCTCGCGACGAACTCGGGCGCGTTGCTCTCGAACACCCACGCGAGGTCCGGCGCGTTGCCGCCCGCGAGCTGCGTGGTCAGGGCCGTGGTGTAGTCCTCGAACGGGATGGTCTCGAACGAGACGCCGGAGACGAGCTCGGGGTTCTCGGCGACGTAGGCGTCGGCGATGTCCTGGAAGAGGCCGAGCTGGGCCTCGTCCGCCGTCCAGACGGTCATCCGCAGCTCGACGGGCTGGTCGGGCGTCTCGGGCTCGCCCGCCGGGGCGGACGATCCGCCGGCGCACGAGGTCAGGGCCAGTGCGGTGCCGAGCGCACCGACGGCGGCCGCCGTCCTGCGGGCCCGGGTGGGGTGTGCAGACATCAGTTCTCCTTCGGACTGATTCGAGCCGGTGGGGGTACCTGGTTCAGTACGGGTGGACGCCGTCGGGCCAGCGCAGCTCGACGCCCGCGGCGACGAGCTCGGCCTGGTAGTCGGCAAGGAGCTCGGGCCCTGACTGCACGGCGTGCGGCGTGGTGCCGGTGGCGAGGCAGTAGGCGGCCAGGTGGCCGGCCGCCTCGCCGACGTTCCACTCGACCGGGTGCAGCCGGTAGCACCCGTTGGTGATGTGGGTGGTGCCGATGTTCTTGTTGCCGGCGAGCAGGTTGGTGGTGCGCTGCGGCAGCAGGGCGCCGAGCGGGATCTCGAACGGCGTGGACGGCACGTCGATGTACGTGTCACCGCCCGTCGAGGGGTGCAGGTCGATGCGGTACATGCCGACGCCGACCGAGTCGTCGTACCGCGTCGCCCCGGCGTCACCGCGCACGGCGTACGAGACGTCGTTCTCCGTGACGGTCGTGACCGCGCGGATCCGGCGGGACTCGCGGTGGTAGGCCGCCTGGGCCAGCCCGTCGGGGTTGCCCGTGACGTCGGGGCGCAGCCGCAGCCCCGGGAATCCGGTGCCACCGTCGGCCCGCGGCGCCTCCGTCTGCATCCAGTAGAGCATCGACAGGCTGAGCTGCCGCGCGTCGGCGACGCGCGCCTCCTCCACCTCGCGCGGCACGTCGAGCACGTGGTCGAGGAAGTAGTCGATGCTCGGCCAGTTCACGAGGCACAGGTCGCTCGCGTAGGCGCCGGGCTCGTGCAGGTCGCGCGCCGCGATGCGGCGGAACAGCCAGAGGTTGCCGTCGCCCGCGTTCTTCGACTGGTCGGCGTCGACGGCGAGCGGGTCGTCGCCCGGGTTGGGCGTGAACGACCGCTTCTCCAGCGCGAGGGTGCGCGGGTTGGGCGCCGTCCAGGACAGGAGCTGCTCGCCGCCCCATGCGGCGGGCGCGTGCTCGCGCCAGAAGTCGTACCGCGCGGGCCGGTCGATCGTGTGGTCGCCGTCGACGTGCTCGACGACGAAGCACACGCTCAGCGCCTGCACGTTGTCGGGCTGCGCCTGCTCGGGGGCGCTGGGCTCCCCGGTGTCGTGCCGGGACTCGAACCCCGTGACGTACTCGGTGCCTGTCAGGGGCAGCAGCTCACCCGTCTCGGTCGCGTCGATCGTGTAGGCGGCGGCGACCGTCACCTCCTCGCCGTCGAGCACCGACCGCACCGTCACGGACGTGACGCGGTCGCCGTCGGTCGTGGCGGCGACGGGGCGGACCCGCTCGAGCAGGCGGACGCGCCCGGTCGAGCGGTAGGGGGCGAGCATCTCCTCGAGCACGCCGACCGCGACGCGCGGCTCGTGGCACAGCTTGGACACCCAGCCCGCGCCGGGGTTGAGCTCGGCCCACCTGCGGGCGCCGTCGGTCAGGGGGTAGCGACGGCGGTAGACGTCGCGGATACCGTCCCGCAGCGCGCGGTACCGGGCGGTCACGCCGAACCGTTCCACCCACGGGTGCTCGTCCGGGGGCACGGCCTGCGAGGTGAGCTGCCCGCCGATCCACGGGTGCTCCTCGGTGAGGACGACGCGGGCGCCCCGGTCGGCGGCGGCCAGCGCGGCGGCGATGCCGCCGAGGCCTGCGCCCACCACGAGCACGTCGGTCTGGAGGTCGGGAGTTGTCACGCGCGGTTCCGTCCTGTCGGGTCTGTCTCTGGTTCTGAAAGGCGCTCAGCGGGCGGCCCGGCCCGGCGGCGCCACGGTGGCACCCTCGACGTCGGGGCACGCGAGCACCTGGTGCAGCTCGGCCTCCGTCACGGCGGCCGGGCGCCGGGCGTCGCGGTCGCGGCGGGGGCCGTCGTCGGCGACGAGGCGCGACAGGAGGTACAGGGCGCGGGCGCCCATCTCCTCGCGCGGGACGGAGAAGCCCGACCACGCCCTGCCGCCGCGCCGCAGGTGGTGCGGCTGGCCGAGCAGCAGCACGGACACGTCGTCCGGCACGCGCACCCCGCGGGCGGCGAGCTCGTCCGCGAGCTCCTCCGGGTGGTTCTCCGGCGCCACGACGACGGCGGTGAACCGCTGCTCGACGATCTCGGCCGCTGTGGCGGCCGTGTCCTCGAGCTCGACGAACCGCGTCGTCAGGCCGTGCGCCTTCATGGCGTCGCGGTAGCCCTCGACGCGGTCGAGCGTCGGCTGGTCGGTGCCGCGCAGGCCCACGTACCCGATGCGCCGGTGGCCGAGGGCGACGAGGCGGTCGATCTGCCGCACGGTGCCGCTCACGTAGTCGGCGCCCACGTAGGGCAGGCGGCCGCCGTCGCTGCCGCGCTTGCCGATGAACACGAACGGGTAGTTGGTGTCGAGCAGGTGCTGCAGCTCGCCCCTGTGCTCGTGCTGGCCGAGCAGGAGGCAGCCGTCGGCGACGCCGAGCCGCTGCCACCCCTCGCGCGTGAGCCGGCGGCGCCCGTCCTCGACCGGCGCACTCGTGAACAGCAGCAGGTCGACGCCGAGCCGCTCGGCGGCGTGCTCGATGCCGGTGAGGAACGGGCCGTAGAAGTCGCGGCTCGGGCGCGGGAACGTGGCCTCGTAGGTGAAGACGCCGAGGATCTGCGCGAGGCCGCCCGCCAGCCGCTGTGCGGCCGGGTTGGCGGTGTAGCCGGTGATCCGGATGGCGTCGAGCACGCGCTGGCGCGTCTCCTCGCTGATCCGGACGCCCGCGGGCGTGCTGCCGTTGAGCACGAAGGAGACGGTGGCCTGGCTGACGCCCGCCATCGCGGCGACGTCCGTCTGGGTGATGCGGCGACGCGGCACGGCTCCTCCTCGAACCCCTCGGTCTGCTCCGACACGCGGTCCTGCACTCGGGTCCGGCGCCCGGGCCGGACACACGGAGTCTCACGGGGTGCCGAGCGTGGGGTCAATCGGATGATGCGCATTATTAGCAGCCGGCCGAGCGCGCCCTCGCGGGCCCGGTCCTGCCGGTGCGCCGGTCCGGGTGCCCGATGTGGCGCATTATCACCGGGCTGCTGATGAACCTCATCAGCCGCCTTGACCCCTTCGCCGCCTCGCCCGAAGGCTGGCGACGCACGACCACCGACGGCGTGCACCGCGACGAAGGAGTACGCACATGGCAGTCCGCACCGTGCGCCGGGCCCTGGCCGGCGCAGCACTCGCCCTGGTGGCCGCGCTCGTCCCCGGCACGACGCAGGCGGCGGGACCGCCGCCCGGCGGTCCCGGCCAGGGCCCGGACCACCGCACGGCCGACCTGCCGGTCTTCACGTCGACGGGCGCGATCGTGGACCCGCTCGACGAGACGCTGCCGCACAACCCCAACCAGGAGTTCATCTTCCCGTCGGTGTTCCACGCGGGCGCGCACCTGGCCGAGCCCCTGGGCGAGTGGTACGTCTACTACGCGCCGCACGACGACCCGGGCGGCATCAACCTCATGTACGCCGACTCGCTCGACGGGCCATGGACCCAGTACGAGGGCAGTCCCGTCGTGGACAACCGCTGGGAGGGCGTCTACGACGTACCGCACGTGTCCTCGCCCGACGCCGTGTGGAACCCCGACGAGCGGCAGATGTACCTCTACTTCCACGGCGACAACCGGGTGACCCGCTACGCGACGTCGACCGACGGCGTCACGTTCGAGTACGGCGGCGAGGCGGTCACCACCGCGATGGTCGACGCCGCCCAGCCCGGCCGCCGCGCGACCGAGACGTCCTACGCGCGGGTGTTCCCGAACCCTGACCGGTCCTCGCCACAGCGCTGGGCGATGCTGTTCATGACGAACTACGACACCAACGTGCGGCACATCAACCTCGCCTACTCGCGCGACGGGCGCGAGTGGGAGGTACGGCCCGAGCCCGTCGTCACGCCCGGGCCCGCCGAGGGCGTCAACGTGTCGGCGGCGGACCTGTGGCGGTGGCGGGGCCAGGACTACGTCGTCTACGGCTCGACGGTCGGGACGATCTTCGCGCGGCCGGTCGACCGCACCCTGACCCGGATCGGCGACCCCGCGCCGCTGTTCGTGCCGAACCCGGCCCCGCCGGAGGCCGGGCGCGCGTCGTCGCCACAGATCGTGACCCACCGCGGCCGGACGCACCTGGTCTACGAGTACGGCGAGCGCTCGCACACCACCGTCGGGCACGCGGTGCTCGACCCGGACGGCGTCCGCGACCCGCTGAACACCCACCCCGAGGACCCGCTGTACGCGCAGTGCACGGGCGCCGGCTCGGACGAGCTGGACGGCGACGCGCTCGACCGCTCGGTGTGGTCGACCTCCGTGCGCGGCGACCTCGACCGGTCCGTCGTCACCGACGGCGCGTGGCACCTGCCGACGTACCCGGGCAACTCGACGTCGGCCCCGCTCGTGCTGCGCCCGGCACCCGAGGGGCCGTGGCAGGTGACGACGCAGCTCACGCTCGACCCGCAGGTCAACTTCCAGCAGGCCGGCCTGATCCTGCGGCGCGACGACGCCAACTCCCTGCGCGTCGACGTCTCGCACGTCGACGCGGGCAAGCGGTTCGACTTCGTGTGGCGCCGGGACGGCGTCGACCGGAACGACGCGTGGACGGCGGAGGACTCCGCGCTCGCCCCGCCGGAGACCGGGGACACCGTGTGGCTGCGGATGACGCACCACGGCGAGTGGCTCACGGCGTCGTACAGCATCGACGGGGTGACGTTCCGCAACCTCGGCCGCGCCGCGCCCGCCGACGAGCTCGCGGCGACCGACCTCGGTCCGTTCGCGTACCGCGGCCCGGAGGCGACGCCGGAGCTGACCGCGTCGTTCGACTGGATCCGCTTCACGCCGACGGACGAGGAGCTGGCCGCCTGCTCCTGACCGCTCGCGCGAAGACAGCGCCGTCCCCGGTGCCCCGCACGGGCACGGGGGCGGCTCAGCGGCGGACCCGGGCGCGCGACCGCGCGACGCTCTCGAGCGTGGCACGCACGGGGGTGCCGAGGTAGATGCCCAGCGACGCCCCCGCCGCGAGCGCCAGGCCGACCGACGCCGCGAGGATCAGGGAGCCCGCCCCGCCGGGCCCGCCCGACGCCGGGTCGGCGTGCACCATGCCGAGCAGCCCGTAGAACACCGCGCCGCCGGGCACGAGGGGCACGATGGCCGCCGTCGTCACCGCGACGGAGGGGACGTGCAGGTTGTGCGCGACGAGCACGCCGACGAAGCTCGCGACGAGGGCGGCGACGCCGCTCGCCGCTGCCACGTGGAGGCCGGCCGCCGTCGCCGCGGCGTAGCCGAGGGCCGTCGTGCTGCCCAGCAGGGCGCTGATCACGATGATGCGCAGGCCCGCGCCGTTGAACAGCGCGACGGAGACCGCGATGATCACGGCGCCGGCGACCTGGCCGGGGAGCGGGCCGAGCGGGAGCGGGCCGTCGGGCAGCGTCATCCGGTACCCGAGCACGCTGCCGAGCTCCAGGCCCGCGAGGATGCCGACCACGAGCCCGAGCGTCTGGAGGGTGAGGTCGAGGATGCGGCCCGCCGCGGTGAGCGCGAAGCCGTCGATGGCGTCCTGCGCCGCTCCGACCACGGTGAGGCCCGAGAGCATGAGCACGATCCCTGACGCCACGATGATGGACGGCCGGATGCCGGTGAACGGTTCGACGCCTGCCGCAGCGAGCGCCGAGACGGCCACCGCGACGACGGTCGTGACGAAGGCGCCCGCGATCTGGCTGAAGAACGAGGGCACCCGCAGCCGGGCGAGCCCCCACTGGGTGGAGGCCGCCGCGAGCGCCGCGACGAAGGTGAGGGCCGCGACGGTCGCTGTGCCGCCCGACAGGATGCTCACCCCGACCGTGAGCAGGGCCCGCGCCACGACGACGACCTGCGGCCGGTACCGGAACGGCACGCGGCGGATCGCCCGGAACCGTGCCCGCGCCTCGTCGAGGTCGAGCCCGCCGTCGATGTCCACGAGCAGCGCCTGGAGGCGCTGCAGCTTGGTGTGGTCGGGCGCGGCCACGCGGACCACGCGGAGCAGGGTATGCGGCCACCCCTCGCCGCTGCGCTGGTAGGACAGCGCGATCGACGTGTACGTCACATCGACGTGCACCCCGTGCAGCCCGTACGCCTCCGCGACCCGCGTGACGGCGAGGGTCACCTCGTGGGCGGACGCGCCGACGGCGAACATCTGCTCGCCGACCCGCATCGCGAGGTCGAGGGCCCGCAGCACCATGGCGTCGTCGACGGCGGGCTGCACCTCGGTGTCGGGCGCGTCGGCGGGGTCGGTGCGCAGGACGCGGCGCACCGTCGAGTACAGGCTTCGGCGAGGTGGCTGCGGCATCGACCCATTCTGTGCACGACAGCGCGCACGCCGCCGCCGCACCGGCAGCCCGGTCCGTTCCGGGAACGACCTGGGGGACCGATCCGGTGGCGGATCGGTCCCCCAGGTCGTTCTCGGACGAGACTCTCGCCGTCGTCAGGCCGCCGGGTGGTGGAGCCGGCGGGCCGGGGCGACCGACGCGAGCGCCGCGTCGAGGACCTCCGGCGTCAGCCCTGCCCGGGCGACAAGGGTGGTGACGACGTCGAGCACCTGGTCGGACGCCGCCCACAGCGGCAGGTCCGCCCGGTAGGCCACGTCCTGCAGGAGCCGCTCCGCGGCGGTGTCGTCCACCCCGTGCATCACGGCGACGAGACTCTTGACCCGTTCGACCGCGACGTCGCCGACGACCAGCGCGCGCGACTCGTCGGTGTCCAGATGGGTGGGCGACGGGAAGGTGAGCGACATGGGGACCCCCGGGATCAAGGATCTGGAGCCGCTTCATGACCCCGAGCCATCGAGGGTAGAGCAGTTTCACCCAAAAGGGCAAATACCGCACACTGCGGCCCGAGGGTGATGTTCTGCGCGAGACCCAGTTGCGGATGCGAGTCAGTCGAAACAGGACGAACGTTGAAATATCGGCAGTGCGCACAGCATCGCCCTCGATCAAGGAGGTTACGGATGCCGTCCTGGCTCATCCTCATCATCATCGGCGTGGTTCTCGTGATCCTGGGTGTCGCCACCCAGATCGGCCAGTTCCTCATCTGGATCGGCGTGGCCGTGCTGGTGGTCAGCCTCGTGCTCGGACTCGCCCGACGTACCCGGACGTGACGTGACACCTCCGACGCAGGGCCCGGCCGGTGAGCTCACCGGCCGGGCCCTGCTGTTCGAGGTGGGGGCTGTCCGAGGTCGGGCAGCTCACAGCGCCGGCGAGCGCCGCTCGTAACCGGCGGCCAGCCGGACCACGACCGGCTCGGACCCCGTGCGCACCTCGGCCACGTCCGCCCAGTCGACGAGGAACGTGCCGCGGTGCCTGCGCCGCACGAGCTGCGGGACCGGCCACGGCGAGCGCACGTCCGTCCGCTCGTACCCGAGGAACGAGCCGGCACTGCGGGGGCTGACCAGCAGCCCCACGAGCCGGGCAGCACCGACCTCGTCCCGCGTGGCGGTGTGCTCGCTCAGCGGCGCGTCCGGGTTCTCCCGGTCCTCCTCGCCGCCCTCGCCCTCCGGCTCCGTCACCGCGAGCGCGAAGCGCACGTCCACCACGACGCCCACGCGCGCGCCCTCGGGCTCCTCCACGTGCGCGTCGAGCAGGTCCCCCACGTTCATCCGTCCGCCTCCGGGTCGTGCCTGCCGCCGGGGATCCGGCCCACGAGGTGGTCGCGGAGCCAGAGCTCGACCCAGTCGGCGTCCAGCTCGTCGGACCGCACCGACAGCTCGATCGCCGTGCCGACGTGCGCGACGTCCGACCACGCGATGCGCGGCAGCCGCGACGCCGGGACCGCGCCGCCGAACAGGCGCGTGAACAGCGACGGTCCGACGAGGATCGCACCGACCCGCACCGCCTCGCCCGGCCGCGCCTCCTGCCCGTCGGGCCCGGTGAGCTCCAGGTCGTCGACGGCGCGCACGGGCTCGCCGTCGGCGTCGAGCACCTGCCGGCTGAGCAGGTGCAGCCGGGCGTCGACGATCCGTTCGCGCGTCACGAGCCCGCCCCCGTCGCGATCATGAGCGGGACCGCCGCGAGCGCCGCCGCGACGACGATGACGAGGTATACGGTGCCCAGTGCGTTGACGAACCGCCCGTTGACGTACCGGCCCATGTACTGCGGATCGTTGGCAACCACGAGGATCGGCACGTAGGTCAGGGGAAGGGCGACGGCGGAGAAGACGACCGACATCTCGGTGACCATGACGGGGTCGACGCTCGTCATGAGGATGCCGACACCGAGCAGCACGGCCAGGATCATCGTGACGTGGAACCGCGCGGCATGGGCGGGGCGCCGGAACTTGCCCCACGACCAGCCGAGGTACTGCGCGACCGAGTACCCGCTGGACAGCGCGGTCTCGAGCGCGGCGCCGAACGTGGCCGCCACGATGCCGACGATGACGACGGCGAGCAGCAGCGGGCCGCCCGCCTGCGCCACGGGCAGCACGATCTGGGACAGCGCCGACACCTCGATCCCCGCGGGCAGCAGCACCACGGCGGCGCACGCCGCGATCGACAGCGACAGCAGGCCGCCGAGCGGGAACCCGATGAGCACATTGATCCGGTTGGTGGCGAGGTCCTTGGCGGTCCAGCGCTCCTCGACGGCTCCGGACGAGAAGAAGAACACCTCGTAGGGCGTCATCGCGGCGCCGAACAGCGCCACCGCGTAGTACCAGTACGTGGCCGCGTGCTCGGTCCCGGGCGGCGACGGCGGCACGGCCTGCCGCAGCAGCTCGCCCCAGTCGGGGCCCAGCAGGAACAGCGCGACGGCGAACCCCACGAGCAGCAGGCCCATGAGCCCGGCGACGTTCTCCATGACCTCGAACTTCACGCGCCACAGCACGAGCCACACGGCCAGACCGGCCACCGGTATCCACAGGCGCGGCTCGACGCTGCTGGCCAGGTGCAGCGCGAGCGCGATACCGCCGATCTCCGCCGTCAGCGTGAGCAGGGTGATCGCGAACGAGGCGACGACGTTCGCGCCGGCGACCCGTGGGCCGAGGCGCTCGCGGACGATCTCGAAGGTGGCGCGCCCGCTCACCGCGGCGACGCGCCCCGCCATGCTCGCGAACAGGCAGATGCCGACGACCCCGACGGCCACCACCCACGCGAGCGACAGCCCGAACCGGGACCCGACGACGGCGTTGGTGACGAGGTCGCCGATGTCGACGAAACCGCCGATCGCCGTGAGGATCCCGAGCGCGGCCCCCATCACCTTCTTCACGGGCCACCCGCCTCGCTGAGGGCCTGCTCGACGGCGTCGGTCGCGGCCGCCAGGTCGTCCAGCAGCGCGTCGGCGTCGGCGGGTACGGCGTCGGCCCCGGCGAGATCCCCGCCCGAGCGGGCGGCGACCCACTCCCTGGCCTGCACGACGACGTCGGTCAGGTCGCCGACGGTGGTCAGACCCTCCGTGCGCCGGTCGGACGACGTCACGTCCGGCGGCACGAGGGTGGTCAGCGCCCGGTCGGCCTCGTCGAGGGCGTCGAGCTGGTCGAGCAGCGCGGTGTCGGCGACGGGGCCGGTGACCCGCCCCCGGGCGAGCAGGTCGACGGTCAGCCGCGTCGTCTCCGCGGCGGACCGCGCCTCGACGAGGGCGTCGGCGACCGACGCGGTCGCCTGCCCCGGCTCCTGCCTGCTGGCCACGGTGCACGCGGAGGTCGCGGTCAGCGTGGCGGTGAGCACGACGGCGACGACGGCGGACCGTGCGGCCCTCGACCACCCCACCCCGCGCCGCGACGTCGCCACCATGCTCCAGATGCTCCTCCCAGGACTGCGCGCTCGCACGTCAGGCCGCCGTCGACCCGCTCAGCGGGGAGCGAGCGGCTCGGTCGCCGGGCCGTCGAGCACGGTGCCGTCGGCCGCGAAGCGCGAGCCGTGCGCCGGGCAGTCCCACGACTGCTCCTGCTCGTTCCACCGCACGACCGCGCCGAGGTGGGGACAGACGCGCGAGACCCGGCGGGCACCGGCCCGCTGCCCGGTCGGACGGGTCGCCGCGCACGCCCAGCCCGCCGTCTGCTCGGCCAGCGTGCTCGCCTGGCTCGTCGTCGGGCGCGGCGGACGCGCCCACGGCTCGAGCGCGGCGGCCCACCCCGGGGCGTCGCCGAGCACGCGGCCGGCGAGCGCGAGGCCCGCCGCCGCGCCCGTGGTCAGGCCCCACTTGGCGTAGCCGGTGGCCACGAGCACCCGCTCGTCGCCCGGGTACGCCGGGCCGACGAACGGCAGGCCGGTGTCGGTGGTCCAGTCCTGCGCCGCCCACGCGTGCCGGGCCGCGCCGACCGGCAGGTGCTCCCGCGTCCAGCTCTCGAGCGCCGCGAGACGCTCGCCGGGGTCCTTCTCCCGCCCGGTGGTGAACCCCTCGCCGCCCACCATGAGCAGGTCGCCCGCCGTGCGCAGCGAGCGGGTCGGCGAGCCAGCCGTGAGCGACATCGTCGAGCCGAACCCCGGCGGCAGGTCCTCCTGCCGGGCCACGTCCCACGTCGTGACCAGGCTGCGGCCAGGGTGCATGCGCAGGAACAGGCCACCGACGCGCCCCGGCGGCACGTGGGTCGCCAGCACGACCCGGTCGGCGAGCACCGTGCCGCGCGTGGTGCGCAACGCGATGCCCGCAACCGTGCGCCGTACCTGCCGCACACGGACCCCGTCGTGCACGGTGACGCCGCGCGCACGCAGGCGGGCGCGCAGGGCGGCCAGCGCGCGGTGCGGGTCGACCTGGCCCTGCCCGGGCAGGCGGACGGCGCCGTGGTGCGGCGCCGGGTACGGCGGCCGGTCCTCCCAGTGGACGGCGAGCCCGGCGCGCAGTCCGGCGGCGAGCACGTCGTCGAGCGCGCCCGTCTCCTCGGGTGACGTGGCGACGGTGAGGTCGTCGCGGTCGTCGACCGGCACGCCGACGTCCGCGAGCGCCGAGCGCAGCCACCCGAACCCGGACTGCCCCCCGGCGACGTAGTCGCGCAGCGCCTCGTCGCCGAGGCGGGCGAGCTCAGCCAGCCGGGTGCCCTGCAGCAGCGAGAGCTTGCCGGTGGAGCGGGCCGTGGTGGTCGCGCCCGGGCCGGTCCCGGCGTCGAGCACCACGACGTCGGCACCGCCGTCCGCCAGCGCGTGGGCCGTGACGACGCCGGTCAGGCCGGCGCCCACCACGACGACGTCGGCGCGCAGCGGCGCCGGTCCCGGTGCTGCGGGGGTCTCGCTCACGGTGCCTCCTGCTGCCTCGGTACGGCCTCGGTGCGGCGTCCGGTGCCGGACGGTCCCAGGCTGGCACGGTGGTCGGCGACTCGCAGCGGCCTGCGTCGTCGCAGGTCCAGACCCCGCGTTGGCGGTCACGGAAAGGTCGGGTTACCGTGCTTGAGGAGTCAAGAAGTGGCGCCGGAACCGTACCCACGGAGGCCCCGATGACGACACCGACGACTCTCAACGCCACGGAGACCACCTCCCGCAGCCTGCCCGACCGCGCGAGCGACCTGATCCGGAACCTGACCGCGGGGACATCCGTCCTGTCGGGCCAGTACCGCATCGAGCTCGAGAGCGGGACCTGGTGGTGGTCCGACGAGGTGTACCGGATGTACGGCTACCAGCCCGACGAGGTGCGACCCGGCATCTCGGTGCTCAAGACCCGCAGGCACCCCGACGACCAGGACCGCGTCGTGCACGAGGCACTGCGCTCGCTGCGCGCCGCCCGGCCCTTCACCTGCGCGCAGCGCATCGTCGACGCGCACGGCCGCAGCCGCACCCTGCTCGTGACGGGGCAGGGCGTCCGGACCGAGCACGGGCCCGAGATCGTGGGCCAGGTGGCCGACGTGACCCCGCTCCAGCGCGAGGCCGTGACCCGCGAGGCCCGTCGCGCGGTCGACGGCGCGATGGCGTCGGCGGCCGTGATCGAGCAGGCGCGCGGCGTGCTCATGGCGGTGCACGGCCTCACCGAGGAGGACGCGCTGACCAGGCTCACCGAACGGGCCGCCGCCACCGGCGCGGACCTGCGCGCCGTGGCGACCCAGCTCGTGGGCGGGCTGTCGGGCTCCGGCGGGCTGGGCGCCCCGGCGGCCCGGCACGTGGACACGGTGCTCGCCGAGGTGACCCCCGCCAAGCGCTCGCGCGTGCACGACCCCCTGCTCACGCGCCGCGCTGCCTGACCCACTCGATGCCAGAGCCCGTGTTCGGTTCGTTGTCGCGAGATCGGTCCTCTGAACTGCCGATCTCGCGACAACGAACCGAAGACACGTCGCGCTCCGGGAGCCTCAGCGCGTGGCGACGCAGTCCTGGCTGAACGTGTTCCACCAGCGGCCGGCGCGCTCGACCCACAGCGAGCTGACGTACATCGCCTCGGGTGCGCCGCCGCCGGCGGGTTCGTAGTCGGCGCGGTAGCAGAGCAGCACCGAGTCGGGCGCGACCTCGATCACCCGCTCCTGGCTGATCCGGTAGGCGCCGACGGTCGGGCCGTCGGCGAGCTCGGCGGCGTGCTCGTCGCGCGTCGCGAACCCCTCGGGGTACAGGCCGACGAAGTCGTCGGAGAGCAGCGCGCGGTCGGCGTCGGGGTCGCCCGCGGCCAGGGCTTCCCAGACCCGGGTCTCGAGGGCGACGAAGAAGTCGGTGGTGCGGTCGGGCATGGGGTCCTCCTGCGGTACGGCCGGGGCCTGCGTCTGCTGCCATGATGGGGCCATGACGGACGGTAGCGGGGACCGGGACGTCGTCCGGCTCATGAACGACTACGCCGCACGGTGGCCCCTGTGGGTCCGGTTCGGGGGGACCCGACGGTCGGACTGGGACGTCTCCGCCGACCTCGCCGACCGCCTCGAGGCCTGGGCCGCGGTGTTCGACGAGCACTACCACTGGGAGACCGGCTGGCCGGACGCGCGGATCCGCGAGACCCAGCGCGCCGAGGGTGCCGAGCTCGCCCGCCTCCTCCAGGCCGAGCTGGGCGCCGGGTGGGAGGTTCGGTACGAGTTCTGGGAAGAGAACGTCTCCCCGCAACCCTGACGCCACGGCCCCCGATAGCGTTCCCGCACGTCACCGCCGACCGAGGGAACCTCATGCACGCCGACCACTACGACGGCTCTCGCGGCTCCGTACACCCCCGACACCCCGCGCTGGAGATGCTCTGGGAGACCGCCGAGCCCACCCACGTGCTCGCCACCCGGTTCGGGCACGACGACGGCGACGCCGCCCGCACCTGGCTCACCGGCCTCGTGGGTGAGCACTGGGGCATCGAGGTGCTCGCCTGCCACCGCATCGTCATGAGCGACTGCAACGCGCTGGCCTGGCTGGACACGTCGTCGGGCGGGGTGGTGGCGAAGTGGTCGGTGGCGCGCGACCGGTTCGCGCGCCTCGCCGCGCTCACGGACCTCACCGCCTGGCTCGCCGCGCAGGGGCAGCCGGTCTCGGCGCCGGTGGCCGCCCCGTCCGGCCGCACGCACCTCACCACCGACGGCGTCCTCCTCGCGCTGCAGCGCGAGATCGACGCGTCGCCGCTCGAGGTGTCGGACCTCGGCGCGGTGCACGACGCCGGGGCCGCGCTCGCTCGCCTGCACCGGGAGCTCGCGGCCTACCCGGGGACCGGGCGGGTCCGCGACGTGTCACCGGACCCCGGCCCGTCGACGGTGGAGCGCGTCACCGCCTGGTTCGCGACCCCGCCGCCGCACGTGCCGGTTCCCCTGCTCGACGCGCTGCGCCGTCGGCTCGACGACGCGCCCGCCGCGCCCGTGCCCGTCCAGCTGCTGCACGGCGACGTCCGCGCGGCGAACCTGCTGTGCGCGCAGGGGCGCGTGCGCGCCGTCATCGACCTGGAGGAGGCGCGGTTCGACACCGCGGTGGACGAGCTGGCGCGCGGCGCCGTCATGCTCGGCACGAAGTACCACCGGTGGGGGCCCGTCAGCCCGCTCGTCCGCGCGACGTTCCGTGCGGGCTACGAGACCGTGCGGCCGCTCGCCCCCGACGAGGCGCGGTGGTGGGACGTGCTGGTCGGTGCGTACTCGCTGCTCATGATCCCGCCTGCCGAGGACCCGACCGGCTGGCGGGCCGCGGCGGAGGTCGAGCTGCTCGGGGCATAGGGGCCTCGTCGCGCTCACGGGGGTCCCAGGACGTCTCCGGGGTCGGCGTCGAGGCCCGTGCCTCCATGCCTGACACGGTCTGCCACCGGCACGCGACGCTGCGGCGAGGCTAGCAGGTGGTGCGCACACCGGTGCGGCCGGCGGGGAGCCCCCGCCGGCCGCACCGTCCGTGACCGCTGCCGTCAGGCGGCGTCCTCGACGAACAGCCGGGGCAGGAAGTCGATGAGCGACTTCTGCCAGACGTCCCAGCTGTGCGGGCCAGGGATGATCGGCGCGAACTCGTGGTTCACGCCGCGGTCCTCCATGGCGGTGATGAGCTGGATGGTCGGCTCGTAGGTGAAGTCCTGCCGGTCACCGGAGTAGACCCGCAACAGCTTCGTACCCGCGTTGATGGCCTCGACGTCGGCGTTCGCCGGCGGCGCACCGAACGCCGACATGGCGCCGATGTACCCGAACTCGCCCGGGTGGGCCCAGAGGGTGCTGAGCGTCTGGCCGGAGCCCATGGAGAGCCCGGCCAGGGCCTTCTGGTCGCTGTCGGAGCTGATGTTGAGCTGCTCCTCGGCGGCCGGGACGATGCGCGTGGTGACCTCCGTGGGGAAGTCCACGCCGTTGCCGTTGGCCATGACGACCACCATCGGCACGATGGTGCCGTTCCGGTAGTGGTTGTCGAGGATGCGCTCGGCGTGGCCCACCTCGATCCAGTCGGTCCACGTCTGCCCGCCACCGTGCTGCAGGTAGAAGACCGGGTACGGCTCGGCCCGGTCCGGGTCGTAGTCCGGCGGCGTCCAGACGTACGCCGAGCGCTGCTCGCCGCCGCCCGCCGTGCTCGTGTACGGCATGACGCTGACCTCGCCACGCTCCTCCTGCGGCACCTCGGCGACGTACCGGCCGCGGAGCGTGTCGCCCTCGACGACGAACGTGCTCCATGTCGGCTCCGAGGTCACCGTGGTGGGGTTGTTCGGGTCCTTGAGGTCCACGCCGTCGACCACGAACTTGTAGTAGTACGAGCCGCCCTCGACCGCGAGGGAGAGGCGCCACGACCCGTCGTCCTGCCGGACCATGTGCGTGCGCGGCCAGCTGCCGGCCGGGCCGAAGTTGCCCCAGACGGTCACGTTGTTCGCGTCCGGGGCGACCTCCGGGCCGAGCTCGAGGGTGACGACGCCGTTCTCGTCGATCCACGGTGTCGGCGTCGTGCCCGGCGCAGGCAGCTCGTGCTCCGCGAAGGGCAGGTGCCCCTCGCTCGGGCCGTCGTCGACGCCCTCCCGGAAGATGCGCCCGGCGAAGTCGTGCAGGGCCTTCTGCCAGGTGTGCCAGGTGCCGCCCGTGGCCGGGTCCGACCCGTCGGACTGGAAGTCCACGCCCGCACCCGCCAGCTTCTCGGCGAGCCCGACGGTGGCGTCGTAGCCCGGGTCGGTGACGTTGCCCGCGTACAGCCGGACGACGTCGACCAGGTCGTTGATCTGCTTGGCCTTGCCCTTCGGGATCGCCTTGTCGAAGCCGCCGGAGAAGGACCCGACGTTGCCGAAGTCGCGCGGCTTGGCGACCACGGCCTCCAGGGCCTGCTCCGCACCGCTGCCGATACCTGCGATCGCGCGATCCTCACCCTTGCGGGACACGTGGTACGCGCGCTCGACGGCGGGCAGCAGGTCCTTCGTCACGCCGGCGGGGCCGGGCTGCGCGGCGTCGGCCATGACGACGACCATCGGCTCGGCGTCACCGTCGAGCGTGAGGTTGTCCATGATCTGGCCGACGCGACCCAGCTCCGCCCACTCGCGGAAGCCCTGCCCCTCGTCCTGCAGCAGGTAGAGCACCGGGTACGGCTCGGCGCGGTCGACGTCGTAGCCCGGCGGCGTCCACACGAGCGCCTCGCCCCGGTGCTTGGGGCCCTTGCCGTAGTCGAGCTGCGTGAGCTCGCCGCCGCCGGACACGTCGGCGAGCCACTCGGCGCCCGGTCCGGGGACGAACAGGGTGCTGTAGGTGGGCTTCGACGTCACCTCCTGCGGTGCGTCCGGGTTCCGGAACGCGACGGCGTCCTGGTCCGCGGCCGGGCGTGCGGCGTACTGGTAGTAGTAGAGGCCGGGCTCGAGGGGGCCGAGCGTGGCGGTCAGGTTGCCGCCCTCCTCCCCCATGTTGAGGTCGGTCCACGCCTTGCCCGGGCCGAAGGTGCCCTGCACGGCGACGGGACCCGCCGAGAGTCCCGTCTCCTCGGCGACCGTCGCGCGGGGCACCGTGAAGCGGTAGACGTCCGAGATCGGGTTGTCGGGCACCTCGCCCACCCACGGGTCGCTGCTCACGGCGTCCGCCGCCGCGGTCGGTGCGACGAGCAGGGTGCCTGCCATCGCGGCTCCTGCGACGGCAGCGGCCAGTCGTCGTCCTCGTCGAAACGGGCGGGTCGTACGCGCCTGAGGTTGTCTCGCCATTGACCTTCCTCTCGTTCGAAATCGATGTCGTACGCCACGAGGACGGCCGCTCCGCCGTACCTCGCGCATGACAGGTGACCGCGTCGGCACCTGCCACGGGTGGGGCCCGGGCCGCATCCGGCCTCGGGCGGTTCGTCGCGTCGGTCAGCCGGTGGTGCTCACGGCTCGCCGGGGTGCGGGCTCCTGGCCACGGGCAGGGCCGACGTCGACGGGGTGGACCTTCGAGTCATCTGCGTGCTCCCTTGCACGAGTGCGTTCCGGTCTGGATCGAACTTTATCGATAAAGGGGACTTTAACGATAAAGCGCGGCGCTGGCAAGACCCTGCTCGCGTGCTCGCGGCCGCGGCACGGGAGCCGCTGGTACCGTGCGATCCCGCACCGTCGACCGCGCCCAGGGGGACCCGATGACCGAGATCCCGATCTCGACGTTCTTCTACGAGTACCGCGGCGAGCGGTACGAGCTCCACTCCGGTGGCAAGGACTACGCACGCGTCACGGTGGACGGCACGCCGACACCCGAGCGGTTTCCCGAGGCGCTCGAGTTCGGCACAGACCCCCGGTCCCCCTGGGTGATGCTCCCGCGCAGCGTGTTCGACGTGGGGTACCGGCAGACCGTGCGAGGCCGGTGGCACGGCGCACCGGTGTCCGTGGTGTCCGTGGTGCGGCGCGGCCCTGAGCGCGGGCTGATCACGGTGAGCTACGACGGCGCCGATCCGTCGGAGGCCGAGACCGCAGGGTTCTCGGGGAACCAGTACATGGGCTGGGAGGCCGTCGTCCCCGCGGCTGAGATCGAGGACATCACCGTCGAGACCACGCGGCAGGAGCTCCGCAAGGACTGACCCGCACCGGCGGGCCACGTCGCAGCCGCAGAGCCGTGCTAGTTTCGCCCCCGTGAGGTCACCCGAAGCATCCAGGTCAGGGCTGCCGGCGCTCCGGCAGCCCGAGATGCCCCGCTAGAGACCATCAGGTCCGACCACCCCTCCCCCATGGCGAGGGGTCGCCGTCGTGCATCCGAAGGGCCCGTAGTGCCGCCGCAGGCCTACCTGTCCCCCTCACCCTTCGGGGGCTCTCATGCCTGTCCTGCTGTACGTGCTCGCCGTCGCGGTCTTCGCGCAAGGCACGTCGGAGTTCGTCCTCGCCGGGCTGGTGCCCGGCATCTCCGCCGACCTCGGCGTCCCCGTCGCCCAGGCCGGCTGGCTGACCGCGGGCTTCGCGGTCGGGATGGTGGTGGGCGCGCCCCTCACGGCGGCGCTCGCCCGGCGCCTGTCGCCGCGCCTGACCCTGACCACCTGCCTGCTGGTCTTCGTCGCCGCGCACGCCGTCGGCGCGCTGACCGACCAGTTCGCCGTCCTGTTCGCCGGCCGGGTCGTCGCCGCCCTGGCGAACGCGGGCTTCCTGGCGGTCGCCCTGTCGACCGTCACGCGGATCGTCCCCGCCGGCCGCCAGGCCCGGGCACTGGCCGCTGTCCTCGCCGGGACCACGCTCGCGCTCGTCGCGGGCGTCCCGGCCGGCGCCCTGCTCGGTGCGCTGTGGGGCTGGCGGTCCGCCCTCTGGGCGATCGCCGCGCTCGCGACGGTCGCCCTTGTCGCCGTCGCCGTCCTCACGCCGGGGCACGCCGGGCCCGGCGGTCCGCGGGTCGACCTGCGCACCGAGCTCGGCGCGCTCCGCTTGCCGGCCCTGCGGCACAGCCTCGCGCTCGGCGTCCTGGTGAACGGCGCGACGTTCTGCGCCTTCACCTACGTGGCGCCCGTGGTGACCGACGCCGCGGGCCTCTCCCCTGTCCTCGTCCCCGCGGTGCTCGTCCTGTTCGGGCTCGGGGCCTTCGCGGGCGTGACGGCGGCGGGCCGGCTCGCAGGCACGCACGCCCGGCCCGTGCTGTGGGCCGGCACGCCCGCGCTCGTGCTCGGCTGGGCCCTGTGGGCCGCGCTCGCCGCCTCGCCGGCGGCGGTCTGGGTGCTCGCCCCCGTGCAGGGCGCGCTGTCGTTCGGCGTCGGCGGCACGCTCATCGCCCGGACGATGGCGGCGGCCCAGGGTGCCCCGACACTGGGCGGGTCGTTCCCGACGGTCGCCCTCAACCTCGGCGCGCTGCTCGGGCCGGTGCTCGGTGGCTGGGCGCTCGGGCCGCTGGGGACCACCGGGCCGCTCGTCGCCGGTGCGGCACTGGCGGCGGGCGCCGCCCTGCTCTGGGCCGCGCCGGCGCTCGTGCGCCGGACCGTGCGCTGAGCGGTCACCCGCGGCCGGGCGCACACCCGGCCGCGGGGCGGCGCTCAGCCCTGGCGGGTGGGGCGCACGACGATCTCGCCGATCTCGACGTCCCGCGGCTGCTCGACGGCGAACGCGATGGCCCGCGCGACGGCGGCCGGGTCGATACCGATCGCCGCCATGTTCCGCTGCACCTCCGCACGGACCTCCGGCGTCATGTCCATCGAGTCCACGAGCTCGGTGCGCACGTAGCCGGGCGAGACCGCCGTGGTGCGCAGCACGCCGTCGGTCGACTCCTGTCGCAGCCCCTCCAGCAGCGTCCGCACCGCGTTCTTCGTCGCGGCGTAGAGCGCCTGCGTGGGGACGATCTTGAGGCCCGACGTCGACACCGTGGTCACCAGGTGCCCCTCGCCCTGCCGCCGGAACACCGGCAGCGCGGCCGCGATGCCGTGGAGCACGCCGTTGAGGTTGACGTCGATCATGGCCTGCCAGCCGGCGACGTCGAGGTCGGCGACGGGACTGAGCCTGCTGATGCCCGCGTTGCCGACCAGGACGTCGAGCCGCCCGAACTCCCCGACAGCACGGCCCACCAGGGCCTCGAGGTCGGCGGGCCGGGTCACGTCGACCGCGAGCGCCGTCGCGCGCCCGCCGTCCGCATGGATCCGCCGGACGAGGTCGTCGAGCCGGTCGGTGCGCCGGGCGCCGAGCACCACGTGCGCGCCGCGCTCGGCGAGCAGGGTGGCGGTGGCCGCCCCGATGCCGCTGCTCGCGCCGGTGACGGCCACGACCTTGCCCTGGATGCCTGCACTGCTCTGCGTCATGCCGCTGCCTCCCGATATAGTGGACACGTGTCCGCTTCTTCGAAACGTAGCGGACACGTGTCCGTTTGTCGAGCGCGTGTGACGAGGAGCAGATCGATGGCCCGCAGGGACGCCCTGGAGAACCGCGCCCGGATCATCGAGGTCGCCCGGCGGGAGGTCGCGGCGTCAGGCCCGACCGAGCTGAAGCTCAACGCGGTCGCCAAGGAGGCCGGTGTCGGGCAGGGCACGCTCTACCGGCACTTCCCGACCCGTGAGGCACTGCTCGTGGAGGTGTACCGCCAGGAGGTCGACGAGCTCGTCGAGCTCGCACCCCGGCTCCTGGAGACCCACGAGCCACTGGAAGCCCTGAGCCGGTGGTTCGACCGCGTCGTCGAGTACGCCCGCGTGAAGCGCGGCGTGCTGGCCGCGCTCGAGGCGTCGGTCTGGCGGGACCTCACGAACCACAGCCTCGGCCCCATCGGCGACGCGATCACCCTGCTGCTCGACGCCGGGCGGGCGGCGGGCCAGGTGCGCGACGACGCCGACGCGTCGGACGTGATCGTGCTGATCGCCTACCTGTCGCGCCTGGACGACGACGAGTGGGAGCAGCGGGCGTACGGGCCGATGCGGATCGTGGTGGACGGGTTGCGGCGGGGGTGAGGGAAGCACCCCTGTGCCACCATCGACGAGATGGACATCAACTGGCTCGGCTTCGTCGGGGTCGTGGCGATCGCCTACGTGATTCCCGGACCGGACATGGCCGTCATCCTCCGGGCCGCGACCCGCGGGTGGCGTCCCGGTGGCGCAGCCGCCGTGGGCGCCCAGACGGGACTGTGTGTCCACCTGGCCCTCGCGGTGGCCGGCCTGTCGGTCGTCCTGGCCCGGTACCCCGAGGCCCTCACCGCGCTCCGCATCGCCGGTGGGCTCTACCTGATGTACGTGGGCGGACGGCTGATCGTGCCGACCCTGAGACGCGCCCCGAAGGACGAGGAGCCGAGCGACGACGCCTCGCCGCGATCAGCGTTCGGCCAGGCCCTGTTCACGAACCTGCTGAACCCCAAGGCCGTGCTGTTCTTCGCCGCGGTCCTGCCGCAGTTCCTGGTCACGGGTGACCAGGCCGCGGCGGTGTGGGCCCAGGTCCTGGCACTCGGCGCGCTCGACGTCCTCCTGGGCTTCGCGGTGTGGGCCCTCGTCGTCGGCCTGGGCGTCCGGCTGACGGCACTCCTGAAGCAGCGACGAGCTCGCCAGTGGTGGGATCGCGTCACCGGGACGGCCCTCGGGGTCGTGGGCGGCGGCCTGGTCCTGCGGCACTGAGGCCGTTCGGTCTGGGAGCGGCGGGTGTACGGACCGACG
>DATGOB010000286.1:0-9018 GCA_036010205.1 Promicromonospora sp. | reverse complement strand
GCCCATCTCCCAGAGGCGGGTGGGGGTCACGAAGAACGCGGCCGAGGGGTTCGCCTGGGTCAGGTAGATCGAGTAGGCGAAGGAGGGGACGGCGATGAGCAGGATGCCGGCGGTCATGACCGCACGCAGCCGGGCGGTGGCACGACGGCGCACCCACCAGGCGATGACCACGAGCAGCAGCGGCCAGACGATGTAGAACTGCTCCTCGACTGCCAGCGACCAGAAGTGCTGCACGGGCGAGACGCCGACGTCCTCGGCGAGGTAGTCGACCGACCGCGCGGCCAGCCGCCAGTTCACGACGTAGGCCGCCGCGGAGACGATGTCCAGGCCGAAGGTGCGCCACTCGATCACGCTGACGGTCAGCCACGTCAGCACCGCGGTGACGACCAGCACCAGCGCGGTGGCCGGCAGCAGCCGCTTCGCCCGGCGGGCGTAGAACCGCGGCAAGGAGATCCGCCCGCTCTTCTCGAGCTCGCGGATGAGCAGACCGGTGATGAGGAAGCCGGAGATCACGAAGAACACGTCGACGCCGACGAAGCCGCCGGTCAGCTGGTCGAGGCCACCGTGATAGAGCAGCACCAGGCCGATCGCGACCGCCCGCAGCCCCTCGATGTCGGGCCGGAAACCGGGACCGATCGACTTCTCGGGGGTCGCCCTGCGCCGACGAGCCCGGGTCGGCAGCGCGGTGGTCTCAGACGTCTGCATGGGCCCACGGCTCCCCGTAGAAGAGGTCGGACGACGGCTTGGCCAGCAGCTCGGTGTCGCTGATCTTCCAGGTGTGCCCGTCGACGCTGGCGCCGCGCACGGACACGAAGTTGTACCGGTCCGCGGAGTAGACGCGCCCACCGGCTGCGGCCACCTTCTCGAGGAAGGTCGTGTCCACGCGGCGGGGAACGTCCTCGAAACGGAGCTCGGCGGCGACGGCGCGCGGCATGACCATCGTGCCGCCCTGCACCAGTCGGGTGTAGGTGTTCTCGGCCTCGGGGAACCGCAGGAACGTGGCTCCCGTCGACCGCAGGTGCGTCAGGTGCGCCCACTTGCCGGCGACGTGCGCGCCGGAGAAGTCGAACGTGGCCAAGAGGTCTCCGAGGTAGTGGGGCCCGTAGTGGTTGTCGTCGTCCATCTTCGCCACGTACTCGCCGTCGGCGGCCTCGACCCCGAGGTTCATGAGGGCACCGAGCGTGAGGTCGGCGTCGGCCGGAAGCAGCCGCACGTCGGCGAGACCCGCCTCGCGGGCACGGTCGGCCGTGCCCGGGTCGGCCTCGAAGCCGTGCGTGATCAGCACCAGCTGCACCTGCTCGTGCCGCTGACGCGCGAGCGTCGCCAGCACGTGGTCGATCTGACCCGGTCGCATCGTCGGGACGATCGCGGTGACCGGACGGGCCCGACGGCGAGCAGCGACGCCGGTCGCCGCGAGCACCTCGTCGACGGCGGCGGTCGTCGAGTGCCGGGCGAGCGTCTCGCGGACCCCGGCCAGGGCCGCCCGGCGGCGCAGCTCGGGATGACGCGCGAGCGCGGCGAGCGCCAGCGGCGCCGTCTCCCGGTCGACGACCTGGACGGCGGCGGCCGTCTGCGCCAGGGCGGGGTCGGAGGTCACGACCACCGTGCCCTCGGCGAGCAGCTCCAGCACGCGGTCGGGGCGCGCGGTCGTGCCGCGCTGGACGACGACGTCGTGCGCGCGGTCGCGGCGTGCCTCCGGGCCGAGGTCGCCGGCCTCCTCGAAGACCGGGTCGGCGCCGCCGAGGCGCGCGAGAGGCACGCGGCGGCCGGTCCGCACCGGGTTGTGCTCGCGCGGCTGCACACCGGGGGAGAGCACCGCGACGTCCGGGTGGTCGTAGTCGGTCAGGCGCTCCGGCACCGCGACACGGACCAGGCCGGCGCGGTCGGCGACCGGGCACGTGGGGGCACCGGGGTCGGCGGTGTCCCACACGAGCAGCGGGCGCCCGGACCGCGCCGCCGCGGTGGCGAGGGCGTCGGCGTCACCGGCCGTGCCCGGGAGCGGCCAGCCGAGCACCACCAGCTCGACGTCGGGCGGCACTGCTGCGCCGTCCCACGTCACCTGACGCCACTCCGGGCGCAGCAGCGCGACGAGCCGTTCGTCGGCGTGGACGAGCACTCGCACCTCGCGCGGCCGTGGGCCCGGCGTGCGCGCCGGGCGTGCCGACCCGCCGCCGCCGGGCTGGTGCCAGGCGCGCGAGAGGTGCGCTCGCCAGCGCCGCAGGCGAGTCGGGTGCACGACCAGTCCGGCGGACGCACGCAGCAGGCGCAGCGCGCGTGCCACGCTCAGTGCTCCTCGAGGAACCCGGCGATCACCGAGGCGATGCGCTCACCGGCGCGCCCGTCCCACAGCGGCGGCACGTCCCAGGTCTCGGGCCGGCCGGCCGCGAGCGTCTCCGCCGTCGCCGCCGCGAGGTTCTCGCGCGTGACGAGGCGGTTGGTCCCGTGGGTGATCGTGACGGGGCGCTCGGTGTTGGGGCGCAGCGTCAGGCACGGCACGCCGAGCACCGTCGTCTCCTCCTGCACACCGCCGGAGTCGGTGACGACGAGGTCGGCCCCGCGCACGAGGCCCATGAAGTCGAGGTACCCGAGCGGGTCGACGATCCGCATGCCCGGGTGGTCGAACAGGCCGCCCTCGCGCAGGCGCTCCCGCCCGCGCGGGTGCAGCGGCAGCACGACCGGCACCTGGTCGGCGACCGAGTGCATGGCGGCGACGAGCGCCGCGATGTCCTCGGGGTTGTCCACGTTGCCGGGCCGGTGCAGCGTCGCGACGGCGTAGCGGCCCTCGAGCGCGTGCTCGCGACGGGCGCGCTCGACGTCGAACCGGTCCATCGAGGCCAGCAGGGTGTCGATCATCGGGTTGCCGACGAGGTGGATGCTCGCCGGGTCGGCGCCCTCGCGCGCGAGGTGAGCGATCGCGTCGGCGCTGGTGCACAGCAGCAGCGCCGACAGCCGGTCGGTCACCATCCGGTTGATCTCCTCGGGCATCGACAGGTCGAAGCTGCGCAGCCCCGCCTCGACGTGCGCGAGCGGCTGCTGCAGCTTCGCCGCGACCATCGCGGCCGCCGCGGTCGAGTTGACGTCCCCGTAGACGACGACGAGCGAGGGCGCGCGGTCCAGCAGCACCGTCTCGAGCTCGACCATCAGCCGGGCGGTCTGGGCCGCGTGCGACGCCGACCCGACACCCAGGTTCAGGTCCGGCCGCGGCAGGTCCAGCTCGCGGAAGAAGACCTCGGACATGCGGTCGTCGTAGTGCTGCCCGGTGTGCACGAGGACCTGGTCGACACCGAGGGCGTCGAGGCCACGGATCACCGGTGCCGCCTTCGGGAAGTTCGGGCGCGCACCGGTCACGTGAAGCACGGGGCCGTGCATGAGAAGGTCCCTCCGGGCCGGGGAGTCGAGCGCGGCCATGATGCCATACTGACCCCGCCGTTCCCCCCTGAGCAGGAGTGTGACGTGTGTCCCCAGATCGGCTCCGGACCGCTCTGCAGGGCACCCCGTTCGCACTAGCGGCGCTCGCCGCCACCACGGTGCTCCGGCACCTCGACGACCACCCGTCGGTCGCCGTCAGCCGGGTGCTGCGCGCCGCGCCCGGCGCGCTGCCGCGGGTGGCGTCGCGCTGGCTGCGGGGCACCGGCTGGGAGCCGCTGGCGCTCGCGGCCGCAGGGCGGCGCGAGGAGGCCCGTCGCGCCGTCGACACGCTCGCGCGCACGCCTCGCGGGCGGGTCGGTGCGGCAGCGGCGACCTACGCGCTGCACGACATGGCCGCGGCGGCCGCGGTGCTCGAGTCGACCGGCACCGGCGACGCCGCCGACCGGTACGCACGCGCTCTGTGCCTGCGGACCCTGGGCCGCCTCGCGGAGGCGGAGAGCGCGGCCGCCCCGGACAGCGACCGCCGCGCACGACGGCTGCGCCGCCGCCTCGCCGCCGAGCTCGAGATGCTCCGCCCGACCGGTCGCGCGCCGCTGCCGCTGGGCACGGGGCCGGCCACCCTCTCGCCCGGACCCGGCGAGGACCCGGTGGTGCTGCACCTGGTGACCAACGCGCTGCCGGAGACCCAGGCGGGCTACACGACCCGCACGCAGGGCATCCTGCGAGCGCTGCGCGCCCAGGGCGTGGACGCCCGGGTGGCGCCCAGGGCCGGGTTCCCGGTCGTCGACGGGCACGTGCGCGCCCGCGCGGAGGTGACCGTCGACGGCGTCCCATACCTGCGCACCCTGCCGCTCGGGCTGCCGCTCGACGTCGCCGCGCTGGCCCGCGCCGACGCCGACCACCGGGCGCGGCTCGCGGAGCGCGTGGGTGCCGGCGTGCTGCACGCGCACAGCAACTACCTCAACGGCCGCGCCGCGCTCGCGGCGAGGGACCGCACCGGCGTGCCGGTCGTCTACGAGGTCCGCGGCATGCTCGAGGAGACCTGGCGCTCGCGCGGCGGTGACGCCGACGCCGACCGCTACCACCTCACCCGCGCGAGCGAGACCGAGGTGATGCGCAGCGCCGACGCGGTCGTCGTCATCTCGGAGGTGCTGCGGCAGGAGGTGCTCGACCGCGGCGTCGACCCGGCGCGCGTCCTGCTCGTGCCCAACGCCGTCGACGACCGCTTCCTCCAGGAGCCCCCGGACCCCACGGCGCTGCGGGAGCAGCTGGGGATCGGCCGCGACGACGTGCTCGTCGGCACGATCTCCACGCTCAACGACTACGAGGGTCTCGACGTGCTGGTCGACGCGATCGGTCTGCTCCGGGCCGAGGGCGACCCCGTGCGCCTGCTCGTCGTCGGGTCGGGCCCTGCCGCGTCGCGGCTGCGGGATCGCGCCCGCACGCTGGGCGACGGCGTCGCCGTCCTGCCCGGCCGGGTCCCGTTCGCCGACGTGCACCGCTACCACGCGGCCCTCGACGTCTTCGCCGTGCCGCGCCTCGACCTCCCCGTCACCGCGCTCGTCCCGCCGCTGAAGCCGCTCGAGGCGATGGCCAGCGGCCGCCCCGTGGTGGGGTCGGACCTCCCGCCGCTGCGCGAGATCGTCCGCGACGGCGAGACCGGCGCGCTCGCGCGACCAGGAGACCCGGAGGCCCTCGCCGCGGCACTCGCGGGTCTCGTGCGGGAGCCCGACCGGCGGCGGAGGTACGGGCGCCGTGCACGCGAGATCGTGCTCGCCGAGCGCACCTGGGCGCACGCGGCGCAGCGGTACCGGGGCCTGTACCGGGCGCTGCACGACGTGTGACCCAGCCCTCGGTTCTCGCGGCCGCTCGGCCCGTATGCTGTGGCAGGCCATGGATCCGTACTGAGGAGTGAACGTGACGGCAGACGTTGTCGTGCTCGGGCTGGGCTACGTCGGCCTGCCCCTGGCGCAGGAAGCAGCCCGGGCCGGACTGTCGGTGATCGGCTTCGACATCAACGACGCGGTCGTCAACGGCCTCAACGAGGGTCGCTCGCACGTCGACGACCTCTCCGACGACGACATCGCCGAGCTGTTGCGCCACGGCTTCCGGGCCACGACCGACGAGTCCGCGATCGCCGAGGCCGACGCCGCCGTCATCTGCGTGCCGACCCCGCTCGCCGAGGACGGCGGTCCCGATCTCCGCCCCGTGATCTCGGCGACGCGCACGATCGCGCGCCAGCTGCACCCCGGCATGCTCGTCGTCCTGGAGTCGACGACGTACCCCGGCACGACGGAGGAGGTCGTCCGACCGATCCTCGAGGAGGGCGGCCTGGTGGCCGGCCGCGACTTCGCGCTGGCCTTCTCCCCGGAGCGCATCGACCCGGGCAACCCCGTCTACGGCATGAAGAACACGCCGAAGGTCGTGGGTGGCCTCACCCCGGAGTGCACCGACCGCGCGGCCGCCTTCTACGGCCGCTTCGTCGACACCGTGGTGCCCGCCAAGGGCACCCGGGAGGCCGAGACCGCGAAGCTGCTGGAGAACACCTACCGGCACATCAACATCGCCCTCGTCAACGAGATGGCCCGGTTCTGCCACGAGCTCGGCATCGACCTGTGGAACGTCATCGAGATGGCGAAGACGAAGCCGTTCGGCTTCCAGGCGTTCTACCCGGGCCCGGGCGTCGGCGGCCACTGCATCCCGATCGACCCGAACTACCTGAGCTACAACGTCCGCGCCCGGCTGGGCTACCCCTTCCGGTTCGTCGAGCTCGCGCAGGAGATCAACGCGACGATGCCGGCGTACGTGGCCCGGCGCGCGCAGGACATCCTCAACGAGGACTCGATCGCGATGCGCGGCTCGACCATCCTCATGCTCGGCGTCACCTACAAGCCCGACATCGCCGACCAGCGCGAGTCGCCCGCGGTGCCGCTGGCCAAGCAGCTCATGCAGATGGGCGCCGAGGTCCGCTACCACGACCCGAACGTCGCCACCTGGGACGTCAACGGCACCGAGCTCACGAGCGTGACCGACCTCGACGAGGCGCTCGCCTCGGCCGACCTCACGCTCCTGGTCCAGAACCACAAGACCTACGACGTGGACGCCCTCGCGGCCTCCGCCAAGCGCTTCTTCGACACGAAGGGCGTCGTGACCGCTCCCGGAGCGCATCGGCTGTGACCTCGGCGGAGCGCGGCGGCACCGCCGCCGGCGGGCCGTCGGAGCTCGCCCAGCTCGCCGCGCGCAGCGGGCTGAAGAAGGTCGGCAGCCGGCCTGGCCTGCCGGAGTACGTGCGCACGCTGTGGGCGCGGCGTCACTTCCTCTGGGTGCTGTCGACCTCGCGCAGCTACAGCCGCAACCAGAACAACTACCTCGGCCAGCTGTGGTCGGTGCTGAGCCCGCTCACGCTGGCGGCCGTCTACTACCTGGTGTTCGGGCTGCTCCTCGACACCCGGGCGGGGACGACCAACTACCCGGGCTTCCTCACGATCGGCGTCTTCATCTTCATGGCGATCGCCGCCTCGATGACCGCCGGCTCGACCGCCGTCACCTCGAACATCACGATGGTGCGTGCGCTCGACTTCCCGCGCGCGGTGCTGCCGCTGTCGGTCGCGCTGTCCGAGATGCTCACGCTGCTGCCGGCGATCGGCGTCATGATCGTGATCGTCCTCCTCACCGGTGAGCCGATCACGGTGACGTGGCTGCTGCTGCCGGTCGCGCTCGTCCTCATCCTGCTGTTCAGCGCAGGGTGCGCGATGATCGCGGCGCGCGTCGTGGTCGCCGCACGCGACCTGCGGAACCTCATCCCGGTGGCGATCCGGCTGCTGCGCTACGTCTCGGGTGTGTTCTTCTCGATCGAGGCCTACGCCGGCCGGTTCGAGTGGGGCTTCGTGCTCGAGTACCAGCCGGTGGCGGTCTACCTGACGCTGATGCGGTCGGTGCTGCTGCAGGACGTGGCCGTCGACCCGACGATGTGGCTGACGGGCCTCGCGTGGGCGGTGGTGCTCTTCCTCGTGGGCTTCGTCGTCTTCTGGAGCGCGGAGGAGAAGTATGGCCGCGACTGACGACGCCTTCGAGGAGATCGACTTCGAGGACGACGACGACCTCGACGACGGCGCGCCCGAGCGTGCGAAGCAGGACGCCGACGCGGAGCGGACCCCGTCGGTCGTCGTCGACGACGTCCACGTGCGCTACCGGGTCTTCGGTGGCCGCAAGCGCGTGTCCGGCCCGGAGATGGGCCGCATCCGCGCGATGTTCAACCGCAGCCGCCGTCACGTCGGCGCGGTGACCGAGGTGCACGCGGTGCGCGGCGTGTCGTTCGTCGCCCACCACGGCGAGTCGATCGGGATCATCGGGCGCAACGGTGCCGGCAAGAGCACCCTGCTGCGCGCCATCGCGGGTCTGATGCCGACGAGCTCGGGGGCCGTCTACGTGGCGGGGACCAGCTCGCTGCTGGGCGTCAACGCCGCGCTCGTCAGCTCGCTCACCGGCGAGCGCAACGTCATGATCGGCGGGCTCGCGCTCGGGCTGACGCCGGCGCAGGTGCGGGAGCGGTTCGACGACATCGTCGAGTTCGCCGGCATCGGGGACTTCATCGACCTGCCGATGAAGGCGTACAGCTCGGGCATGGCCGCACGGCTGCGGTTCGCGATCTCCACCGCCGCGGTGCCGGACGTCCTCATGATCGACGAGGCGCTCGCGACGGGTGACGCCGAGTTCCGCGAGCGCAGCGCGAAGAAGATCGAGGAGATCCGCGGGCACGCGGGCACGGTCTTCCTCGTGAGCCACTCGATGAGGTCGATCGAGCGGATGTGCGACCGCGCGATCTGGATCGAGCAGGGGCAGGTCGTCGCCGACGGCCCGGCCCGCGAGATCACGGCGGAGTACCGCAAGGCGACCAAGAAGGGTTGAGCGGCTCGTGAGAGTGCTCGTCGTCACGGTGGTCCACGACCCCGAGGACGCGCGCATCCGTCACCGCCAGATCCCCGCGCTGCTCGCGGCCGGTCACGAGGTCGTCTACGCCGCGCCGTTCACGGCGTTCGACAGGCGCCCGCCGCACGGGGTGACCCCGGTGGACCTGCCGCGCGCCGCAGGCAGGCGACGGCTGGGAGCGGTGCGTGCCGCGCGACGGCGCATCCGGGAGATGCGCGACGACGTCGACCTGGTGCTGCTGCACGACCCGGACCTGCTGCTGGCGGTGGCGGGGCAGCGGCGCCGGCCCGTGGTGGTCTGGGACGTGCACGAGGACACCGCGGCGGCCCTCGGCATGCGGGCGTGGGTGCCGCGCCCGGCCCGCAGGCTGCTGGTGGCCGCCGTCCGGCTCGCCGAGCGGTGGGCCGAGCGCCGGCTGGTGCTGCTGCTGGCGGAGCGGGCCTACCAGGCGCGTTTCCGGCGCCCGCACGTCGTGGTCCCGAACTCGGTGATGGTCCCCGAGGAGCCGCCCCCGCCCCCGGGAGCCGACCGCGTGGTCTACCTCGGCAAGGTCACGACCGCGCGCGGGTGCGCCGAGATGGTGGCGCTCGCCCAGCGGCTGACCGACGTGCGGGTGCAGGTCATCGGCCCGGCCGACGCCGACTGCGCGGAGATGCTGCGGGAGGCCGCTGCGCGCGGCGACCTCGACTGGGAGGGCTTCGTGCCCAACGACGTCGCGCT
>DATGOB010000285.1:0-11314 GCA_036010205.1 Promicromonospora sp. | reverse complement strand
GTCGAGGCGCGCCGAGGTGACCATGTCGGCGATGACGTCGACCGCCATCGGCAGGTCGGAGTCGAGCACGCGCGCGTAGTAGCACGTGTGCTCCTTGCCGGTGGCCGCGTTCGCCTCGCCGCCCACGGCGTCGAACGCCTCGGCGATGTCGAGCGCCGTGCGCCGGGCGGTGCCCTTGAAGAGCAGGTGCTCCAGGAAGTGCGTCGAGCCGAAGTGCCCGTCGGTCTCGTCCCGGGAGCCGACGCCGATCCACGCGCCCACCGTCGCCGAGCGCTGGCCCGGCATGTGCTCGGTGAGGACACGGACACCGCCGGGCAGGACGGTGCGACGGATGGTCGCGCCGTCCTGCCCGGCGGTGAGCTCGGCACCGGGCTCGCCCGAGGGGACGAGCGGCAGGTGCCAGGCCATGTCAGGCGTCCGCGGGTGCGGGGGTCTCGACGGCGTCGGCCGACGCCGACTCCTCCTCGTCGGTGACCGCGACCAACGAGAGCTTGCCCCGCGGGTCGATCTCGCCGATCTCGACCTGGACCTTCTGGCCGATGGAGAGCACGTCGTCGACGTTCTCGACGCGCTTGCCGCCCACGAGCTTGCGGATCTGGCTGATGTGCAGCAGACCGTCCTTGCCCGGCGACAGCGAGATGAACGCGCCGAACGACGTCGTCTTGACGACGGTGCCGACGAACCGCTCGCCCACCTCGGGGACGTGCGGGTTGGCGATCGCGTTGATCGCCGCGCGGGCGGCCTCGGCCGAGGGGCCGTCGGTGGCACCGATGTACACGGTGCCGTCGTCCTCGATGGAGATGTCCGCGCCCGTCTCCTCCTGGATCTGGTTGATCATCTTGCCCTTCGGGCCGATGACCTCGCCGATCTTGTCGGTGGGGACCTTGACGGTGATGACGCGCGGTGCGTTCGGGGACATCTCGTCCGGGACGTCGATCGCCTCGGCCAGGACCTCGAGGATCGTCAGGCGCGCGTCGCGGGCCTGGTTCAGCGCGGCACCGAGCACCGACGCCGGGATGCCGTCGAGCTTGGTGTCGAGCTGGATGGCGGTGACGAACTCCTTGGTGCCCGCGACCTTGAAGTCCATGTCACCGAAGGCGTCCTCGGCACCGAGGATGTCGGTCATCGCCGCGTAGCGGGTCTCGCCCTCCACGGTGTCGGACACGAGACCCATCGCGATGCCCGCGACCGGCGCGCGCAGCGGAACACCGGCGTTGAGCAGGGACAGCGTGCTCGCGCACACCGAGCCCATCGACGTCGAGCCGTTGGAGCCGAGCGCCTCGGACACCTGGCGGATCGCGTACGGGAACTCCTCGCGGCTCGGGAGCACCGGCACGAGGGCGCGCTCGGCGAGCGCGCCGTGGCCGATCTCGCGGCGCTTCGGGCTGCCCACGCGGCCCGTCTCACCGGTCGAGTACGGCGGGAAGTTGTAGTTGTGCATGTAGCGCTTGCGGGTCTCCGGACCGAGCGAGTCGATCTGCTGCTCCATGCGGAGCATGTTCAGCGTGGTGACGCCGAGGATCTGGGTCTCGCCACGCTCGAAGATTGCCGAGCCGTGCACGCGGGGCAGCACCTCGACCTCGGCCGAGAGGGTGCGGATGTCCGCGAGGCCGCGGCCGTCGATGCGGACGCCCTCGGTGAGCACGCGCTGGCGCACGAGCTTCTTCTGCAGCGAGCGGAACGCCGCCGACAGCTCCTTCTCCCGGCCCTCGAACTGGCCGTCGAGCTGCTCGTGCAGGCGGGCCTTGATGTCGTCGAGCGTGCCCTCGCGCTGCTGCTTGTCCGCGATGGTCAGCGCCTCGCGGGTGAGCTCGGTGACGGCCTGCTCGACGGCGGCGTACGCGTCGTCCTGGTAGTCCGGGAAGAGCGGGAACTCCTGCGTCTCCTTGGCGGACTGGGCGGCCAGCGCGGCCTGGGCGTCGCACAGGGCCTTGATGAACGGCTTGGCCGCCTCGATACCCTCGGCGACGACCTCCTCGGTGGGGGCGGCGACGCCGTCGTTCTTGATGAGGTTCCACGCGCCGTCGGTGGCCTCTGCCTCGATCATCGCGATCGCGACGTCGTCACCCACGACACGGCCGGCCACGACCATGTCGAAGACCGCGCGCTCCTTGTCGGAGTACTTCGGGAACGCGACCCACTGGCCGTCGACCAGCGCGATGCGCACGGCACCGACCGGGCCGTCGAACGGCAGGCCGGAGATCTGGGTCGACGCCGAGGCGGCGTTGATGGCGAGCGTGTCGTACGCGTCGTCCGGGTGGATCGCCATGACGGTGATGACGACCTGGACCTCGTTGCGCAGGCCCTTGACGAACAGCGGGCGCAGCGGGCGGTCGATGAGGCGGCAGGCCAGGATGGCCTCGGTCGAGGGACGCCCCTCGCGGCGGAAGAACGAGCCGGGGATGCGGCCCGCGGCGTACATCCGCTCCTCGACGTCCACCGTCAGCGGGAAGAAGTCGAACTGGTCCTTGGGCTGCTTGCCCGCCGCCGTCGTCGACAGCAGCATGGTCTCGCCGTCGAGGTACGCGGCGACGGAGCCGGCGGCCTGCTTGGCGAGGCGTCCGGTCTCGAACCGGACGGTGCGGGTGCCGAAGCGACCGTTGTCGATCACGGCCTCGGCGAACTGGATCTCGGGACCCTCCACGGGTGCCCTCCTTGTTCTCTCGGGACGCCCCCGCACCCGACGGTCATCGATCGAGGCCCACCGAGCCGCCGCTGTGCGGGTCGCTCGGGAGGCCACTACCGAGGACCGGACGAGGTCGCGGGTGGCGCTGTGGTGTTGTGTGTACTACAGCATCTCACCAGACCAGCCCGGCCCCCGCAGCGGGGGCCGGGCTGGACGGTGACGAGGTCAGCGGCGCAGGCCGAGCTTCTCGACGAGGGCGCGGTAGCGCTCGATGTCGATGCTCCGCAGGTAACCCTGCAGGCGGCGACGCTGGCCGACCAGGAGGAGCAGACCACGACGGCTGTGGTGGTCGTGCTTGTGCTCCTTCAGGTGCTCGGTGAGGTCCTTGATGCGCTGCGTGAGCAGCGCGATCTGCACCTCGGGCGAGCCGGTGTCGCCCGGCTTGGTCCCGTACTCGGAAATGATCTGCTGCTTCGTGGCAGTGTCGAGCGGCATGGCTCTCCTTCGGTGTCGTTGCGCGGTGCTCCGGGACTGCTTCACCGGGGCGCTCTCGATCCGCGGCCGTTCAGACGGCGATACAACATTACCAGTGGTCAGCCGCCCCGGCCGCCGCCGCGCGATGAGACCTCCGGCACGTCACGCGGCTCACGCGCCGTGCCGAGGCGCGTACCAGACGGACCGCCTCAGCGTGTGCGACGCGCGTGCCCCGCCCACAGGACGGCCCCCACGGCGAACACGGCCTGCACCGCGACCAGCGTCGGCGACGCCGTCCCCACGACCGCTGCCACCGCGAGCGGCAGGGTCCCGAGGAGCGCGAGGTCGGGCCCCGTGGCCTGGTGCAGCACGAGACCCGTCGGCACGGCGCCCGCGGGCGTCGCGAGCATCGGCACGTCCCACGGCACCGGCCCGCGGTAGGCCGCCCGCACGGCGGCCGCCCCGAGCACGACCGCGGCGGGGACCACCGCGCCCGCCCAGGCCCAGCCTCCGGTCGCCATTACGGCCGTGAGGAGCACCGCCGCGGAGGTCACGGCAGGCCACAGCGCGCGGACCGTGCGGGCGCCCCGCGCACCGAGCGGGACGAGCGCGTCCAGACGCGGGTTCTCCCCCGCCGCCCGCGGCCCGACGGCGCCAGCGACCGCCCCGGCGTAGCCGAGACCGGCCAGGACCACCCAGAGGCCGATCCCGCCGCCCAGCACCGGCACCTGCACCGCGACCGCGGCCGATGCGGCGACCGCCACGAGGCCCGCGAGCGCCGCGGACGACCGGGCCAGGAGGGTGGCGTCCGCCGCGAGCAGCGCGCCGACCGGCCCGCGCGCGAGGCCCGGCACCGGGGACAGCACACGGGAGGTCGCCGGCCCCGTGCTCAGCAGGGCGCGGCTGACGCCGCCGCTGTCGAGCGACAGGAGCGCGGCGGAGGCCTGCATGGCGGCCGATGCCCGGGCGCGGAGCTCCCCGGCTCGCAGCCGGTCGAGGCGAGCGGCCCACCCGGCGACGGCAGCGGCGCCCGCGAGCCCGAGAGCCGTGCTGACCGGCCACGGCACCGCCCAGGCCGCCCAGGTCGGCGCCCAGAGCGCGACCCCGAGACCCACGACCGGCACGGCGGCGAGCAGCGGGGTCACGACGCGTCCCGTCGTCCCGTCGGCCGTCGCCCCCGCGCCGGTCACCTGGAGCAGCCCCGCCGCGCCCACGACCAGCAGGCCGACCGCCGCACCGAAGGCCGCGTCGAGCACGACCTGCCCCGCCGCGGCGCCGACGAGCAGTGCAGGCACCCCGCCGGCGAGCAGGCCCGCCCCGGCACCGGCCGACGCGGCCCGCACCACGGACGGCGCGACGAGCCCTGCGCGGTCCGCCGACGTCGGCAGCCACCAGCGCACACCGGCCGCCGGGAGCCCCGCGGGCCCCAGCCGGGTCGCGACGACGGCTCCGGCGGCCACGGCGAGCGCGAGCACCATGCCCTGGATCAGCCCGTGGCCCAGGCCGAACCCCGAGGCGTCGGACGCGAGCAGCTCGCGCACGGGCGCGCCGAACCCCCACAGGTACAGCACCACGAGGGCGGCCGTGACGGCGACCTGGCCGACGTCCGCCACCACGCGGCCCGGCTCGGACGGCACGTTGTGGGCCCGCACGCGCGCGGTGAGCCGCCGCAGCTCGGCCCCGGTGAGGAGCTCCTCGTCGGCCGCGACGGGTCGCGGCAGCCGGCCGCTCACCGGAAGCCCGCCAGCACGTCCGGCGCCTGGGCGGGCGGCACCAGCACCGCGCCGTCGTCGGCCAGGTGCAGCGCGCGGGCGCCTGTCGCGGCCAGGAGCCGGTCGTCGTGGGTGGCGAACAGGACGGCCGTCCCGGCGTCCGCCTCGGCGCGCAGCATCTCGCCGAGGCGGGTGCGCATGGCGGTGTCGAGGCGCTGCTCGGGCTCGTCGAGCACGAGCAGCTCCCGCGGGCGCACGAGGGCGCTCGCGAGCAGGAACCGGCGCCGCTGGCCCGAGGAGAGGGTGTGCGGCATGGCGCCCCCGTGGTCCGCGATGCCCATGTGGTCGAGCACCCGGTCGGTGACGACGCCGGCGTCGCGCACGCCGTGGCCGCGTGCGGTGAGCACGAGGTGCTCGCGCACGGTCACGCCGGGGAAGAACGCGTCGTCGTCCAGCACGCCCGCCACGCGACGGCGGAAGCCGCGCTCGCGCTCGTCCACGGTCCGCCCGAACGCCCGCACCGTGCCCGACAGCGGCTCCTGCAGGCCCAGGACGGTGCGCAGGAGCGTGGACTTGCCGGTGCCGTTGCTGCCGATGACGGCGACGACGTCGCCGGGTTCCACGGTGAGCGTGACCGCGGGGCAGACGGCGTTGCCGCCGTACCCGACGACCAGGTCGGACAGGTCGAGGAGCGTCATGTCCTGCCCAACGGACGAGGGCCCGAGATCTCTCCCGCCCACTCCATGCCTACGACGCCGCTCCGCCGAGGATCTCCCGCGCGCGGGCCACGTCCTCGTTCATCTGCGTGATCAGCGGCTCGATGCCGTCGAAGCGCAGGGTCGGGCGCAGGTGGGCGACGAACTCGAGCGCCACCTCCTGGTCGTACAGGTCGAGGTCGGTCCGGTCGAGCACGTAGGCCTCGACGCGACGCTCGACGCCGTCGAAGGTCGGGTTGGTGCCCACGGAGATCGCGGCGGGCAGCACCTCCTCGTCGCCGGGCGCGGAAGGCTCGGCCACGGGGGCGCGGTCGGGCGACGCGAGGCTCGCGCACGTGGCAGCGGTGCCGCGGCGCAGGCGGCCGGCGTAGACGCCGTCGGCAGGGACGAGACCCGTGATGTCGCCGAGGTTGGCCGTGGGGAAGCCCAGCTCGCGGCCGCGGGCGTCCCCGTGCACGACGGTGCCGCGCAGCAGGTGGGGGCGGCCGAGCACGTCGGCGGCCTGGGCGACGTCGCCCTCGGCGAGCAGCGCCCGCACCGCGGTCGACGACCAGCGCTGGTGGCCCGCGCCGTCCCGGCCCGCGTCGCCGACGTCCTCGATGGCGACCACCTCGAAGCCGTGCTGCCCGCCCAGCTCGACCATGGTGGCGAGGGTGCCGGCGTTCTGCTTGCCGAAGCGCACGTCGTGCCCCACCACCACGGTCCGGGCGCGGAGGCCGTCGACGAGGTAGCGGGAGACGAACTCCTCGGGCGTCTGCGCGGCGAAGTCGAGCGTGTAGCGGACGAGCAGCGTCGCGTCGAGCCCCGTGCGTTCCATGAGCGCGAGCCTGTCCTGCAGGCCGGTGATCAGCTCGGGCGCCGCCTCGGGACGGTGCACCGCGGCGGGGTGCGGATCGAACGTGACGGCCACCGCCCGCGCGTCGTCGCTGCGCGCGAGCCGGAGGATGCGGTCGAGCACGGCCTGGTGGCCGCGGTGCACGCCGTCGAAGTTGCCGATCGTGACCACCGAGGGCCCGAATCCCGGGGGAACCTGGTCCAGGTCCGTCCACAGCTGCACGCGGGTTGCTCCTCATGTATCAGGTGGCGCGAGTACGGCAAGCCTATCGGCAGCCACGGGCTGCCCCGGCCGGCGTCAGGGGGCGGGGGCGAGCACCAGCACCGGCTTGGCGAGGCTCTCGCCCCGCCGTCGGGTGTCCTCCAGCAGGGCGACCAGCGCGCCCGACGGCGACAGCGCGGCCACCACCTCGGGCCGCCCCGACGGTTCGACCCACTGGCCGTAGCCCAGGGCCCGGACCTCGACGTCGTCGAGCTCACGCACCGGGAAGGTGCCGCGCGCGGCGTCGGCGAGCGGCAGCGTGGCCAGGGTGCCGTCGGCGTCGGCCTGCCGCTCCATCTCCTCCAGCGTGCGGGCACCGGACAGGTCGTAGCCGCCCACCCGGGTGCGGCGCAGCATCGTCAGGTGGCCGCCGGTGCCGAGGGCGGCGCCGAGGTCGCGCGCCAGCGCGCGCACGTAGGTGCCGGACGACACGGTGACGCGCACGTCGACGTCGACCACGGGCACCGCGCGGACGGGGCCGGGCCCCGGGGCGGCGGCCGTCGGCGCGACGCCGGGCGTCGCGTCCGGGTCGCCGCCGGCGCCGTCGAGGGAGACCTCAGCGGGTCCGCCGTCCGGTACGTCGGCCGTCCCGCGGCGCACGTCGAGCACCTCGAACCGGGAGACGGTCACCGGGCGGGCCTGGAGCGTCACGTCCTCCCCGGCGCGCACGCGGGCGTAGGCCCGCTTACCGTCCACCTTGATCGCGGAGACGGACGTCGGCACCTGGAGGATGTCGCCCGTGAGCTCGGCGACCGCCGCGTCGAGCGCACCCCGCTCCACCGACCCGATCGCGGCCGGGTCGGCCACGGCCGCCACGGCGCCCTCGGCGTCGTCCGTGGTCGTGGCGACACCGAGCCGGATCGTCGCGTCGTAGTCCTTGTCGGCGCCGACGACGTACGTCAGCAGCCGCGTCGCCTTGCCGACACCCAGCACGAGCACACCGGTCGCCATCGGGTCCAGCGTCCCCGCGTGCCCGACCTTGCGGGTCCCGGCCAGCCGCCGCACGCGCCCGACGACGTCGTGGCTCGTCCAGCCCTGCGGCTTGTCGACGACGACGAACCCGTCGGCGGCCGTCGGCCGGCGCGCCTGCGCCTGCGGGGTGGGTGAAATCATGGGTACCAGTATCTCGCTGCTCGGTGGGGGCGCACGGCGTCGGGGTCGCCCCCACGCCGCGCGCCCGGCCTCACTCGGACTCGTCGTCCTCGCGGGGCTTCCTGTACGGGTCCGCGTCGCCCGCATAGGTGGCGCTCGCGCGGAGCGCCTCGAGCTCGGCGTCGCGCTTGCGGGCCTCGAGCAGCGCGGCGTCGAGCGTCGCGGCCGTCTCGGGCACCGAGTCCAGGTGGAACTCGAGCGCGGGCGTCAGGCGGATGCCCGTCTGCTTGCCGACCTCGGAGCGGATCATGCCGGTCGCGCTCTTCAGCGCGGCGGCCGTCCCCGCACGCTCCTCGTCGGAGCCGTAGACGGTGTAGAAGATCGAGGCGTTCTGCAGGTCCCCCGTCACCCGCACGTCGGTGATCGTGACGAAGCCGAGCCGCGGGTCCTTGATCCGCGTGTCGATCATCTGCGCGACGATCACCTTGATGCGGTCGGCGAGCTTGCGTGCCCGCGGGTTGTCGACCATGGGTCGTTTCCTTTCGACGTGTCTGTCGACCTGGGTGTCGACGCGAGTGCGGGGCGCCCGCCCGGTCCGGTCGAGCCGGCCGGGCGGACACCCCGCACTCCTTCAGTCATCGGCGAGCCGTGCGATCAGTCGCGCGGCTTCTCGCGCATCTCGAACGTCTCGATGATGTCGCCCTCGGTGATGTCGTTGAACGACCCGAGACCGATACCGCACTCGAAGCCCTCGCGGACCTCCGTGACGTCGTCCTTCTCGCGGCGCAGCGACTCGATGCTGAGGTTGTCCCCCACGACCGTGCCACCGCGCAGCACGCGCGCCTTGGTGTTGCGCCGGATGGTGCCGGAGCGGACCACCGAACCGGCGATGTTGCCGAACTTCGAGGAACGGAAGACCTGGCGGATCTCCGCGGTCCCGAGCTGGACCTCCTCGTACTCCGGCTTGAGCATGCCCTTGAGGGCCGCCTCGACGTCCTCGATCGCCTGGTAGATGACCGAGTAGAACTTGACGTCGACGCCCTCGCGCTCCGCCAGCTCCTCGACGCGCTCGCCGTACTTCACGTTGAAGCCGATGATCACGGCGCTGTCGACCGTGGCGAGGTTGACGTCGTTCTGCGTGATCGCACCCACACCGCGGTGGATGACGCGCAGCTCGACCTCGTCGCCCACGTCGATCTTGAGCAGCGCGTCCTCCAGCGCCTCGACGGCACCGGACACGTCGCCCTTGAGGATGAGGTTGAGGCTCTCGACCTTGCCCCGCTTGAGCTCGGTGTCGAAGTCCTCGAGGCTGATCCGCTTGCGGCGCTTGGCCAGCGTCGCGGCGCGCTCGGCGGCCTCGCGCTTCTCGGCGATCTGCCGTGCGGTCCGGTCGTCGGGCGCCACGAGGAACGTGTCGCCCGCGCTCGGGACGCTCGTCAGACCCAGCACCTGGACAGGGCGGGCCGGGGTGGCCGCCTCGACCGAGTTGCCGTGCTCGTCGAACATCGCACGCACGCGGCCGTGGGCCGTGCCCGCGACGATCGCGTCGCCGACGTGCAGCGTGCCGGACTGGACCAGCACCGTGGCCACGGAGCCGCGGCCCTTGTCGAGGTTGGCCTCGATCGCGACGCCACGCGCGTCCTTGGACGGGTTGGCGCGCAGGTCGAGGGCCGCGTCGGCGGTCAGCAGGACGGCCTCGATGAGGTCGTCGATGCCGATGCCCGGCTTGGCCGCGACGTCGACGAACATCGTGTCGCCGCCGTACTCCTCCGCCACCAGGTTGTACTCGGTGAGCTGCTGGCGCACCTTCGCCGGGTTCGCACCCTCGACGTCGATCTTGTTGACGGCGACGACGATCGGCACACCGGCGGCCTGCGCGTGGTTCACGGCCTCGACCGTCTGCGGCATCACGCCGTCGTCGGCCGCGACCACGAGGATCGCGATGTCCGTGACCTGCGCACCACGGGCACGCATGGCGGTGAACGCCTCGTGACCCGGGGTGTCGATGAACGTGATCGCTCGCTCGACGCCCTCGTGCTCCGCGGTGATCTGGTAGGCACCGATGTGCTGGGTGATGCCGCCGTGCTCGCCGGCCACGACGTCCGACTTGCGGATCGCGTCCAGCAGCTTCGTCTTGCCGTGGTCGACGTGACCCATGACGGTCACGACCGGCGGGCGGGCGACGAGGTCCTCGTCGGACTCGCCGGCCTCCTCGGCCTGCAGGTCGATGTCGAAGGTACCGAGCAGCTCCCGGTCCTCCTCCTCCGCCGAGACCATCTCGATCACGTAGCCGAGCTCGGCGGCCAGCGTGCCGAACGTGTCCTCGTCGAGGGACTGCGTGGCCGTGGCCATCTCGCCCAGGTGGAAGAGCACGGTCACGAGCGACGCGGGGTTCGCGTCGATCTTGTCCGCGAAGTCGTTCAGCGAGGCGCCGTGGCGCAGGCGCACCACCGTCGAGCCGTTGCCGCGCGGGACCTGCACGCCGCCGAGCGACGGCGCCTGCATGGCCTCGAACTCCTGGCGCTTCGCCCGGCGCGACTTGCGACCGCGGACCGGCTTGCCGCCGGCGCGCCCGAAGGCACCCTGCGTCGAACCACGACCACCGGCGCCACGGCGCGGGCCGCCGAAGCCACCACCACCGGGACGGCCCGGGGCACCGGCACCGCCGCCACCGGGACGACCGCCACCACCGGGGCGGCCACGACCGCCGCCCGGCGCCGGGCGGTCACCCGGACGGGGCATGGAGGTCCGGCCCGGCATCATGCCCGGGTTCGGACGAGGGCCGCCGCCACCGGGACGCGGCGCGGACGGGCGCGGACCACCCGGACGGGGGCCGCCGGACCGCTCGCCGCTCCCCTCGGAGCGCTCGGGCCGCTGCCCCGGACGGGGCATGCCCTGGCTGGTCGCGAACGGGTTGTTGCCCGGACGCGGCGCGCCGCCACCCTGGCGGTCGCCGCCACCCGGACGGCCGCGACCGCCACCGGGACGCGGCATGCCCTGGCTCGTGGCGAACGGGTTGTTGCCCGGACGCGGCGTGCCGCCACCCGGACGGTCGCCGGGACGCGGACCGCGACCACCGTCACGCGCGGGGCGGGACGGTGCGGCACCCGGCTTGGGAGCGCCCGGCTTCGGGGCCGCAGCCGGCTTCGGGGCACCCGGCTTCGGGGCTGCTGCGGGCTTCGTCGAGGCCGCAGGCGCAGCCTGCGTCTCCTCGGCGGCGGGAGCGGGCGCAGGTGCCTCCTGCGCGGGCTGGGCCTGCGTCGGCCGCGGAGCCGGGGCGGGTGCGGGTGCAGGCGCCTCGGCACGGGGTGCCGCCGGCTTGGCGGCAGGCTTCTGCGCCGCGGGCTTCGCGGCGGGCTTGGGTGCGCTGGGCGCGGGCTTGGCCGCACCGCCCTTGTCGGACGCGCCGGCAGCGCCACCGGCGGGGAACTTGTCGCGCATCGCGCGCTCGACCGGTGCCTCGAGGGTCGAGGAGGCCGAACGGACGAACTCTCCTGCGGCCTTCAGCTCGGCCATCAGGGTCTTGCTCTCCACTCCGAGCTGCTTGGCGAGCTCGTGAACGCGGATCTTAGCCACATCTCTCCTGTCTCGGTCCGTC
>DATGOB010000284.1:0-4945 GCA_036010205.1 Promicromonospora sp. | reverse complement strand
GGTCGCGGTCACCGCACTCTTGACCGCCTCCAGCTCCCCCAGCATGTCCACCCAGCGCGCCTGGACCTCCACCGGCACACCCCCGGCATCGCCACTACCACCGCCACCAGCATCGCCATCGCCATCGACACCCGGCACCGGCAACACCGCCAACGCCTCACGTATCGCACGCACCACAGCCAGGGGATCACCCCCAGCCAGGACATCGGCAGCCAACCCGTCAGCAGCCAGACCTTCGGCGCCCGTCCCGCCCCCAGGCAGCACGGGATCAGCAGGCCCTCGGCCTCCCTGCCCCGTCACACCACCCGTTCGCGTCATGCCATCAACCTATCGCACACCTGTACACACCGCTCGCCGAACAGGCCCTCTCCACAGGACTCCATCGACTTCGGCCACCAAGCCCACCTCGAGAACGACCCGAGGAACACCACACGCCGCCACCGGGCCCCCAGGCCATCCCCGAACACGACCGGGGCGGGCCGGCCGACAGCACCCGCGCCGGCAGCCAACCCTGCCAGCACGCCCCGCCGCTCAGCGCAGCAGCGCGCCCCGCACGGCGTCGAGCAACCAGGACTCCGCCCGGTCGAGCGACCAGCCGTTGTCGTCGGTGAGCGTGAAGTAGGCGCCGTTGCCCAGGTGGAACCACAGGACGTCGGTCGCCTCGCCGACCTCCAGCCCCTCGCGCAGCGCACCGAGCCGCGCGAGACGCTCCGCCGTCCGGCGCAGTCCTTCCCGGAGGCTCGCGTGGGCGACGCGCAGCGCCTCGGCCGCACCGGCGTCGTGGGGTGCGGTGTCGACGACGACCCGCATGAGCTCCCGCGCGCCCTCGAAGCGCACGCGCGTGGCGTGCACGAGGTACCTGACCAGCTCGTCGGCGTCGTCGGTGGCCTCGATGCGGGCGAAGGTCTCCGCGACGTCCGGCGCCGTCGTCCGGTCCTCGACGATCGCCTTGAGGAGGCCCTGCTTGCCACCGGCCACCGCGTACACCGAGGCGGGGGCGACGCGCGCGGCGGCCGCGATCTCGTCGACCGTCGTGGAGAAGAACCCCTTGGTGGCGAACAGCGCGCGGGCGGCGTCGTGGATGGCCCGCCGCGTCGCCGCCGCGTACTCGGCGCGGCGGCCGCCGCCGGCGGCCGGTGAGGGCGTGGTGGTGGGCACGGTGTAGCGTAACCCGCGTTCGCTGGAGCCAGACTCCAGCGAACAGAGTCATACTCCATCGACGCAAGGAGCTCCATGCAGTACCTCTTCGTGCCAGGTGCCTGGCACGGCGGCTGGGCCTGGCACCCCGTCGCCCAGCGGGTCGCGGACGCCGGCCACCGCGCGGTCGCCCTGACGATGCCGGGCCTGGCCGCGGGCGACGACCCACGGGGGCTGCGCCTCGCCGACGCCGTGGACCACCTGGTGGCCGAGGTGGAACGACGGGACCTGACCGATGTCGTGCTGGTGGGCCACAGCTGGGGCGGCATCCCGATCGCCGGCGCCGCCCGCCGTCTGGGCGCACGGCTGCGCGCCGTCGTCATGGTCAGCGCGTTCGTGCCGCGCGCGGGCGAGTCGATGGCCGATGCCATGGGACCCGACGTCGGCGCGTTCCTGCGCGCACAGATCGCCGCGTCACCCGACGGGGCGATCGGCGTGGACCTCGCCGCGTTCCGCGCGTCGCTCATGCCGGGCGAGCCCGAGCCCCTGCAGCGCCTGGTGCACAGCCTGCTCGTCCCGCAGCCCGGCGGGTACATGCTCGACGCGCTCGAGGAGGTCGACCTGACCGGGCTCGGCGTGCCGCTGCACTACCTCCTCGCGGAGCGGGACTCCGCTCTCGCGGCGCCGGGGGCCGAGCTCGCCGCCCGCATCGGCGTCGAGCCCGTCATGCTGCCGGGCACGCACGAGACGATCCTCACCCACCCGGACGCCGCCGCGAAGGCACTTCGGCTCGCCACCGGCGGCTGATCAGCCCGTCGGCTCCGCCGCGTGCGACCGCACGAACGCCAGCGCGGCACGCATCGACGCGCGCATCGGCTCGGCGGAGCCGAGGGTCCGGGCCAGCAGCGACCCGCCCTGCAGAGCGGTGAGCAGTGCGAGCGCCAGCTCGTCGAGGTCGGCGCCGGGGCGCAGCTCGCCCCGGTCCCGCATCGCCGCGAGACCGTCGAGCAGCACGCCCCGCCAGCGCTCGTAGCCCTCGCGGATCTCGCCCCGCGACGACGGGTCGCCCGCGCTCAGCTCGGCGGCGAGGGTGCTCAGGTCGCACCGCCCGCCGGTCCCCTCGTGACGCTCGACGGCGGCGTCGGCCCAGGCCTGGAGCGCCTCGAAGCTGTCCAGCGCACCGAGCGCCGGCGCGCCCGGCCCGGCGTCGGCCTGCCGCGTGATGACGGCGCGGATGAGCGCCTGCTTCGTCGCGAAGTAGTGGTAGAGCTGTGACCCGCTGACCCCCGCGACCTGCCGCACCTGCTCGGTGCTGGTGCCCGAGACGCCGTGCGCGGCGATCAGCTCGATCGCGGCGTCGAGGATGCGGTTGCGCGTGGCCTCCCCCTTCGGCGTGAGGCGCCGCTCCACGGTCTGGGTCATGGCCCGAGCGTAGCAGTCTGGGTTGTACAACCCAGAAATCAGGAGTGGAAGCTGGGTCGATCGACCGCCGAGCATCGGCGGGCGCGTCCCTGGCGTCGGTGACGGCCCGCCGATGACCGTTCTCAGCCCAGGAGCGTCTCCCCCACGAAACCGCCCTCGTCGCACCCGGGCGGGATCGCGAACACGGCGGAGCCCACCGGGACCGTCCACTCGTTGAGCAGGTCGAGCCGGTCCAGGCGGCGCTGGATCGGCACGAACTGCCGGTCGACGTCCGCCTGGTACGACACGAAGATCAACCCCGACAGGGAGATCCCGTCGCCCACGGGCCGGTCGTCGTAGTTGTACGAGCGCCGGAAGATCCGCTCGGCCGGATCGTCGCTGCGGGCACGCCGCACGTGCGAGAACTCCGGGATGACCGGGAACCCGATCTCCGTCGTGGCCTCGAAGTCCGGCTCGTCGTCCTCACGGCTGCCGGTCAGTGGCGCACCGTTGCCCAGGTACCGGCCGACGGACTGCTCCCGGCCCGACCGGTCCAGCTGGTCCCACCGGTCGAGGTCCATGCCGATGCGACGCACCACGACGCTCGTGCCGCCCGCCAGCCAGCCCTGTGTGCTCCACACGACCTCGTCGAAGTCGGGTGTGCCCGGGACGGGGTTGACCGTCCCGTCGACCTGGCCGAACAGGTTGCGCATCGTGGTGCCCGGCCGGACCGTGCCGTGCGCGCGCCGGAAGCCCTGCTGGCTCCAGCGCACGGTCGCGAAGCTGCGGGTGTCCTTGAGCAGCATGCGCGCGGCGTGCGCCACGGTGAGCGGGTCGTCGGCGGCGATCTGCAGCAGCAGGTCGCCGTCGGAGAAGTCGGGCTGCAGCCGGTCGACGCCGAACGCGGGCAGCGGCCCCAGCCAGCCCGGTGCGCGACCCCGAGCCCGGTCGACGAACCGAGGCCCGACGCCGAACGTCACCGTGAGGCGCGCCGGGGCCGCGGCCAGCTCCGGCTCGGAGTCCGCGAGCGCCGGCTCGCCGCGGGTGAGCCGTGCGGCGTCGTCGGTGAGGATGCGCATCATCCGGGTCAGGGCGGGCCGGTCGGTGCCGTCGAGCAGGTCGAGGGCGACGAACAGCCCGTGGGCCTGAGCATCGGTGGCGACGCCCGCCTGGTGCGGGCCGAAGAACGGGACGGTGCTCTCCCCGTGCGGCGGGGCGGGCGGCGGCTCGGCGGCGACGGCGCGCAGCAGGGCGTCGCCCCCGACGGCCGCGGCCGCGCCGACGCCGGCGACAGCACCTCCGAGGAGGAACTGCCGCCGGGTCGACCCCGACCGTCCGGTGCGGCGGTCAGGTGCGGGCATCAGCCGTCCGTCTCCGTGCCGTCCGTCCCCGTGCCGTGGTCGTCGCCGCCCACGTAGTTCTCGTTCGCGCCCGAGTAGTCCTTGACGGGAGCCGTGAACTCGGAGGTGGAGCCGTCGGCGAAGGTGAGCGTGAACGTGACCTCGTCCCCCGCCTGCAGCGGCTCGACGAGGTCCATCAGCATGATGTGGTCGCCGCCGGGCGCCAGGTCGCGCGACCCGCCCGCAGGGACGACGAACCCGCCGTCCACCTCACGCATGACCATCTCGCCGGTCTCGTTCGCGACCGTCTCGTGGAGCTCGAGCTCCGTGGACGCCGCGGTGGTCGCCGAGATCACCGTGGCGTCCTCGGCGCCCTCGTTGGTCAGCCGCCCGAAGGCGGCGGACATACCGGAGTCGGCGGCCTTGACCCAGCCGTCGGCCAGGGTGACGGACTCGCCGACCGGTGCGGCGTCGGTCGCACCGGCCGTGGTGCCGCAGCCCGTCAGGGCGAACGACGCCGCGACCAGCAGCCCGGCAGCGATGGTCGGCCGGCTGTTCTTCCGGGTGTTCTTCCAGGTGTTCACAGGAGTACCTCTCACGCGTCTGCGCCGTCCGCTGTCGTGCGGCGGCGGAGGAACTGGACGAGCGCGAGCAGCGCCACCGCGACGGCGGCACCCCCCACGCCGACGAGGACGACCCGCCAGGGTGCCTCGCCCTCCTGCGCGACCTGACTTCTCTCCTGTGCGCGCTCCTGCGGCGCCGGCCCGACGACGCCGGCGGCGGACGACGGCGCGGCCGTGACCGCATCACCGCCGTCGGTGCCGTCGTCGCCGTTCCCGCCGCCGTCGCTGTCGCCGTCGCCCACCGTGAACGGCACGACCCCGGTGATGGGGTGACCGTCCTCGGAGACGACGCGCCACCGGATCTCGTAGGCGGCGGCGGGCAGGCCCGCGTCGAGCTCTGCCGTGACCGTCGGACCGTCGATCACGGGGGCGGTCGACACCCAGTCGGTGCCGTCGTCGCCGGACACGACGACGGCGGCACCCATGTCCAGGATGTCGGCCGAG
>DATGOB010000283.1:0-4082 GCA_036010205.1 Promicromonospora sp. | reverse complement strand
GCTCGGCGACGGACGTCACCCTCGTGGCCGATCCCGCCGCGGGCCCCGCCGGGTCGGACAACCCCGAGCGCTACACGCTCACCGTGACGACGGACGGTGTGACGGTCGAGGCGCCGGGGCGGGCCGGGCTGCTGCACGGTGTGCGCACCCTGCGCCAGCTCGTCAACGCGCGCCGCGGCCGACCGGGCGGCGCGGTGGAGGCGGGCGCCGTCGTCGTGCGGGACGAGCCGCGCTACCCGTGGCGCGGCCTGTCGCTCGACGTGGTGCGGCACTGGTTCGGGCCCGACGACCTGCGTGCGGTGGTCGACCTCGTGGGGTCGTACAAGATGAACCGCCTGCACCTGCACCTCACCGACGACCAGGGCTGGCGGCTCGAGATCCCCTCGCGGCCCGAGCTGACCGAGAAGTCCTCGCAGGGCGCCGTCGCGGGCGCGGCCGGCGGGTACCTCACGGTGGACGAGTTCCGTGCGCTGCAGGAGTACGCGGCCGAGCGGGAGATCGTCGTCGTGCCGGAGATCGACGTGCCGGGGCACGTCAACGCGGCGACGCACGCGTACGGCGAGCTCACGCCGTCCGGCGAGCCGACGGACGTGTACGACGGGATCGAGGTCGGCTTCTCGCGGCTGCACCTCGACCTGCCGGCGACCGAGCCGTTCCTGCGTGACGTGCTCACCGACGTGGCCCGGATGACGCTCGGGCCGTGGGTGCACTTCGGCGGTGACGAGGTGCTCGTCATGGGCGCGGCCGAGTACGGCGGGTTCGTGCGCCTGTGCCAGGACGTCCTCCGCGGTGCGGGCAAGACGCCCGTCGCGTGGCAGGAGGCGGCGGGCTCGGCCCACGGGGACCAGGACGCCGTCGCGGCGCTGGGCGGCGACGCGGCGCCGGAGGCCGCGGACGACGAGCCCCTCGTCCAGCCGGGCACGGTGCTGCAGTACTGGGACACGCGGCCGGACCCCGCGCCGTTCGTGCGCGCCGCGCACGCGGGCGCCCGGTTCGTCATGTCCCCGGCGGACCGCGCCTACCTCGACATGAAGTACACGCCCGGGCACCCTCTCGGCCTCGAGTGGGCGGCGTTCGTCGAGCTGCGCGACTCCTACGACTGGGACCCGGCGCGCCTCGTCGCGGGCCTGCCGGAGTCCGCGGTCGAGGGCGTGTCGGCGGCCGTCTGGACGGAGACCCTGACCAACCGGGCCGACCTGTTCTCGATGCTGCTGCCCCGGCTCGCCGCGGTCGCCGAGACGGCGTGGTCGCGGCCGGACGCCAAGGACTGGGAGTCGTTCCGTGGCCGCGTCGCGGTCGAGGCGGCGGCGTGGCGTCGTGACGGCGCGGTCTACCACCCGACGCCGCAGGTCGACTGGTGACGCACGCGGTGCGCGGGACCGGTCAGCCCGCCCCGCGCGCCGCCAGCGCCGCCGCGTAGAGCTCGCGCTTGGCGACCCCTGTCGCCTCGGCGACCTCGGCGACGGCGGTCTTGAGCCGTTCGCCCGCCGCCACGCGCTCGAGCACCTCGCCGACGACGTCGTCCACGCTCGCCTCCACGGCGGGCGCCCCGCCCACGACGACGCAGATCTCGCCGCGGAGCTGCTCGTCCGCCGCGCGCCGGGCCAGCTCGGCGAGCGGGCCGCGCAGCACCTCCTCGTAGGTCTTGGTGAGCTCGCGCGCGACGGCGGCCGGGCGGTCGGCGCCCAACGCGTCCGCCATCGCCTCGAGCGTGGCCGCGATGCGGTGCGGGGCCTCGAAGAACACCATGGTGCGCGGCTCGGCGGCCACGGCGGCCAGCGTCCGTGCGCGGTCGCCGGGCTTGCGGGGCAGGAAGCCCTCGAAAGTGAACCGGTCGGTCGGCAGGCCGGAGAGGGCGAGCGCCGTGAGGACGGCACTGGGCCCCGGCGCGGCGGTGACCCGCAGCCCGCGCTCGATCGCACGCTCGACGACGCGGTAGCCGGGGTCGGAGACCGACGGCATGCCCGCGTCCGTGACGACCACCACCGTGCCGCCGCCCGCCACGACGTCGAGCAGCTCGTCGGCACGGGCCGTCTCGTTGTGCTCGTGGTAGCTCGTGACGCTGCCGCGCACCTGGACGCCGAGCCGGGCGGCGAGCGCGTGCAGGCGCCGGGTGTCCTCCGCCGCGACGACGTCGGCACCGGCCAGCAGGCGGACCAGGCGGGGCGAGGCGTCCTCGGCGTTGCCGATCGGGGTGGCGGCCAGGACGAGGGATCCGGCTTCGGGCGCTGGCCCGGCGGCCGGGGACGAGTCGGTCATGAAGCACAGGGTCCCACGCTCTATGCTGGCCCGGTGTCTCAGCAGCCTGACGCCACAGGAGCGCCCCTGCCCGGCGGGCAGCCCGAGGTGCAGCAGGTGGTGCCGGGGACGTACGGCGCGCACCTGCGGCGCGCGGCGGTGAGCACCGGGCCGTTCCCCGCCGTCGGTCTCCCGGAGGCGCCGCCCGAGCCGCCGGTGCGTGACCGGCTCCTGCGCGACCTGCTGGGGGAACGGCGGCTCGCGCTGGGCCGCACGGTGTCCGACCGGGTGTGGGCACTGCTCGGCGCGCTGCTCGTGACCGCGGTGGCTGCCGGTGCGCGCCTCTGGGAGCTGGCCCGCCCCGGCTCGCTGGTCTTCGACGAGACGTACTACGTCAAGGAGGGCTGGTCGCTGGCCAGCCTGGGCTGGGAGGCCGCCTGGCCCGAGGAGCCCAACCCCGCGTTCGAGGCGGGCGACGTCAGCTCGTACGACACGGCAGAGGCCGAGTACGTGGTGCACCCGCCCGTCGGCAAGTGGATGATCGCGCTGGGGATGCGCCTCATGGGTGGGGCGCAGGACCCGACGGCGTGGCGCATCGCGAGCGCGGTGATCGGCATCCTCGCGGTGTTCCTCCTGGTGCGCATCGCGCGCAGGCTGTTCGCCTCGACCGCGCTCGGGCTGGTGGCGGGCCTGCTGCTGGCCGTCGACGGCGAGGCGATCGTGCACTCGCGGACGGGCCTGCTGGACCAGTTCCTCATGTTCTGGGTGCTCGTCGGGTTCGGCTGCCTCGTGCTCGACCGGGAGTGGGCGCGGCGCCGGCTGGCCGACCGGGTGGCGCAGATCGTGGAGGCGGGCGGCGCGGTCGGGCGGTACGGCCCGCGGCTCGGGTTCCGGTGGTGGCGGCTGGCCGCCGCGGTGTCGCTCGGCCTGGCCTGCGGCGTCAAGTGGTCGGGTCTGTACTTCGTGGCGGCGTTCGGGCTGCTCACGGTGATCTGGGACGTCACGGCCCGCCGGGCGGCAGGCGTCGAGCGCTGGTGGGAGGACGCGCTGGTGGTCGACGCCGTGCCCGCCGCCGTCCTCATGCTGCCGACGGTGGTCGCCGTGTACGTCGCGTCGTGGTCGGCGTGGTTCGCCCACCCGATGTCGTACATGCGCACCTGGGCCGAGTCGAACGGCGTGGCGCCACCGGGCTGGTGGCCGGGAGGCTGGGCCACCGACGTGTGGCAGGCCGGCCGGTCGCTGTGGGAGTACCACACGACGATGTGGGCCTTCCACAACGGGCTGGACCAGCCGCACAACTACGCGTCGCACCCGCTGGGCTGGATCGTGCAGTGGCGCCCGACGTCGTTCTACTGGGAGAAGTACGCGCCCGGCCAGGGACCGTGCCCCGCCGACGCCGTGGGCGACTGCGCGACGGCGGTGACGTCGCTCGGCAACCCGCTGATCTGGTGGCTCGGGGCCGTGGCGGTCCCGGTCGTGCTCGTGCTCGCGCTGCGGTACCGGGACTGGCGCGGGGCGGCGGTGCTGGCAGGGGTCGCGGCGGGCTGGCTGCCCTGGTTCGCGTACGCGTGGCCGCTCGGCGACCGCACCATCTTCACGTTCTACTCGATCGTGTTCACGCCGTTCGTGGTGCTGACGCTGACGTACCTGCTCGCCCTCGGCGTCGAGCGGACGCCGCGGCGCAGCGGCGACCGGCGCGTGGTCGTGTGGCTCGCGGCCGTGCTGCTCGTGGTCGTCGTGGGCGTGAGCGTGCTCTACTACCCGATCTGGACCGCGATGCCGGTGCCGTACGAGTACTGGCAGCGGCTCATGCTGCTGCCGAGCTGGATCTAGCCGCCGGATCC
>DATGOB010000282.1:0-7444 GCA_036010205.1 Promicromonospora sp. | reverse complement strand
TTCGCGTTCGGGCTGGTGCGGCGCTCGCGCCGCGCGATGCTCCAGGCGATGCGCGACCGCACCGAGCGGCTCGAGATCGAGCGCGACCAGCAGGCGCGGATCGCCACGGCCGCCGAGCGCGCGCGCATCGCGCGCGAGATGCACGACATCGTCGCCCACTCCCTGTCGGTCATGATCGCCCAGGCCGACGGCGGCCGGTACGCCGCGGCCGCGGACCCCGCCGCCGCGCAGCGGGCGCTCGGCACCATCGCCGAGACGGGCCGCGCCGCGCTCGCCGACATGCGGCGCCTGCTCGGCGTGCTGCGCGAGGACGAGCCGGCTCCGGCGACGCCGCTCGGGCTGGTGGCGCCGGACGGCGCCGCGGGCGGCACCCGGCCGGCGCGCGACGCGGTGCCGGCCGGCACGGCGGCCGCGTCCTCCGGCGCGGCGCCGGCCGCGCCCGCAGGCGCCGGCGCGACGGCGGCCGCTGCGGCCCCGCTGCGCCCGCAGCCGGACGCCGCCGACATCGGCCACCTCGTCGAGCAGGCCAAGGACGGCGGCATGCGGGTGTCCTGGGCGCGCGTCGGCGTCGAGCGCAGGCTGCCGCCCGGCGTCGGGCTCACGCTCTACCGCGTCTGCCAGGAGGCGCTCACGAACGTGCGCAAGCACGCCGGCCCGCGGCCCGCCGTCACGGTCCTGGTGCGCTGGGGCGAGGACGAGGTCGAGCTGCGCGTCGACGACGACGGGCGCGGACTCGCGGCCGACGCGGCGGGCCCGGACGAGCCCGCACCCTCCCCGGGGTACGGTCTGCTCGGGATGCGCGAGCGCGCCGAGATGTTCGGTGGCACGCTCTCCGCGGGGCCGCGGCAGGGCGGCGGGTTCTCCGTCCGCTTCGTCGTGCCGATCCCGCGCGCGGCAGCGCCTGCCGCTGTGCCGGACCCTGTGCCCGCCGGAGCGGTCGAGGCCGAGGGCGGGGTCGGGTCCGGCCCCACGGGGGCGGCCGGTTCGCCGACGGACAGCGGGCCGGAGCGTGCTCCCGAGCCCGACAGCCCCACCGAGCCCGACAGCGGACCGGGTGCCGACGCCGACGACGCGGACAGCCCCGGACCCACCGACCTGCAGGACACCCGAGGAGCACGATGACCCAGGCCCCACCCGGTCGACCCGTCCGCGTCGCGCTGGTCGACGACCAGCCCCTGGTGCGCGCGGGCCTGCGCATGGTGATCGACTCGCAGCCCGACCTCGAGGTCGTCCTCGAGGCCGACGACGGGCGCGAGGCGCTGCGGCTGCTCGGCGCGACCGCGTCCGACGTCGTGCTCATGGACGTGCGCATGCCCGGCATGGACGGCCTGTCCGCGACGCGCGCGCTCCTGGCCGACGGCGGCCGCGCCGCGGCGGGCGACCCGCGCGTCGTCGTCCTGACGACGTTCGACCTGGACGAGTACGTGCTCGACGCGATCCGGGCGGGGGCCAGCGGCTTCCTGCTCAAGGACGCCCAGCCCGAGGAGCTGCTCGCCGCGATCCGCACGGTGCACCAGGGCGACGCGGTCATCGCGCCGTCGTCCACGCGGCGGCTCATGGAGCGGCTGGTGACCACGCTGCCGCCGGAGGAGGCGCCGCGCCCGCACGAGGCGCTGGCGGGCCTGACGAGCCGTGAGCGCGAGGTGCTGGTGCTCATGGCGCGCGGCCGGTCGAACACGGAGATCGCGGCCGACCTGTTCGTCGCCGAGGCCACCGTCAAGACGCACGTGGGCCGCATCCTCGCCAAGCTGGACGCGCGCGACCGCGTGCAAGCCGTGGTCACGGCCTACGAGACCGGCCTGGTGCGGCCCGGGTCCTGAACCCGGCCCGCCCGGACGGCGGCGCCGTCAGCGCGGCGCGAGCGCCGTCACCGGGTGGGTGCGCGTCGCGGCGCGCGCGGGGGCGACCGAGGCGACCAGCCCGGCGAGCAGCGCGACGACCAGGACCACGACGACCTCGGCCCACGGCACCACGAGCGGGACCTCGCCGAGCGCGGACAGCGCCGTCGTGGCGCCGGCCCACCCGTAGACGAGGCCCAGCACGACGCCGAGCACGGCGCCGACGCCCGCGATGACCATGCCCTCGATGGCGAGCGTGGCGCGCAGCTGCGCCGTCGACAGCCCGATGGCACGCAGGACCGCGTTCTCGCGCGTGCGCTCGACGACGGACAGGGACAGCGTGTTGGCGACGCCGATGAGCGCGATGACCACGGCGACCGCGAGCAGCGCGACGACCACGGCGAGGATGACGTCGATCATCCGCGCGTACGCGTCGCGCTCCAGCACGGTGGCCGTGACGGACACGGGCCGCCCGGTCCCTGCGACCGCGGCCTGCGCCGCCGCGACGACGTCGGCGGCGTCCGCGGCGTCGTCGACGGCGGCCCAGAGCTGGGCGGCCTGCCGGTCCGGGGCGAGCGCCGCGAGGTCGTGCGGCGTGAGGTAGGCCTGCGGGGCGAGCGAGTCGGTGTGCACGACGTCCAGGGTCACGCTGCCGCCGGCACCGGTGAGCGTCACGGTGCGCGCGCCCACCAGGCCCGCCGGCCGCGCCACGCGCTCCGGGACGACGAGCACACCGGGCCGCAGGCGTGCGGCGTCGGCGGGGGTGGCCAGGACGGCACGCAGGTCGGCGGGGCGCACGGCGGCGACCGGGACGTGGCCCGCGCCGTCGGCCCGCTCGACCGACGCGGTGGTGACCCGCACGGGGGCGCCGAGCCCGTCGACGCCGCGCAGCGCCGTCCCGACCTCGCGCGGCACGCCGGTCGCGCCGTCCGGGCCCGGCCGCACGCCCGCGACCTGGAGGTCCACGGGGAAACGGGTGTCGAGCTGGTGGTCCATCGTCACGCGGGCGCACGCGGCGCCCGTCGTCATCATCGACACCAGCGTGACGCCGACGAGCAGGGCCGTGGACGTCGCGGCGGTCCGGCGCGGGTTGCGCGCCGCGTTGGCCGACGCGAGCCGCGCGGCCGGGCCGACGCCGTCCGCGAGCCGGCCGAGAGCCGCGGCGACGCGCGGCAGCCAGAACACCGAGCCCACGATGACGCCCACGAGCGACACGGAGCCGCCGAACACGGCGGCGAAGAGACCGACGTCGATGCGCCCCGACGTGCCGAGCGCGACGCCGACCGCCAGCAGCACGAGCCCGCCCGCACCGGCCGCCCACGCGACCACCGAGCGGCACCGGCCGGACCCCCGCAGGCCGGGCGGCACGGCGGGGCCGAGCGCCGCGAGCGGGGCCACCCGCGCGGCGGCCCGGGCCGGTGCGACCGCCGCCAGCAGCGTCACGAGCACCCCGACGCCGAGCGGCAGGAGCAGCACGGGCGCGCTCGGGGTGACGGTGGTGGGCAGCGTGACGCCGAGGTCGAACGCCGGCGCGATCAGCAGCGCACCCTGCACGGCCAGGGCACCGGCCGCGAGGCCGAGCACCGAGGAGACGAGGCCCACGGCAGCCGCCTCGAGCAGCACCGTGCGGTAGACCTGGCCGGTGCCCGCGCCGACGCAGCGCAGCAGCGCGAGGGTGCGGGCACGCTGCGCGACGAGCACCTGGAAGGTGTTGGCGATGACCAGGCCCGCGACCACCAGCGACACGCCCGCGAGCGCCAGGACGAACACGAGGAAGATGATGTTCTGGCCGTCGGCGAGCCCCGCGACGACGTCCTCGGCGTACTCCGCCGGGGTCGTGACGCCGGTCGCCGCGGGGACGGCCGCGGCGAGCGCGTCCCGCGCGGCCTCGAGCGAGGCCTCGTCGGCCCGGTCGAGCGCGACGACGACGGTCCGCAGGCCGGGCGCCTCGCCGCCCGCCTCCCGCACGACCCGCTGCTCCAGCGCCGCGCGCGGGACCACGGCGACCCCGCCGCTCGCGGCGTAGGCGTGCGACGGGTCGGCGACGAGCCCCGACACCGTCAGCCGCTCGGCGCCCGCGCGGCCGCCGTCGCGGTCCGGACCCCGCTCGTCCATCGAGGGCTTCGCGCCCGGCAGCCAGCGCGTCGCGGAGACGGTGTCCCCCACGCCCACACCGAACAGGTCCGCGACGTCCGCCGGGAGCGCGATCCGGTCCGCCGCGTCGGGCCAGGCGCCCGCGGTCAGCTCCAGCGGGCTCAGCCGCCGGTCCGACGGCGCCCCGACGAGCGCCTGGTAGACGGTGCGGCCGTCGTGGTTCAGCTCCGCGTACGTGCCCCGCAGGCCGTCGGCGGCCGCGACACCCCCGACCGCGCGGATCGTCCTGACGTCGCCGGTGGTCAGGGTGCCCCTGCTGTCGAACACGACCAGGTCGCCGTCGGCGTACTGCGCGGCGACCTGGTCGTACGTGGTGCGGGTGACGACGCCGCCCGCGAGCAGCGTCGCCGTGACGAACGCCGTCCCGATGAGGATCGCGGTCCCCGCGGCGGCCAGACGACCCAGGCTGCGGCGCATCTGGCCGAGGGTCAGGCGGACGGTCGGGTCGATGCGGGCCACGGGCTCTCCTCGGGTCGGCGGTGACGCTGGCTGGGACCGCTGTGGTCCCGGTGGAGAAGAGGCAGGGCCGCGGGACACCCGAGGGGGCGGTGTCGCCGCGGCCCTGCCCGGCGGCGGAGGGGGGTCTACTCCGCCGCGAGCGCCGCCACGGGCCGGGTCCGGACCGCGGCCCGGGCCGGGAGCACCGAGGCGACGAGCCCGGCGACCAGCGCGACGGCGAGCATCACGCCGACCTCGGCCCACGGGACCACGAACGGCACCGTGCCGACGTTGCCGAGGGCCGCCGTCGCGCCCGCCCAGCCGTACACGAGGCCCAGCACGATGCCGAGCACCGCACCGACACCGGCGATGAGCATCCCCTCGACGGCGAGCGTGCCGCGCAGCTGCCCCGTCGTGAGCCCGATGGCCCGGAGCATCGCGTTCTCCCGGGTGCGCTCGATCACCGAGAGCGACAGCGTGTTGGCCACGCCGATGAGCGCGATGACCACCGCCACGGCGAGCAGTCCGACGACGATCCCGAGGATCACGTCGATGACCTGCTGGTACGCCTCCCGCTCGACGACGGCGCCGCTGATCTCCACGGCCTCCTCGGTCGAGGAGACCGCGTCCTGCAGCGCGGCGACCGTCGCGGCCACGTCCGCGCCGTCGGCGACCCCCGCCCACAGGGCGTTCGGCGCCACGGCCGGCGTGACCGCCGCCAGGTCGAGCGGCGTGAGGAAGGCGTCGTTCGTCCGCAGGTCGCTGGGAACCACGTCGAGCGTCACCTCGCCCGCCGGGCCGCTGAGCGTGATCGTGTCACGGCCCTCGAGCCCGTAGTTCTTGGCGACCCCCGCGGGCACCAGGAGCGTGCCGGGGCCGAAGCCCTCCGCGCCCTCCGGCGTGTTGAGCACCGACGTCAGCGCCTCCGGGGTGGCGGCGACGACGGGCACCACCTCCTCGTCGGTCGTCTCCGCGACGTACGTGGTCACCTCGGCGACGGCCCGCAGGTCACCGACGCCGCGCACGGCGTCGGTCACGCTGCCCGGCATCGTCGTGGGGTTGCCGTCGTCGTCCGACGACGTCGTGCCCACCTGCAGGTCGACCGGGTACTTCGCGTCGAGCTCCTGGTCGAGGGTGACGCGGGCGCTCGCGGCGCCCGTCGTCATCATGGACACGAGCGTGACGCCGATGAGCAGCGCCGTGGCGGTGGCGGCCGTGCGGCGCGGGTTGCGCTGCGTGTTGGCGGCGGCCAGGCGCGCGGCGGGACCGGAGGTGCCGACCAGGCGACCGAACGCCCCGGCGACCCGCGGCAGCCAGAACACCGCGCCGACGATGACGCCGACGAGCGACACCGAGCCACCGAGCACGGCGGCGAGGATGCCGAGGTCGGCCTGACCGGTCCGGCCCAGGACCATGCCGCCGCCCAGGAGCGCGACGCCCCCGACGGTGAGCAGGCCCGCGAGGACCGCCCGGACCTTGCCGGCCCCGCGCAGGGTCGGGGCGTCCGACGGGCGCAGCGCGGCGAGCGGCGCGACCCGGGAGGCGGCACGGGCGGGGGTGACGGCGGCGGCCAGGGTGACCAGGACGCCGACGGCGAGCGGCACGAGCACGACCGCCGCGTTGACCGTGACGGCGCCCGGCAGCGGCACGCCGAGGTCGAAGCTCGGCGCCACGAGCAGGCCGGCCTGCACGAGCAGCACGCCGAGGACGACACCGGCGAGCGCGGCGACCAGGCCGAGGATCGCGGCCTCGAGCAGGACGCTGCGGTAGAGCTGACCGGTGCCCGCGCCGATGCAGCGCAGCAGCGCGAGCATGCGCGACCGCTGGGCGACGAGCACCTGGAACGTGTTGGCGATGACCAGGCCCGCCACGACGAGCGCGACGCCGGCGAAGGCGAGGACGAACACGAGGAAGACGATGTTCTGGCCGCCGGACATCTCCGCGACGGCCTGCTCGGCGTACTCCTGCGTGGTCAGCACGTCGGTGGCGGAGGGCACGGCCGTGGCGAGGGCCTGCCGCGCCTCCTCGAGCGCCGCGGGGTCGTCGAGCGCCACGAGCAGGGCGCCGTAGGTCGGAGCGCTGTCGGGCCCGCTGTCGTCGGCGATCCACTGGTCCAGCGTCGCGGCGGACACGACGGCCATGCCACCCGTCAGGGCGTACGCCTGGTACGGGTCCTCGACGAGGCCGGTCACGGTGAGCTTCTCGGTGATCTCCTGGTTGTCGTACCAGGTGCTGCCGTCCTCCTGGACGGTGGGCTCCGGGTCGACGAGCCAGCGGTTGGCGTTGACCGTGTCACCGACCCCGAGGCCGAGCCGCTCGGCGACGTCGGTCGGCAGCGCGACGTCGGTCGGTCCCTGCGGCCAGTCGCCCTCGGCGAGCCGGAGCGGCGTCAGCCGCTCGTCGGCGGGGTGGGCGGTGATCGACTGGTAGACGACCTTCCCGCCGCGCGTCAGCTCGGTGGAGAAGGTCTGCTGGGCCTGCACCGCGGCGACGCCGTCCACGGCGCCGGCCGCCTCGACGTCGTCCGGGGTGAGCTCGTGGCTCGGCTGGGAGACGACGAGGTCGGCCTCCGCGTAGCGGGCGGCGACCTGGTCGTAGGTGGTGCTGGTGATGATGTTGCCCACCAGCAGCGTCACGGTGACGAACGCGGTGCTGATGAGGATGGCGATGCCTGCGGCCATGAGGCGGCCGGTGCTGCGGCGCATCTGGCCGAGGGTCAGGCGCGCGGTCGGGTAGCGGGAGCCGCCGCCGAGGGCGGGCGTGCTGTCGGTCGGCACGACGGGTGGGGTGCTCGTGGGTGTGGTCGTGGCGGTCATCACGCGCCCGCCCTACCGGTGGTGACAGCAGGCTCCAGCGTGCGCAGCGCGTCCAGGCCCGCCATCGCCGACTCCGGGGTCGGGTCACTGATGTCCCCGGCGATCTTCCCGTCCGCGATCAGCACCACCCGGTCCGCGTACGCCGCCGCCGACGGGTCGTGCGTCACCATGATGATCGTGCGCCCCAGCTCCCGCACC
>DATGOB010000281.1:0-2467 GCA_036010205.1 Promicromonospora sp. | reverse complement strand
CGCGGCAGGTCGAGCCGCGCGGCGAGCGCGGCGGCGTCGACGTGCTGCTCGAACAGGGCGCGGGCGACCTCGACCTTGCGCACCGAGTCCTTGTCGACGCGGCCCCGCGTGGTCGCGGCGGCGCGCGCGGTGGGGTAGGTGCCGAGCGGGGTCGTGATGATCGGCAGCCGGGGGCGCATCGCCTCCAGCAGCTCGGCGGGCCGTCCCTGCGGGTAGAACCCGCCGTTGAGGATGATCCCCGACAGCGACGGGAACGACGGCGTGAGGTGCGTCGCGAGCAGCCCGATGAGCTGGTCGATGCGGTCGCCCGGCGTGATGACGACGGCGCCGTCGCTCAGCCGCTCCAGCAGGTGCTCGAAGCTCATCGCCCCCACCTGGAGGTCCAGCGCCTCGCGGCCCAGCAGCTCCGGGTCGCCGAGCACGAGCGTGCCCTCGACGGCCTCCAGGAGCTGGCCCACGGTCGGGGCGTGCAGGAACGGCTCCTCCGGGATGGTCCACACCGGCAGCTCCGGCCGGGCCTGGGTCAGCACGTCCCGGATCGTCGCCGCGTCGGCCGGCTCCGCGCGGTTGACCACGAGGCCCACCGCCTGCGCGTGGTGCGCGGCCAGCTCCGAGAGACTCACGTCCGCCAGGGTCCGCACGCCCTCCGGTGTGCGCTCGCGGCCCGAGACGACGAGCAGCACCGGGGCGCCGAGGTTCGCCGCGATGCGTGCGTTGAACGACAGCTCGGTGGGGCCCGCGACGTCGGTGTAGTCGGTGCCGAGCACCACCACGGCGTCGCAGCGCGTGGCCAGGTCGTGGAACCGGGACACGATGCGGGCGAGCGCGTCCTCCGGGTCGTCGTGCACGTCCTTGTACGTCACGCCCACCGCGTCGTCGTAGGCGATGTCGACGCCGTCGTGCTCCAGCAGGAGCTCCAGCACGTGGTCGCGCTCGGCCTCGTGCCCGGCGGTGGCGCGCGAGACCGGGCGGAACACCCCGACCCGCCGGCCCTTGCGGACCAGCAGGTCGAGGACACCGAGCGCGACGGTCGACTTCCCGCTCTCGCCTTCCGGGCTTGCGATGACGATGCTGCGGGTCGTGTCGGTCACGTGCGGCTCCGAGGTCGTTCCGTGCGGTCTTCGGGGGGGAGGCGCTACTCGTTGTCCCCGCCCGTGCCGAGCGTAGCGCCCACCTGGCCGGAGTCGGCCTGGTCCTGGGCGTCGGGCCAGACCCAGTCGCGCACCTCGGGGATGTCGTCGCCGTGCTCGCGCGTCCAGGCGCGGGCGCGGACCCGCGCGTCCTGCATGCGCTGGCGCAGGCCCGCCTGGGTCGTGCCCAGCGACGGCACGCGGTCGATGACGTCGATCACCAGGTGGTACCGGTCCAGGTCGTTGAGCATGACCATGTCGAACGGCGTCGTCGTCGTGCCCTCCTCCTTGTAGCCGCGCACGTGCCAGTGGTCGTGGCCGGTGCGGCGGTAGGTGAGGCGGTGGATGAGCCACGGGTAGCCGTGGTAGGCGAAGATCACGGGCCTGTCGGCTGTGAACAGGCCGTCGAACTCGCGGTCGGGCAGACCGTGCGGGTGTTCCTTCGCGTCCTGCAGCCGCATGAGGTCGACGACGTTGACCACGCGCACCTTGAGGTCCGGCAGCTCGCGGCGCAGGATGTCGGCCGCGGCGAGCACCTCCATCGTGGGGACGTCGCCCGCGCAGCCGAGCACGACGTCGGGCGTGGTACCCGGCTGCTCCGTGCCCGCCCACTCCCAGATGCCGAGGCCGCGCGTGCAGTGCTCGACGGCGCTGGGCATGTCGAGCCAGTTCGGCGACGGCTGCTTGCCCGACACCACCACGTTGACGTACTGGCGGCTGCGCAGGCAGTGGTCGTAGGTGGACAGCAGGGTGTTGGCGTCCGGCGGCAGGTAGACGCGGACGATCTCCGCCTTCTTGTTGACGACGTGGTCGATGAACCCGGGGTCCTGGTGGCTGAAGCCGTTGTGGTCCTGCCGCCACACGTGGCTGGAAAGGAGGTAGTTGAGCGACGCGATCGGCCGGCGCCACGGGATGTCGTTGGTGACCTTGAGCCACTTGGCGTGCTGGTTGAACATCGAGTCGATGATGTGGATGAATGCCTCGTAGCTGGTCAGCAGGCCGTGCCGGCCGGTGAGGAGGTAGCCCTCCAGCCAGCCCTGCACCTGGTGCTCGCTGAGCATCTCCATGACGCGGCCCGCGCGGGCCATGTGCTCATCGACGTCCGGGCCGACGTACTCGGCGTTCCACTGCTTGTCCGTCACGTCGTACACGGCCTGCAGTCGGTTGGACGCCACCTCGTCCGGGCCGAAGATCCGGAACGTGTGCGGGTTGAGGCGGATGACGTCGGTGAGCCACTGGCCCAGCACGCGCGGCGCCTCCGCCGTCGACCCGCCCGGCACCGGCACGTCGACGGCGTACTCGCGGAAGTCGGGCAGGCGCAGGTCCTTGAGCAGCAG
>DATGOB010000280.1:0-14202 GCA_036010205.1 Promicromonospora sp. | reverse complement strand
CGGTCGAGCACCTGCGGCTGGTCGGCGAACATCCACGCGATGAGCCCGATGAGCAGGCAGGGCAGCACGAGGACGAGGGCGACCGTGCGGTGGTCGCCGCGGAGCTGGGCGAGCACGCGGCCGGTCGTGGCGAGGGTCAGGCTCATCGGGGGTCCTCCTCGGCGGTGTGCCGCCCGGCGGGCGCGGCGCCCCGCTCGGCGGATCGGTCGATGAGGGTCAGGAAGGCGCGCTCGGCGTCGGGCGCGCCCGTGGACGCGAGCAGGTCGTCGGGCGTGGTGTCCGCGACGAGCCCGCCGGCCCGCAGGAGGAGCAGGCGGTCGCACTGCGTGGCCTCGTCCATCACGTGGCTGGAGACCAGGAGGGTGCGCCCGTCGGCGGCGAGCCGGCGGAACACGCTCCACAGGTCACGCCGCAGCACGGGGTCGAGACCCACGGTGGGCTCGTCGAGGACCAGCAGCTCCGGATCACCGACCAGCGCGGCGGCCAACGACACCCGGGACCGCTCGCCGCCGGACAGCGTGCCGACCCGCTGCTTCTCGTGCCCGCCGAGGTCGACGGTGGCGACGGCCGCCGCCACCGCCCTGGCCGGCGCGGGTACCCCGGCCAGCGCGGCGAAGTACCGCAGGTTCTGCACCACGGTGAGGTCGGTGTAGACGCTCGCGTCCTGCGTCATGTACCCGACCCGCCGCCGCAGCGACGGGCTGCCCGCGGGAGCCCCGAGCACCTCGACCGTGCCGGTGACCTTGTCCTGGACGCCGACGATGCTGCGCATCAGCGTGGTCTTGCCGGAGCCGGACGGTCCGAGCAGCCCGACGACGGACCCGGCGGGCACGGTCAGCCCGAGGCCGTCGACGACCGGCCTGCCGCCCCGGACCACGCGCAGGTCCCGGATCTCGACCGCGTTTTTCCTCATGTGAGGAATTATTTGCCCGGACGCGCGGTCCACGCAAGGGGCTCCGTGAGATAGCGCTGCAGCGTGGGGCCGACGAGCCGGCCGACCTCCCGGGGCGCGAGCCCCGCGAGCGGGTCGACCCGCAGCAGGTACCGCGTGAGCAGCACGCCCGACATCTGCGAGGCGACGAGCGCCGCCCGCAGCGGGGCGTCGGGGGCCTCGACGGCGCGCATCACCGGCCCGAGGACCGCCGAGCCGATGAACTGCAGCAGCAGCCCGCGCAGCTCGGCGTCGGCGAGGACGGCGGGCACGACGAGGCGCACGGTGTCGCCGTCGTCCGCGTCCCACAGACCGATGACGCCCTCCACGAGCCGCTCGCCCAGCGTCTCGCGCGGACCGGCCACGACGCGTTCGACGACGGCGTCCGGCTCGATGCCCGTGACGTCGAGCGTCGCGGTGAGCAGGCGCGCCTTGCCGGGGAACCAGTGCCGCACGGTGCCGGGATCGACGCCGGCACGGCGGGCCACCGAGCGCAGGGAGGTCGCCTCGTACCCGCGCTCGAGGAACTCGGCCCTGGCGGCGGTCAAGATCTCGCCGCGCGCGTCCTGCCCGGCGGGCCGCCGACCGCGGCGCGGTGCGGGAGCAGCGTCAACCATCCGGCCATTCTCGCCCACGGGGCCGTTCCGGCCGGGGCTTGCCGGTGCTGGCCGGACAGGGCCCTCTCCGAGAACGACCTCAGGCACCGATCCACGAGGAGATCGGTGCCTGAGGTCGTTCTCGGAGAGGACCGCGTGCGGGCTCCCGGGACGGATCAGCGCGCGGCGGCCGCCCGGCGCTTGTTCCAGACGTCGAACGCGACGGCCAGGAGCAGCACGATGCCCTTGACGACCTGCTGCGTGGACTGGTCGACGCCCATGAGCTGCATGCCGTTCGACATGACGGCCATGATGAGACCACCGACCATCGCGCCGGTCACCGTGCCGATGCCGCCGGTCACCGCGGCGCCACCGATGAAGCAGGCCGCGATGGCGTCGAGCTCGAACATGTTGCCCGCTGCGGGCTGGGCGGCGCTGGACCGGGCCGAGAACACGACGCCGGCCACCGAGGCCAGGAAGCCCATGTTCACGAACATCCAGAAGTTGACGCGCTTGACCCGCACGCCCGACAGCTGCGCCGCGGCGAGGTTGCCACCGATGGCGTAGACGTGGCGCCCGAACACGCTGTGCTTGGTGACCAGCGTGTAGACCATGATCAGCACGGCCAGGATGATGAGCACGGCGGGCAGGCCGCGGTAGGTCGCGAGGTTCCACGCGAACCACATGACGACGACGGCGACCACGACGAGCTTGAGCACGAACAGCACCGGTGCCTCGACCGTCTGGTTGTAGGCGATCCGGGCGCGGCGGTTGCGCCACGCGTTGTACGCGAAGCCCAGCACCGCGACGGCGAAGATGACCAGCGTGAACGCGTCGTAGCCGTAACCGCCGAGCAGGCCGTTGAAGAAGCCGGACGCGATGCTCGTGTACTCCGACGGGAACGGCGAGAGCGAGACGTTGTTCAGGACCTCGAGGGTCAGGCCGCGGAACAGCAGCATGCCCGCGAGGGTCACGATGAAGGCTGGGATGCCGACGTACGCCACCCAGAACCCTTGCCACGCCCCCACCAGCAGGCCGGTGCCCAACGCGGCGAGCACGCCGACCCACCACGGCATGCCGTTGCGGATGACGACGACGGCCGCGACGGCACCGGTGAGGGCCACCACCGATCCCACCGACAGGTCGATGTGCCCGCCGATGATGATGATGACCATGCCGATGGCGAGGATGAGGATGTACGAGAACTGCAGCACGAGGCTCGTCAGGTTGCGCGAGCTGAGCAGCAACCCGTCGGTGAGCACCGAGAACAGCAGCACGATCAGCACGAAGGCGATGAAGATGCCGCTCGTGCGGACGTTCCGGGTGATCAGCTCCCGGAGGTTGGCGATGCCGGTCATGCCGTCGCCTCCTGAGTCTCCTGCGTCATGAGGGCCATGAGTCCTTCCTGGGTGGCAGAGGGCACGTCGACCTCGCCTGTGATGCGGCCGAAGGCCAGGGTGTAGATGCGGTCGCAGATCCCGAGCAGCTCGGGGAGCTCCGAGGAGATGACCAGGACGGCCTTCCCCGCCGCGACCAGCTCGTTGATGATCGTGTAGATCTCGTACTTGGCGCCGACGTCGATGCCGCGCGTGGGCTCGTCGAGGATCAGCACCTCCGGCGCGGTGTACAGCCACTTGGACAGCACGACCTTCTGCTGGTTGCCGCCCGAGAGCTTGCCCACCTCCACCAGCACGTTCGGCGTGCGGATGTTCATGGAGTCGCGGTACTCCTCCGCGACCTTGAGCTCCTCGTTCTCGTCCACGAAGCCGTTGCGCGTCAGCTTGCCGAGGCCCGCCGCCGAGATGTTGCGCCGGATGTCCTCGATGAGGTTGAGGCCGTACTGCTTGCGGTCCTCCGACACGTACGCGATGCCCGAGCGGATGGCCGCCGGCACGCTGTGCACGTCGACCTCCTTGCCGTGCAGGTACGCGCGCCCGGAGATGTCGCGGCCGTACGAGCGGCCGAACAGGGACATGGCGAGCTCGGTGCGGCCGGCACCCATGAGGCCGGCGATGCCGACCACCTCGCCCGCGCGGACGGTGAGGTTCGCCTTGTCGACGACGACGCGGCCGGGCTGGGTCGGGTGGTACACCGTCCAGTCCTCGATCCGCAGCACCTCCTCGCCGGGGTGCGACTCGCGGTCGGGGTACCGGTTGTCGAGGTCGCGGCCCACCATGCCGCGGATGATGCGGTTCTGCACCGCCTCCGACGACTCGCCCGCGGTCGCCATGTCGAACGTCTCGATCGAGCGCCCGTCGCGGATGATCGTGGTGCGGTCGGCGATCTCGGCGATCTCGGCCAGCTTGTGGGAGATCATGATCGAGGTGATGCCCTGACCCTTGAACTGGCGGAGCAGACCGAGCAGGTGCTCGGAGTCGGTGTCGTTCAGGGCCGCCGTCGGCTCGTCGAGGATGAGCAGGCGCACGTCCTTGGAGATCGCCTTGGCGATCTCCACGAGCTGCTGCTTGCCCACGCCCAGGGCGGAGATCGGCGTCGTCGGCTGCTCGTTCAGGCCGACCCGCTGCAGCAGGGCGGCCGCCTCGGCGTTGGTCCTGTTCCAGTCGATGCCGCCGCCGGCGCGGCGGCGCTCGTTGCCGAGGAAGATGTTCTCGGCGATCGACAGGTACGGGACGAGCGCGAGCTCCTGGTGGATGATCACCACGCCGCGCGCCTCGGAGTCGTTGATCGTGCCGAACTGGGCGGTCTCGCCGTCGAGCACGATGTCGCCCTCGTAGGAGCCGTACGGGTACACGCCCGACAGCACCTTCATCAGGGTGGACTTGCCCGCGCCGTTCTCGCCGCAGATCGCGTGGATCTCACCGCGGCGGACGGTGAGGTTGACGTCCTGGAGCGCCTTGACCCCAGGGAATGTCTTGGTGATGCCGCGCATCTCGAGGATGTCGGTCGGCGCCGAATCGGCCATGCCAGTCCTTGTCGCGTGTCGCCAATAGGGGGTTGCAGGGGCCGGTCCGGCCCGCGCCGTCCGGCCGGCCGGTGGTGCGGCGCCCCCGCTTGGGAGCGCGACCACCGGCAGGCCGGACGGCTTGTCGGCCGGGACGGCCGGACTACCGAGCGCTCAGGCTCACTCGTCGACCTGGCCGGAGGCGACCTCGTCCTCCGTGAGGTAGCCGGAGTCGATGAGCTCGGCCTCGAGGTTGTCCTTGGTGACGATCACCGTGGGCAGGAGGTACGACGGCACGACCTTCACGCCGTTGTCGTAGGTCTCCGTGTCGTTCGCCTCGGGCTCGTTGCCCTCGAGGAACGACGTCGCGGCGATCACGGCCTGCTCGGCCAGGAGTCGCGTGTCCTTGAAGATGGTCGAGTACTGGACGTCGTCCTGGATCAGCTTGGCCGACGCGGCCTCGGCGTCCTGGCCGGTCACGACGGGGATCTCGAGGTCGCCCTCGCCGTAGCCCGCGTTCTGCAGGGCGGTGAGGATGCCGCGCGACAGCACGTCGGCCGGGGCCAGCACGCCGTCGATGGTCTCGTCGTTGCCCGTGTACGTCGAGGTCAGCAGGTTCTCCATGCGCTCCTGCGCACCCTCCTGCTCCCAGCGCTGGATCGCGACGGTGCCGAAGTCGGTCTGGCCGGACGGGACGACGAGCGTCTTGTCGTCGATGTACGGCTGGAGCACCGACATGGCGCCGTCGAAGAAGAACCCGGCGTTGTTGTCGTCGGGCGAGCCGGCGAAGAGCTCGATGTTGAACGGGCCCTCGGGCGCGTCAGCGGCCTCCTCGCCGTTCTCGTCGAGGATGCCCAGGCCGGTCAGCAGCGAGGTGCCCTGCTGGACGCCCACCTGGTAGTTGTCGAACGTGACGTAGAAGTCGACGTTCTCCGAGTCGCGGATCAGGCGGTCGTAGGAGATCACCGGGATGTCCGCGGCGGCAGCGGCCTCGAGCTGGCTGCCCAGCGCGGTGCCGTCGATCGAGGCGACGATGAGCGCCTCGGCGCCCTTGTTGATCATCGCGTCGATCTGCTGCTGCTGGGTCGGGATGTCGTCGCCCGCGAACTGCAGGTCGACCTCGTACCCGGCCTCCTCGAGACCCGACTTCACGGCGTTGCCGTCGGCGATCCAGCGCTCGTAGGTCTGGGTCGGCATCGCGACGCCGACCAGGCCGCCCTCTTCGCCGTCGCCGCCACCGGCGCCGCCACCGGCACCCTCGCCACCGCACGCGGTGAGCGAGACGGCCAGAGCGCCCGTCGCCAGCGCGGCCAGACCGCGCGTGGCCCACAGCTTCCTTGCCATGTCTTCTCCTCTTCGAGTGTTCCGGGCACACGTCTCTGCGACCCGGCCGACTTCACTTTGTGAACGCAACCGATTGTGATCGCTCACATGCCTGTTGGTCAAAACCGTCCCGGCTGAACTTTGACGCGACGGTGAACGACCGGCTTCACGGTAGCGGCGGCCGACGAGAAGCAAGGGAACGCGCTGGGATGGTTACGGCATCGATACCCGTCGTCCCAAGGGTCGGTCACCGAGGGCAGGGAAAGGGCTTGCCGTGCGCACCGGCCCGGTCAGGCCCTGGTCAGGCCACGGTCAGGTCCACCGCCACCGGCTCGGTGCCGCCGGACTGCACCCCGACGACCTCCCGTCCCCGCCCGTCGACTCCCGGCCCACGCTCCGGGAGTCCGGCACAGCAGCAGGTCGACGGCGGTGTCCGGGTCAGGGCTCGCTGTCGAAGCCGAACCCGCCGTCGGCCTCCGCGGCGCGCCAGAAGTCACGCAGCATCTCCTCCGGAGAGTGGAGGTTGTGCCTGCTCGCCATCGGCTCCTCGTCGCCCGAGATCGCCTTGACCTCGTCATGGATGCGCTCCATCGAGGTGTCGAGCGACCAGGCGACGTCGGCCGCGAGCTTGAGCGAGTCGGTGAGGTGCCGTGGCACGTCGCCGTCGTACTTGTAGTAGATCTTGTGCTCGAGGCTGGCCCAGAAGTCCATGGCGATGGTACGCAGCTGGATCTCGACGTTCACGCGCTCGACCCGGTCGGAGAGGAAGACCGGGATCTGCACGATGAGGTGCAGGGACTTGTACCCGGTCGCCTTGGGGTGCTTGATGTAGTCCCGCTCCTCGAGCAGCGTCATGTCCGTCTGCTTGAGCAGCATGTCCCGCAGCAGGTAGATGTCGTTGACGAAGCTGCACGTGATCCGCACGCCCGCGATGTCGAACATCTGCTCGCGCACGCCCTGCGGCGTGAGCGGGATGCCCTTGCGCCGGCACTTGGCGACGATCGACTCGAACGACTTGAGGCGCGACCCGACGTGCTCGACGGGGTTGTAGTTCTGCATGTGGCGGAACTCGTCGCGCAGGATCGAGACCTTGGTCATCACCTCGTCGATGCCGAACTTGTAGGTCAGCACCAGCCGACGGAGGTCGGCGACCAGCTGACGCAGCTCGGCGGGATCGGGCATCGGCCGTTCCCTGAGGTCCTCGGGCAGCATGCTCACGGGACCACCGTACGGGCTGACGGTGGTCCCGTGGGCGGAAAGTGTCCTGCTCAGGTCCTCCGCAGGCTGAGCACCCGCTGGAGCAGCACGAAGACCAGCAGGAGCACGCCGATCACGATGCGGGTCCACCAGGAGCTGAGGGTGCCCTCGAAGGTGATGACGGTCTGGATGAGGCCGAGCACGAGCACGCCCAGCACGGACCCGAGCACGAACCCGGTGCCGCCGGTGAGCAGCGTGCCGCCGATGACGACGGCGGCGATGGCGTCGAGCTCCATGGCCACGCCGGTGAGCGAGTAGCCCGACCGGGAGTACATCGCGAACAGCAGGCCGCCGAGGCCCGCGCACGTGCCGCTCACCACGTAGGCGAGCACCTTGGTGCGCGCGACGGGCAGCCCCATGAGCAGCGCCGACTGCTCGCCGCCGCCGATCGCGTACACGGTGCGGCCGAACCGCGTGAAGTGCAGCACGAGGAACGCCACGCCGAGCACGATCGCCGCGATCAGCACGCTCGAGGTCATGCGCCACTGGCCGGCGATCTGCACCCAGCTCGCGAGCTCCACGAAGGCCGGGTCGCCGATGGCGATCGACTCGGGCGCGATGAGGAAGCACAGCCCGCGCGCGAAGAACATGCCCGCGAGCGTGGCCACGAACGGCTGCACCTGGAACAGGTGGATCATCACGCCGTGCGCGAGCCCGATCACCGTGCCGACGCCGACCGCCAGCGGCAGCACGACCGGGACGGGCCACCCCGCCTGCAGCAGGGCCGCGGTGACCACGGTGGAGAGCGCCAGCACGGCCCCCACCGACAGGTCGATGCCGCCGGTGAGGATGACGAACGTCATGCCGACGGCGAGCACCACGAGGTGGGCGTTGTTGATGAACAGGTTGGACACCACGGCGGGCGTGAGGAAGTTGTCGTAGCGCGTGCCGCCGACGACCAGCATCAGTGCGAGCACCACGAACGTGCCGAGCACCGGCAGGTAGCGGCGGTCCAGGCGGACCGGGATCCGGGTCGCCGTCCGGCGGGCAGGGGCCGACGTCGTCATCCGGCCGTCACCTCCGTCGAGTCGGGGCGCGCGGCGGGCCGCTGCGCGCCGGTGCCGGTGCCGGTGCGTCGGCGGGCGGCGGTGAACCGCTCACGCATGCGCGGTGACTGCAGCAGCGTCACCGCGATGACCACGAGCGCCATGAACAGCGGCGTCACCAGGGGCGAGATGCCGAGCACCGTGACCGTGCGCTCGAGCGTCGCGATGACGAGGGCGCCGACGAGCGTGCCGGACAGGTTGAACTTGCCGCCCGAGAGCGCCGTACCGCCGATGACGACGGCGAGGATCGCGTCGAGCTCGATGAACAGGCCGGCGTTGTTGGCGTCGGCCGCCATGGTGTCGGCACTGATGAGCAGGCCCGCGAGCCCGGCGAACAGGCCCGACGCGGCGTACACGGTCCAGGTCAGGGTGCGCGACCGCACGCCGGACAGCCTGCTCGCGGCCGGGTTGATGCCCGTGGCCTCGAGCAGCATGCCGAGCGCGGTGCGTCGCACCACGTACGCGACGACGGCGAACACCCCGAAGGCGAGCACGGCGGCCGTGGGCAGGCCCAGCCAGAACCCCGAGCCGAGCACCTTGAACGGGGCGCTGGTGACGGTGGTGATCATGCCGCCCGTGATGAGCATGGCGACGCCGCGCCCCGCCGTCATGAGGATGAGCGTCGCGATGATCGGCTGGATGCCGAGCACCGACACGAGGAACCCGTTCCACACGCCGAGCACCAGGCACAGCACGAGCGCGAGACCGATCGCGCGGAGCACGGTGCCCGGCGCTCCCGGGTCGGGCGCTGCGGCGAGCTGCGACAGCGCGACGGCCCCCGAGACCGCGACCACCGCCCCGACGGAGAGGTCGATGCCGCGGGTCGCGATGACCAGGGTCATACCGAGCGCGACGAGCAGCAGCGGCGCCGTCGTGCGCAGGATGTCGATCGGTGCGCCGAAGAGGTGGCCGTCGCGCACGGTGATCGCGAGGAACCCCGGCCGGGCGACCGTGTTGGCCACGAGCAGCGCGACGAGCGCGGCCACGGGCCAGAACAGGTGGTGACGCAGCACGTCCCTCACGCCGCACCACCCCCCGCGATGAGGTCGACGACCTGGGCGGTCGAGGCCGCCTCCCCGTCGATCTCCGCCACCTTGCGGCGGTCCCGCAGCACCGCGATCCGGTGCGACAGGCGCAGCACCTCCTCGAGCTCCGCGGAGATGAAGACGACGGACATGCCGCCTGCCGCCAGGTCCGCGACGAGCTTCTGGATCTCGGCCTTGGCGCCGACGTCGATGCCGCGCGTCGGCTCGTCGAGCACGAGCAGGCGTGGCGCGGTGGCGAGCCAGCGCGCCAGCAGCACCTTCTGCTGGTTGCCGCCCGAGAGGTTGCGCAGCAGCGCCTCCGGGTCGGCAGGCCGGATGCCGAGCTGCTCGATGTACCGCGCGACGATCTCGTCGACCTGCCTGCGCGGCAGCGGGCGCATCCAGCCGCGCTCCGCCTGGAGCGCGAGCACGATGTTCTCCCGCACCGTGAGACCGTCGACCACGCCCTCGCCCTTGCGGTCCTCCGACGTGTAGGCGATGCCGTGGCCCATGGCCGTGCGCGGGTTCCGCAGCCGGGTGGGCCGCCCCGCCACGCGCGCCTGACCGGTGTCCGCCCGGTCGGCGCCGGTGAGCAGGCGCGCCAGCTCGGTGCGCCCCGAACCGAGCAGGCCGGCGAGCCCGACGACCTCGCCCTCGTAGAGGTCGAGGTCGAACGGCTGGATCGAGCCCTTGCGGCCCAGGCCGAGCACCTGGAGCAGCGGCGTGGCGCCGGCCGGGCGCTCGGCGCGCTCGGCCACCTCCTCCGCGGCCTCGAGCACGTCCATGGACCGGCCGATCATGTGCTGCACCAGCTCGGCGGTCGGCAGCTCCGCCGTCACGAACTCGCCGACGAGCCGACCGTTGCGCAGCACGGTCATCCGGTCGGAGACCTCGTAGACCTGGTCGAGGAAGTGGCTGACGAACAGGATCGCCACGCCCTCGTCGCGCAGCGAGCGCATGACGGTGAACAGGTGCTCGACCTCGTCGGTGTCGAGGCTGGAGGTCGGCTCGTCGAGGATGAGCACCTTGCAGTCCCCGACCGTGGCGCGGCAGATCGCGACGAGCTGCTGCACCGCGAGCGAGTGCGACCCGAGCGACGAGGCGGGGTCGATGTCGAGGCCCATCCGCCGCAGGTGGGCCGCCGCCTGGCGGCGCATCGCCCGCCAGTTCAGGCCGCCCAGCACGCGCGGCTCGGCGCCGAGCATGATGTTCTCCGCCACCGTGAGGTTCTCGCAGAGGTTGACCTCCTGGTACACGGTGCTCACGCCGTGGGCGCGCGCGTCGGCCGGTCCGCTGAACCGACGCTCGACGCCGTCGACCACGACGGTGCCCTCCGTCGGCGTGTGCACCCCGGTCAGGGCCTTGATCAGCGTGGACTTGCCCGCGCCGTTCTCACCCATGAGGGCGTGGACCTCGCCGGGGCGCAGGTGGAGATCGACCCCGTCGAGGGCCTTCACCGGCGGGAACTCCACGGTGACGCCCGTCAGCTCGACGACGGGCGGTGGTGTCTGCTGGGTCATCCTCGACCTTCTGTCAGCCGGGCGGGCCGGGGCGGCGCGCGCACGTGGCGCGCGCCGCCCCGGCCCTCGGGTCGCCGTTCGTCAGTACTCGCGCGTGGGCAGCGCTTCCTCGGCCGCCTCCTGGTCGAACGCCTGGTCCTCGACCACGATGCGCTTCTCGACCTCCTCGCCCGCGACGACCTTCTTGGCGATCTCCGCCAGGTCGGGCCCGAGCAGCGGGTTGCACTCGACGATGTAGTTGATCTTGCCGTCCACGAGCGCCTGCATGCCGTCCTTCACGGCGTCGACGGTGACGATCTTGATGTCCTCGCCCGGGGTCATGCCCGCGGCCTCGATGGCCTCGATGGCGCCAAGCCCCATGTCGTCGTTGTGGGCGTAGACGAGGTCGATGTCGTCGTGCTTGTTGAGGAAGCCCTCCATGACGGTCTTGCCCTCTGCGCGCGTGAAGTTGCCCGTCTGGCTGTCGATGATCTCGAGGTCCGAGCCCTCGATGGCCTTCTCGAAACCCTCCTTGCGGTCGATGGCCGGCGCCGCGCCGGTCGTGCCCTGGAGCTCGACCACCTTGTAGCCCTCGCCGTCGTACTGGTCGACGACCCACTCGCCCGCCATCTCCCCCTCCTTGACGAAGTCGGAGCCGATGAACGACGCGTACAGGCTCTCGTCGTCGGAGTCGACGGCGCGGTCGGTGAGGATCACGGGGATGCCCGCGGCCTTGGCCTCCTCGAGCACGGCGTCCCAGCCCGTCTCGACCACCGGCGAGAACGCGATGACGTCGACGCCCTGGGTGATGTACGAGCGGATCGCCTGGATCTGGTTCTCCTGCTTCTGCTGCGCGTCGGAGAACTTGAGGTCGAACCCGTTCTCGGCCGTGAGCGTGTCCTGGATGGACTTCGTGTTGGCGGCTCGCCAGCCGGACTCGGCGCCCACCTGCGAGAAGCCGAGGGTGATGACGCCGTCGTCGGCGCCGTCGGACTGGCCGCCGCCCCCGGTGGCGGTCCCCGCGTCCGAGCTGCACGCGCCGAGCGCGAACAGGGCTGCGGCCGAGGCCGCCGCGAGGACGGTGCGGGTCAGGGTGGTACGTGCCATGTCTCCTCCTCGAGATCCCGCACGGCATCGTGCGGGTGCTGGACTACCTGGTACCTCTCTGGATGTTAGCGCTCACAAAGTTCTGACAGACAGTGCGTGGCGTCACATTCGGGTAACGAGTGTGCCCTGTTTTCGTCCGCACGGGAACAGGATCACCACAACTGCTTCAACGTTGCCCCGCCGAGGTAGTCATGGGGCGAGGTAGTCATGGGGCGGAGCCGGATCATCCCGGCGGCGGATGTCTCCGGCGCCCGTCGGTGGTGTGCTGGGGCCACGACCATGTGCCACGGGAGGACGTATGCAGCTCAGCCTCGCCGAGGAGTATCTGCTCCTCGCTCTCGACGACACCTCCGGACGCCCCCTGCTCAGCACGCAGTACCTGCAGCTCGGGCTGGCCGGGGCCGTCGCCGCCGACCTCGCGCTCCAGGGCGTCCTCGCCCTGTCCGACGGCACGGACGGCGGTCGCAAGGGCCGGTTCCGGTCGACCGGGCGCGCCACGCCGTCCGACCCCGTGCTGCGCGACGTGCTGGCCATGGCGGAAGGCCGCAAGCCCCAGGACGCCGTCGCGAAGGCCGGGCAGGGCGCGGCAGCCCGGCGTGTGCGCGAAACCCTGCTGGACCGACTGGCCACCGGCGGGGTGCTGCGCGCCGAACAGGCGAAGATCCTCGGTCTGTTCCCGACGACCAGGTGGCCCGCGCACGACCCGGCGCCCGAGGCCGCCGTCCGCGCACGGCTGCTCGACGCGCTCACCGGGCGCGCGACGCCGGACGAGCGAACCGCCGCGCTCGTCTCGCTGCTGCTCGCGACCGACCTGGTCCGCAAGGTGTACCCGGATCAGGACCGCAGGGCGTTGCGCCGGCGGGCCAAGGAGATCGCCGACGCCCAGTGGGCGGGCGCCGCCGTCAAGACGGCGGTCGACAGCCTGGCAGCCGCCACGACGGCGGTCCTCGTCGCCACCACGACCGCAGCCTCCACCTGACCGCCTTCTCGCCGAGGTAGTCGTCTGGCGAGGTAGTCACGTGGCGAGGTAGTCGTGACTACCTCGCCACGTGACTACCTCACCGAATGACTACCTCGCCAAGTGACTACCTCGGCGGGAGGAGGGGGTCAGAGGGGCTGGGTCAGGCGGTAGTACGCCGCGTTGTGGCGGACCTGGTCCGCGAAGCCGCGGCGCGTGGTGTCCTCGTCGATGACCAGCAGCTCGGTGCGCGCGATGTTCGCGAACACCTCGAACGCCTCGAGGCCCGCGGCGGTCGACATGACCGTGTGGTGGGCGCCGCCCGCCGTCAGCCACGACTCGGCCGAGACCTCGAACGACGGCCGCGGCGCCCACACGGCGCGCGCCACGGGCAGGTTCGGCAGGTCGTGCGGCGGCGTGACGACGTCGACGACGTTCGCGGTGAGGCGGAACCGGTCTCGCATGTCGGCGAGCGAGACGACGACGGCACCCTCGGCGGCGTCCGCCGAGAACACCATGCGCACCGGGTCCTCCTTGCCGCCGATGCCGAGCGGGTGGATCTCGATGCGCGGCGTCGCGGTGGTCAGCGACGGGCAGATCTCCAGCATGTGCGCGCCGAGGATCAGCTCGCGGCCCGGCGTGAGGTCGTAGGTGTAGTCCTCCATCAGCGACGCGCCGCCCGGCAGGCCGAGCCCCATGACCTTGGCCGCGCGCACGAGCACCGCCGTCTTCCAGTCGCCCTCGGCGCCGAAGCCGTAGCCCTGCTCCATGAGGCGCTGGACCGCGAGACCGGGGAGCTGACGCAGCGCGCCGAGGTCCTCGAAGTTGGTCGTGAACGCCTTGGCGCCCACACTCTCGAGGAAGCCGCGCAGCGCGATCTCCTGCCGCGCCGCGTACCGCAGGGAGTCGTGCCGCTCGGCGCCCGCACGCAGCTCGGGGGCGACGTCGTACCGCTCCTCGTACTCCGCCACGAGCGCGTCGATCGCGCTCTCCTTGACCGCGTCGACGGCCGCGACCAGGTCGTTCACGCCGTACGTGTTCACCGAGACGCCGAACCGCAGCTCGGCCTCGGTCTTGTCGCCCTCGGTGACGGCGACGTTGCGCATGTTGTCGCCGAACCGGACCAGCCGGAGCTCGTGCGTCGCGGCCCAGCCGGCCGCGCCGCGCACCCAGGTGCCCACGCGGCGCGTCACGGCCGGGTTGGACACGTGCCCCACGACGGTCGTCCGTGCGACGCCCAGGCGGGTGGCCAGGTAGGCGTACTCGCGGTCGCCGTGCGCGGCCTGGTTGAGGTTCATGAAGTCCATGTCGATCTCGGACCACGGGAGCTCGACGTTCGCCTGCGTGTGCAGGTGCAGCAGCGGCTTGCGCAACGCGTCCAGGCCGCCGATCCACATCTTGGCGGGGCTGAACGTGTGCATCCAGGTGATGACGCCGAGGACGTCGTCGTCCGCGTTCGCGTCGAGCATGGCCCGGCGGATCGAGCCCGCGTCCTTGAGCACCGGCTTCCAGACGACGCGCGCCGGCACGTCGCCGGACGCGTCCAGCGCGGCGGCGA
>DATGOB010000279.1:0-3801 GCA_036010205.1 Promicromonospora sp. | reverse complement strand
GCCTCGACGGCCGCCAGGTCGTTGTACGGCAGCACCAGGGTCTCTGCGGCGGTCGCCTCCGTGACGCCGGCGGACCCCGGCAGGGCGAGCGTCGCGACGCCGGAGCCCGCCTCCGCGAGCAGCGCGTCCATGTGCCCGTGGTAGCAGCCCGCGAACTTGACGACCAGCGGCCTGCCGGTGACGCCGCGCGCCAGGCGGATCGCCGTCATCGTCGCCTCGGTGCCGGTCGAGACGAGGCGCACGCGCTCGGCGGCGGGCACGCGCCGGCGCACCTCCTCGGCGAGCTCGACCTCTGCGACCGTCGGGGCGCCGAACGACAGCCCGCGGGCGGCGGCGTCCTGCACCGCCGCGACGACCTCGGGGTGCGCGTGGCCCAGCAGCGCGGGCCCCCACGAGCCGACGAGGTCGACGTACTCGCGGCCCGACACGTCCGTCACGTACGCGCCGCGCGCCGACGCGAGGAACCGCGGGTCGCCGCCCACACTGCCGTAGGCGCGCACCGGCGAGTTCACGCCGCCGGGGATCGCGCCCTGCGCGCGCAGGAACGCCGCGTGGTTCGCCTCGGGCGCGCGCCGCAGGCCCTGGGCCTCCGCGGGCCCCTGCTGCTGCCCGGTCACCGGACCCACCCCGCGATCTCGAGCGCCCAGTAGGTGAGGACGACGTCGGCCCCCGCGCGCTTGATGCCCGTCACGGACTCCAGGACGGCGCGGTCCCGGTCGATCCAGCCGTTGGCGCCCGCCGCCTCGATCATCGCGTACTCGCCAGACACCTGGTAGGCCACCACCGGGACGTCGCTGCGGTCGGCCACCGCGCGCAGCACGTCGAGGTAGGTTCCCGCAGGCTTCACCATCACCATGTCGGCGCCCTCCGCGAGGTCCAGGTCGGCCTCGCGCAGGCCCTCGCGGCCGTTCGCGGGGTCCATCTGGTAGGTCTTGCGGTCGCCGGTCAGCTCGGAGTCCACGGCCTCGCGGAACGGGCCGTAGAAGGCGCTCGCGTACTTGGCGCTGTAGGCCAGGATGCTCGTGTCGGCGAACCCGGCGTCGTCGAGCGCGTCGCGGATCATCGCGACCTGACCGTCCATCATGCCCGACGGCGAGACGACGTCGGCGCCCGCCTTCGCCTGTGCGACCGCCATGGACGCGTACCGGATCAGCGTCGCGTCGTTGTCCACGGCCCCGGTGGACGTGAGGACGCCGCAGTGGCCGTGGTCCGTGAACTCGTCGAGGCACGTGTCCGCCATGAGCACCGGCGTCGGCTCACCCGGCGCCAGGCCCTCGTCGAGCGCGGCGCGCGAGGCACGCAGCGCGCGCTGCAGGATGCCGTCGGGCGCGTCGGCCTGCGACCCGTTGGCGTCCTTCACGGCGGGGATGCCGAACAGCATGACGCCCCCGAGGCCCGCGTCGCGCGCGGCCCGCACGGCGTCGACCAGCGACTCCTCCGTGTGCTGCACCTGGCCCGGCATGCTCGCCAGCGGCGTGGGCTCGGTCAGCCCCTCCTTGACGAACAGCGGCAGCACCAGGTCGGCGGGGTGCAGGCGGGTCTCGGCGACGAGGCGGCGCATACCCGGCGTCGCGCGCAGACGGCGCGGCCGGTACACGATCCCGGTGGTGCTCACGGTGTCCTCTTTCTCTTGGCGAGTGCTTCGGTGACGGCGTCGGCCAGGGCCGCGTCCGTCGGGTGCGCGGCGACGGTTAGCACGGTGTGCCCGGCGTCGGTGGCCGCCCGGGCCGACGGTTCCCCGATCGCGACCACCGCCTGCGGCCCCAGCTGCCGGGCGACCTGCCGCGCGGCAGAGCCCGAGGCGACCACGACGACGTCGTACGCCCGGCGCAGCGGCGCGGGGAGCTCGTGGGCGACGGTGCGGTAGGCCGTCACGACGTCGACCGCCCAGCCCTTGGCGACGAGGCCCGCCCGCACGGTGTCGGCGGCGAGGTCGCCGAGCGGGAGCAGGACGCGCGGCGCGGTGGGCGCGGGGTGCGCAGACGCGCGGTGCGCGGGTGCGGCGGGGAAGGCCTCCGCCAGGCCCGCCCCCGTCGCGACGGCGGGCACGAGGTCCACCGCGACGCCGCGCGTGGCCAGGGCCTGCGCGGTCGCCGGGCCGACGGCGGCCCATCGGACGGGCAGGGCGGCCGGTGCGGTGTCCGGCGCGGCGTCCTGCGCTACGCCCGGCGTGTCGCTGCTCCCGGGCGTGTCGGTCTCCGGACGGGCGGGCTCTCGCGAGCGTGTTGCACCGGGTAGGAGCTGTCCACGCTCAGCAACGTGTCCGGGAGAGGGCCGCGCCTGGACGAGGTCGCCCAGGCCCGCCCCCGCGCCCGGCGCGTCCCGCGCAGGGCCCAGCAGGGCGTCGACCGCGTTGACGCTGGTGATCGCGACCCAGGCGTACGTGCCGTCGGCGAGGCCTGCGCGGGCGGCGTCGAGGGCGGCCGGGTCGTCGGCGGGGGCGCGCTCGATCACGGCGGCGGCGACCGGGTCCAGCCCGCGCTCGCGCAGGCGGGCGAGCAGGCCGGCGGCCCGTTCGGGCGCCCGGGCGACCAGGACGGCGGGCGCCTCCTCGGGCCCGGCGGCCTCCGTGCGCGCGCCCGGGTCGGCGGCTCGCCGGGGGGCGAGCACCGAGCGGTGCCGATCCGTCACGCCTTCTCCGGGACGGCCGTGCTCAGGGGCGCGAGGCGCTCGGCGCCGTCGGCGAGGAGGTGCTCGGCGACGGAGACGCCCAGGGCGCGCGCGGCGTCGTCGATCACGTCGGGGGCGACGTCCTGCGAGAGGCGGGCGGTGCCGCCGCGCGACATCTGCTCGGAGCCGTCGACGGCGGCCACGACGGCGCGGAGCTCGAGGGACGCGTCCGACACCGTGGCGTACGCGCCGACGGGCGCGGCGCAGCCGGCCTCGAGCCGCGCGAGCACCGAGCGCTCGGCGAGCACCGCGAGGCGGGTCGGCCGGTGGTCCAGCAGGTGGATCGCCTCGGCGAGGTCGGGCACACGGGGGCCGTCGGGTCCCGAGGCGATGTCGGCGGTGCGCACCTCGACCGCGAGCGCGCCCTGGCCGGGTGCGGGGGAGACGACGTCGACGTCGAGCAGCTCGCTGATCACGTCGGTGCGGCCCAGCCGCGCGAGCCCTGCGTGGGCGAGGACGACGGCGTCGAGGTCGGCGTCGGGGCCCAGCGCCCGGTCGAGGCGGGTGCCGACGTTGCCGCGGATGTCGACGACGTCGAGGTCGGGGCGCGCCGACCGGATCTGGGCCGCCCGACGCGGCGAGCCCGTGCCGACGCGCGCACCGCGCGGCAGGGTCGCGAGCGTGAGGCCGTCGCGCGCGCACAGGGCGTCCCGCGGGTCGGCGCGCTCGGGTGTCACGAAGGTGAGGCCGTCCGCCGGTGTCGTGGGCAGGTCCTTGAGGGAGTGGACGGCGACGTCGCAGCGGCCGTCGAGCAGAGCCTCGCGCAGCGCGGTGACGAACACGCCCGTGCCGCCGAGGCTCGCGAGGCTGCCGGTCCGCACGTCGCCCTCTGTCCGGATGTGCACGAGCTCGACGGGCCGGCCGGTCAGCTCCTCGAGGCGCCGGGCCACCAGACCGCTCTGGGTCGTGGCGAGGGCGCTCGCCCGCGTGCCGAGGCGGATCGGCGCGGCGTCGCCCGGGGCGCTACCGGGGGTGCTGACAGACAGGGGGGTCGGGGTCACCAACCCAGTCTCCACCCGAAACCCCGCCGGAAGAAAACCGAGCGCGCACCTCGGGCCGATCTCACAGCGTTGCTGGCGGACTGTCAGATCGTGCGGGCCCCGGTCCCGCTCACGACCGGTGGTCGGGCGC
>DATGOB010000278.1:0-13739 GCA_036010205.1 Promicromonospora sp. | reverse complement strand
GGTCTCGCCAACTGCGAGCGCCTGTGGGGTGACCGCATCTTCTGGCAGGCGCTGTTCAACAGCGTCCGCTACATGGTGCTCACGCTCGTGCTGCTCGTCCCGATCCCGCTCGTGCTGGCGGCGCTGGTCAACTCCAGCATCGGCAGCGCCCGGATCAAGGGCTTCTTCAAGGCGTCGATGTTCGTGCCCGCGCTGACGTCCGTCGTCGTGGCGGGCATCGTGTTCCGGCTCATCTTCGCGGAGTCGGACTCCGCGATGATGAACCAGGTCGCCGAGTTCTTCGGGTTCGGCCCGGTGCGCTGGCTGCGCGGTGACATCACCGGCCTGGTCGCGCTGCTGGCCATCGCGCTGTGGCGGTGGACCGGCGTCAACATGATGTACTTCCTGGCCGGCATGCAGGCCATCCCGTCGGAGTACTACGAGGCGGCGTCGATCGACGGGGCGGGCAAGGTCCGCCAGTTCTTCCACATCACGCTGCCGAACCTGCGGCCGACGATCGTCTACGTCGTCACCATCAGCGTGTACGGCGGCCTGGCGATGTTCCTGGAGAGCTTCATGCTCTACGCCGGCAACAACTCCCCCAACAACCAGGGCCTGACGGTCGTCGGCTACCTCTACCGCAAGGGCATCGAGGAGAACGACCTGGGCTTCGCGTCCGCCGTCGGCGTGGTGCTGCTGGTGCTGGTCATGGCGATCAACATCACCTACCTCACCGCGAGCGGCACGTTCAAGAAGGAGGCCGCGTGATGGCCGTGCAGCAGACCACCGCCCGGCCGGCCGCCGGCCGCACCGCACCGGACCGCGAGCCCGGGCGGCGCAGCATCGGCCCCACGGCCGCCGGCTGGATCCAGAGCGCCTTCCTCGTCGTCATCGCGCTCATCGCGCTCGTGCCGATCCTGGCGATCTTCGTGGGCACGTTCCAGGACGGCAACGCGCTGATCCGGCGCGGCATGACGTTCGCCGTCGACCCCACGACCCTCAGCCTGGACAACTACGTGCTGCTGTTCACCGACTCCGGGCCGTACTTCCGGTGGTTCGGCAACACGCTGCTGCTCACGGTCGCGCAGGTGGCGGGAACGCTGCTGGTGAGCGCGTTCGTCGCCTACGGGTTCGCGATGTACGAGTTCCGCACCAAGACGCTGTGGTTCATCGTCGTGCTGCTCGTCATGACCGTGCCGTTCGAGATGCTCATGCTGCCCCTGTACGTACAGGTCAACGACATGGGTCTGGCGGACACGTACGCGGTGATCGTGCTGCCGTTCCTCGCAGCGCCGGTGACGATCTTCTTCTTCCGGCAGTACTTCCTCGGCATCCCCAAGGAGATCCTCGAGGCGGGCCGCGTCGACGGCGTGAGCGAGTTCGGCATCTTCTTCCGGCTGGTGCTGCCGATCGCCAAGCCCGCACTGGCCGCCATGGCGATCCTCAACGGGATGATCTGCTGGAACAACTTCCTGTGGCCGCTGCTGGTGCTGCGCAGCCCGGAGAAGTTCACGCTCCCCATCGGCCTGAACACGCTGCTCACACCGTACGGCAACAACTACGAGCTGCTCATCATCGGGGCGTTCTTCTCGCTCATCCCCGTGCTGATCCTCTTCCTGGCCTTCCAGCGGTTCTTCATCGAAGGAATCACCGCCGGTGCGGTCAAGGGCTGATTTCCCACCCCACAACCACGAAACACACGAACGGAGAAAGAGATGACACGGCTACGGACAGCGACGTCCACGCTCGTCGCCGCGCTGGCGGTCACGGCGCTCACCGCGTGCGGCGGAGGGCAGTCGCAGGAACCCTCGGTCAACGCCGACGGCTCGACCACGCTGAACATGTGGACGTTCGCGGACGTCCACGCGGCGTACTACGAGGAGATGGCCGAGAAGTGGAACGAGGCCAACCCCGACCAGGAGATCCAGCTCGAGGTCACGGTCTACCCGTACCAGGACATGCACAACAAGCTGCAGCTCGCCGTGAACTCCGGCGAGGGCCTGCCCGACGTGGTGGACATCGAGGTCAACAAGTTCGCCAACTTCGTCAAGGGTGAGAACCCGCCGCTGATGGACCTCACGGAGGCCGCGGCGCCCTACGCCGACGACGTCGTCCAGGCACGCCTCGACCTGTACAGCAAGGACGGCAAGGTCTACGGGTTCCCGACGCACGTCGGCGCGTTCACCAGCTTCTACAACACGGAGCTGCTCGAGGACGCGGGCATCGACTACACGACCATCAAGACCTGGGACGACTTCAAGGAGGCCGGCGAGAAGTACAACAAGGAGACCGGCAAGGCCTTCGGCGTCGCCAGCACCGGCGTCTTCTTCGTCGAGCCGCTCATCACCGCCCAGCTCGGCGGCCAGTACATCGACGACGACGGCACCGTGCAGGTCAACAGCCCCGAGGTCGTCGAGACGCTCACGATGCTGCAGGAGATGCAGGACGCGGGCGCCATCTCGACCATCCCCGGCGGCAGCCCCGACTCCGAGGAGGCGTACGGCGCCATCAACGACGGCGACTACGCCGCCATCGTCTACCCCGCCTGGTACACCTCCCGGTTCGTGGACTACATGCCCGACCTCGAGGGCAAGGTCGCGATCGCGCCCGCACCCGTCGTCGAGGGCGCCGAGGTGCAGACCATCGGCGGCGGCGGCACCGGCGCGGCCGTGCCCGCCGTCTCCCCGAACAAGGAGCTGGCGGCCGACTGGCTGGCGTTCGCCAAGCTCTCGCCCGAGGCGAACGTCGCCGTCTGGGAGGTCCTCGGCTTCGACCCGGTGAACATGGCCGTGTGGGAGGACGAGGAGGTCACCAAGGACCCCGAGAACAAGTTCAACAAGTACTTCCAGACGAACATGTTCGACGTCCTCAACGAGGTCAAGGACGGCATCGGGCACCTCGACTCGTTCACCGACCCGAGCTGGCCGACCGTCGACGACACGTTCCGCACCGTCACTCTCAACGAGATCTACGAGAACGGCACACCGGCCCAGGAGGCGCTCGACCAGACGCAGGCCGACCTGCAGAACCAGCTCGGGCAGTAAGTCCCCTGCACGCCCCGCACCCACCATCCCGAGGAGCACATCACCCATGCTGTCCGCATCCGTCACCATCGACCCGGCGTTCGTCGTCGGACCGGTGCGGCCCCGTACGTTCGGCTCGTTCGTCGAGCACCTGGGCCGCTGCGTGTACACGGGCCTGCACGACCCGGAGCACCCGACCGCCGACGCCGACGGGTTCCGCGGCGACGTCGTCGACCTCACGCGCGAGCTGGGGGTGACGACGGTGCGCTACCCCGGGGGCAACTTCGTCTCCGGCTACCGGTGGGAGGACGGGATCGGACCCGTGGACCAGCGGCCGCGCCGGCTCGACCTCGCGTGGCACTCCACCGAGCCGAACCTCGTCGGGGTCGACGAGTTCATGCGGTGGTGCGCCAAGGCCGGTGTCGAGCCGATGATGGCCGTCAACCTCGGGACGCGGGGCGTGCAGGAGGCCCTCGACCTGCTCGAGTACTGCAACGTGCCCGGCGGCACCGCCTGGAGCGACCGCCGCCGGGCCAACGGCGCCGCCGACCCGTACCGCGTCAAGATGTGGTGCCTCGGCAACGAGATGGACGGCCCCTGGCAGGTCGGCCACAAGACGGCGCACGAGTACGGGCGGCTCGCCGCCGAGACCGCGCGCGCCATGCGCATGGTCGACCCGGACCTCGAGCTCGTCGTGTGCGGGTCGTCCGGCTCCCAGATGCCGACGTTCGGCGACTGGGAGCACGCCGTGCTCGCCGAGTCGTACGAGTACGTCGACCACGTCTCGGCGCACGCCTACTACTGGGAGGAGGACGGCGACCTCGCCTCCTTCCTCGCGTCGTCGGTCGACATGGACCACTTCGTCGACGCCGTCGCCTCGACCGCGGACGCCGTCCGCGCGGCGGGCAAGCACGACAAGCGGATCAACATCTCGTTCGACGAGTGGAACGTCTGGTACCAGAAGCGCGCCGAGTCGCGGCCGCCGTCGGGCGACGACTGGCCCGTGGCACCCGTGCTGCTGGAGGACCGGTACAACGTGGCCGACGCCGTCGTGGTGGGCAACCTGCTCATCTCGCTGCTGCGGCACACCGACCGGGTGCACGCGGCGTCGCTCGCGCAGCTCGTCAACGTGATCGCACCGATCATGACCGAGCCGGGCGGGCGGTCCTGGCGGCAGACGACGTTCCACCCCTTCGCCCTCACCGCGCGGTACGCCGCCGGTGAGGTGCTGCGGCTGGCCGTCGACGCGCCCGTCCAGGAGACGGCGAAGTTCGGTGACGTGCCGGTGCTCGACGCCGTCGCCACGCACGACCCGGAGACGGGTGGCGTCGTGGTCTTCGCGGTGAACCGCTCGCTCACCGACGACCTGGCCCTCGACCTCGACCTGCGGGGCTTCCCGGGTCTGCGGGTCACCGAGGCCGTCACCCTGTCCAACCCCGACCACACGTGGTCCGCGACGGCCGACGACGCCACGTCGGTGCTGCCGCGGCCCAACACGACGGCCAAGGTTGCCGACGACCGCGCCCAGGTGACGCTGCCGCCGGTCTCGTGGTCGGTGGTGCGGCTCGAGAAGATCTGACCGCCCTCCCCCGCGCGGATCGCCTTCGACTCCGACGTTGCTCGGCTTTGAGCCTTCTCAAAGCCGAGCGACGTCGGTCTCGACGCCGATCCGCGACGGGTCAGGCCGTCGCCGTCGCCGTCTCGATGTCGAGCGGCCGCGGCGGACCCGCGAGCGCGGCCTTGGCGGCGACGGCGAACCCGTGCACCACCTCGACCTCGCCGGCCTCCAGCCCGTCCAGCCCCAGCGTGACGACGTTCACCGGGTCGTCGAGCGCACCCTCGGGCAGGTCGTACCCGTGGGCCCGGGCGAACTCCCGCATCGGCTCGGTGTCGATCATGCCCGGCACCAGGGCCGTGACCTGCGTGCCCTGCCCGGCCAGCTCCATCCGCGCGGCGTTGGTCAGGCTCCACTGCGCCGCCTTGGCCGCCGCGTAGGCGGAGTTGCCGTCGACCGTCTGCCAGGCCGCGCCCGACAGGACGTTGAGCACCGCGCCGCCCCCGTTGCGGGCGAGCACCGGCGCGAACGCCCGGATCATCGCCAGGGTGCCGAAGTAGCTCGACTCCATCGCGAGCCGGATCGACGCGAGGTCTCCGGTCACGAGGTTGCCGCCGTCCATGAAGGCGGCGTTGTTGACCAGCACGTCGACGTCCCCTGCCGCGGCGGCCGCCGCCTCGACCGAGGCTGCGTCGGTGATGTCCAGCCGGAGCACCTCGGCCCCCGGCACGTCGACGAGCTCCGGCCGGCGCGCCGTGGCGTACACCTTCGCGCCGCGGCGGAGCAGCTCCGTCGCGAAGACCCTGCCCAGGCCCCTGTTGCTCCCGGTGACCAGCGCGGTGGCGCCCTGTAGCTCCATGGTGCTCCCTCTCTAAGATGACCGATCGGTCATGTTGACGGGTGGAACGGTAGGCACAACATGACCGAGCGGTCAACTTGCTAGGCTCGGGGGTGTGAGACCCGCCGCCACCCCCGCCGACCCGGCCGCCGCCGTCGTGACTCCCGAGACCAGCCCGCCCGGAACCGTCCTGCCCGACGGCGGACGCCCCCTGCGCGCGGACGCCGCGCGCAACCGCGAGGCGGTGCTCACCGCGGCCGAGGAGGAGTTCGCCGCGCGCGGGCTCGAGGCGTCGATCTCCGCGATCGCGCGGCGCGCCGGCATCGCCAAGGGCACGGTGTTCCGCCACTTCGCGACCAAGGAGGACCTCGCCACGGCCATCGCGGCGCGGCACGCCCGCGAGCTGACGGCGATCGCCCGGCGCCTGCGCGGGTCCACGGACCCCGAGGCGGCGCTCCTGGAGTTCCTCACGGAGGCAGCGGGCAGGCTCCAGCGCCGCCGGGTGGCCGTGCTCATGACCGTGCCGGCGCCCGGCTCCGAGCTCGACCGCCTGCAGCGCGAGGTGCACGACGCGGTGGTCCCGCTCGTCGACGAGGCGCGGGCGGCCGGCGTCCTGCGCGAGGACGTCACCGGCACGGACGTCTTCCTGCTCATGTGCGCGCCCGTCCACACCGTCGACGCGCTGGCCGACCCACCGCCCGAGCTCTGGCGCCGCTACGTCGGCGTCGTCTTCGACGGCCTGCGGCCGGCCGGTGCGAGCCCGCTGGCGCACCCTGCGCCCACCTGGCGGTGACGCGGCGGTGACCGGCCGGCCGCCCGCGGAGCTCGTCGCGCGCTCCGGGTCCGCCGAGGCACCCGTGGAGCTGGCGGGCAGCCTCTGGCTCCCCGACGACGATGCCGCCGCCCTCCTGGTCATGCACCCCGGGTCCGGGCCGTCCGACCGGGACAACGACGTGTTCTTCCCGCCGATCCGGGCGGCGCTCCTGCGGGCCGGCGTCGCCGTCGCGTCCTTCGACAAGCGCGGCGTCGGCCGCTCCACCGGGTCCTGGCAGGAGGTGGGGATCGAGGAGCAGGCCGCCGACCTCGGCGCCGCGCTCGAGGCGGCCGCCGCCCGGGTGCCCGACGTCCCGGCCGGCGTCTTCGGGCACAGCCAGGGCGGCTGGGTCGCGCTCGAGGCGTCCCGCCGCGGGAGCCCGGCACCGGCGTTCGTCGTCACCAGCTCCGGCCCGGCGGTCCCCGTGCTGGAGCAGGAGCGCAGCTCGGCGCGCAGCGCGGTCGCCGCCCTGCCCGCGGCGGACCGGGAGGCTGCGTACGCCACGGCCGACGCGGTGCTCACGCTGGCCGAGGACGGCGCCCCGTTCGCCGACCTCGTCGCCCGGGTCGCCGCCCATCCGGCCGGGACGCGAACCCTCGCCCGCGCCTGGGGCGACGCCGCCGAGATCACCGAGGAGGAGTGGACCCACCTCGTGCGCCTCGGGCGGTACGACCCGGTGCCGGCGCTGCGCGGCCTGGCCGTGCCGCTGCTGGCCGTCTTCGGCGAGGCGGACACCGTGACGCCCGTCGCCGCGAGCGTGGCCGTCCTGCGCCGCGAGGTGGTGCCCCGCCTGCTCACCACCGTGGTGCTGCCCGGCGGCGACCACCGCATGGGAGCCACCGCGGGGGGCGCGTTCGTGCCCGGCTACCCCGACGTCGTCGTCGCGTTCGCCCTCGACGCCGCGGCACGCCGGGCCCGCTGACCCTCAGCCCTCGCGCCGGCCCTCCAGCCGGCCCGCCGCACGGGCCGCCTGCTCGCGCATCGTCGCGGTCGTCAGCTGCACCCAGCGCGCGACGACCTGCAGCTCCTCCGGCGTGAACTGCGCCGTCACGCGGCCCATCGCCGTGCCCATCTCGGCCAGCGCCGCCCGCACCTCGGGCGGCGGCGACGCGGTCGCCTCGATGACGAGCCGACGGCGATCGGTCGCGTGCCGCGTGCGCCGGACCTGACCGGCCTGTTCGAGGCGGTCCACCAGGCCGGTCACCGCACCGGCCGTCAGCCCGGTCCGGTCGGCGAGCTCGCGCGCCGACATCGGCCCGTCCCGCCGGACGATCCCGAGCGCCTTGTGGTCGGCCGCCGAGAGTCCCGACAGCGCGCCCAGCGCCTCGTGGAACATCACGACGGCATCGCTGAGCTCGCTGCCGAGCCGCGCGCCCGGGTCCGAGGTCGTTGACACGCCACCATTGTGCACCGCACCATATAGTTTAGTTCAGTCAACCATTCATCTGACCGTAGGAAGTGCGCCGATGAGCACCACGACCACCCGGCCGCCGGCCTGGGCCGAGGCCACGTCGATCCTGGGCGAGGCCTGGCGCTTCTTCGTCCGCCACCTTCCCGTCGTGCTCGCTCTCGGCGTGCTCGCCTCGGCGCAGCGGTTCCTGTCCGTCGGCGGTCTGGCCCCGTGGGCGGGCGGCGCGGCGGGCGAGATCTTCACCGGCGCCGTGCGGGTCGTGTTCGTCGTGTGGGTGGTGCGTCGCCTCGCCCGGACGCACGGGATCGACTGGTCCCGTGCGGGCGAGCGGTGGTCGGCGTGGTTCACGCGGCACGGCAGCGCCGTCCTGGCGAGCCTGGTGTACCTGGCCGCGCTGCTGCTCGTCGCCAAGGTGGTGCCCGACGCGCTCGCCGGCCGGGTCGGCGGCGTCGACCGGCCGACGTACCTGGCCGCGGAGCTGGCGATCAAGAACGTCACCGTCATCCCGTTCACGATGATCTGGATGACGCTCCTGACCGTGGTCCGACCGGTCGCCGAGGGAGGCGACCGGGAGGACTGATCCCCTAGCTGCCGGCGACCAGCTGCGCGTGCAGGTCCGCGAGGTCGCGCGCGTACAGGTCGAAGGCGTCGTCCGGCCGAGGTTCGTCACCGTTCTCGCGCGGCACGTACGCGGTGCGCTTCCCGGCCTCGGCCGCCGCCCGCAGGTCCCACGCGTGGGCAGCGACCATGTACGGCGCGTCCGGCCCCGACGGCACGCACGCGAGCGCGAGCTCGTAGACCGCGCGGGCCGGCTTGTAGGTGCCGGCGTCCTGCGCCCGAGAGCACCTGGTGCCAGCGCAGCCCGGCGCGGGCGCCGAACCCGGTGAGGTCGCGGCGGCTCGCGTTGGACAGCGCGACCAGCGTCGCGTCGTCCGCCAGCCGGTCCAGCCCCGCGACCGAGTCGGGCCAGGGCCGCTGCCACTGCGAGGCGTCCGCGAGTCCGTCGGCGGACTCCCGCGGCAGCAGGCCCTGCGCGACCAGCAGGCTCACCGCCTCGTGGTCGAGCTCGTGGCTCGGCACGAACGGTCGGGCGCCGTCGGCGACCGCCTGCTCCTGCTCCCCCACGTGGTCGAGCCACCGCCCGGCCACGTCCGCGGCAGCGGCCTCGTCGAGCCCCGCGACTTCCCCGAGCCGGCGCCGCAGGCTCCCCACCTGGTCGACGATCGTGCCGAGCACGTCGAACACGAGAACGGGGCGGGTCTGAGCGACGGGCATCTCCATGTGCCCCACCGTAACGACGGGCGACGCGGCTCGCCGACGCTACTCCCCCGCCAGCCGCTCGATGTCCCGGGGCGTGCCCGCCATGATCGTCGCGGCGTGCTCGGTGATCTTCTCGGTCGGCCAGTCCCACCAGCGCGCCGCCAGCAGCCGCTCGACGTCGGCGGGCTCGAAACGCGTCCGGACCGGACGGGCCGGGTTGCCCGCGACGATCGTGTACGGCTCGACGTCCTTGGTCACGACGCTGTGCGCGCCGACCACCGCGCCGTCGCCGATGGTGACGCCTGGCATGATCGTGGCGTCCCGGCCGATCCACACGTCGTTGCCGACGATCGTGTCCCCGGGCTGCTCGATCGCGAGGAACGCGTCGAGGGTGTTCTCGGTCCACGTGCCGCCGAACATCGTGAACGGGAAGGTCGACGGGCCGACCATCGGGTGGTTGCCGCCCGGCATGAGGAACGACGCGCCGGGCGCGATCGCCGTGAACCGGCCGATCACGAGCCGCTGCGGTCCGTACAGGTACCGGACGTTGGCCTGCTCGAACGGCGGCCGGTGGCCCTCGTCGTCGTAGTAGGTGTACTCGCCCACCTCGAGGTACGGGGAGGTGACCTCGGTGCGCAGGAAGACGACGTTGGTCAGGTCGTCGCGCGTGGACGGGTTCCGCTTCGCGGGATCGGGCACGTGGGACATCAGCACTCCTCGTCAGGTGGCGGCCGACAGGACCCTAGCCGCACCCCCTCCGACCCCGCACGACAAATCGCCGAGGTAGTCACCTGGCGAGGTAGTACTACCTCGCTGCACGACTACCTCGCCAAGTGACTACCTCGGCGGCGGGGGTCAGCGGAGGGCGCCGAGGACGCCGGTGATGATGAGGGCCGTCAGCGTCGTCCAGCCGACGATCGCGACCGCCTGCCAGACGAGCACCCGTGCCTTGCCGACCCCGGTGGCCGCGAGCATCGTGGCGGTGAAGTGCGTGGGCAGCAGCAGCGGTCCGAGCAGGCTCACGCCCGGCACGCCGTACCGCTCGTACGCACGGGTGAACTTGGCGCGCCGTGCGGCGCGGCGCTCGTCCTCCGGCGTCTCGGCGACCGCCACGGAGCCCGCACGCCGACGGGCGACGACGGCCCGCCGTGCGCCCGAGCCGAGCAGGACGAGCCCGGCCACGACGAGGAAGTTGCCTGCCGCCGCGGCGACGGCGGCGACGACCGGGTGGATGCCGCTGACGATCCCGAGCGCCGCGCCGCCCTCGCCCTCGACGTAGGGGATGGCACCGGCGAGTGCGACGATCAGCGGCCGCACGAGGGCGGGCACCTGCCCGACGAGCTCCTGAAGGGTTCCGACGAGGTCCATGGTCTGCTCCTGGGGACGATCTGCGTCGCCGGGAGAGGCCCCGGCGGGTACACCCAGTCCACCGCCCGGCGCCCGCGCCCAGAAGTGCCGCCGCGTCACCACACCGCGGACGTCCGCGCACACCGGGCCGTGACATGTGTCATGGCCGTAGCCTGGGCGGATGAGCAGCAGGCCAGAGCCCGGCGCCACCGCCGCGCCCCGCCTCACGCGAAGCATCAGCGCCACGTGGTGGTACATCGCCGTAGCCATCGCCTTCTTCCAGCTCACCGTCGTGCTGCTCCTCGTGGACGCGCTCGTCACCGCCCGCTCCGGCGTCACGACCGCACGGCTGCTGGGTGCCGGCGGCCTCGTGTGGTGGGCGGTGACGCTGCTGCCGCTGCGCGCCTACCGGCACCGCGCCGAGAACCCGCCGCTCGTGGTGTGGCGACTGCACCTGGCGCCCCTGGTCGTCTCCGTGGTCTACGGCGCGGTCGCGGGGTCGGTGACGGGCGCGTGGCTCTACGCCGTCCTGCCGATGGCCCAGGCGCTCGTGCTGCTCAGCTGGCCGCCCGGGGTACGCGCACGGGTGACGCTCGCGGTCACCGCCCTGCTGGCCGCGCTCGCCGTCGTCGACGTCCGCGCGGGCGCCAGCTCGCCCGAGTGGTACCAGCTCGTGGCCTTCGCCGTGCTCCTGCCGGTGATGACCGTCTCCTCGCTGTGGTGGTGGGACGTGCTCGTCCGGCTCGACCGGGCCCGCGCCTCCGAGGCCCGCCTCGCCGCGACCCAGGAGCGGCTGCGACTCGCCCACGACGTCCACGACCTGCAGGGGCACCACCTCCAGGTGGTCGCCCTGCAGCTCGAGCTCGCCGAGCGCCTCATGCCCCGGGACCCGGCGGCAGGGATGGAGCAGCTGCGCGCCGCGCGGGCGAGCGTGGACGACGCCCGGCAGGGCACGCGTGACCTGGCCACCCGCTTCCGGTCGGTGCCGCTGCGGGACGAGCTCGCCAACGCGGGCGACCTCCTGCGCGCGGCAGGCACGTCGGTCCGGACGACGGTCGCCCCGGACGCCGACCACGCCCCCGCCGACGCCCTCGGCCCGGTGATCCGGGAGACGACCACGAACGTGCTCCGGCACGGCGGGGGACGCTGGGCCAGCCTGTCGCTCGCCCGTGCGGACGGGGCGTGGCGGTACGAGATCGCCAACGACGTCGCCCGCCGGGGCGACGACGGCACGCCGGACGGTGCGGGCGGCTCCGGGCTCGAGGGGCTGGCACGGCGGGCGGCCGACGTCGGCGGCGACCTCGTGAGCCGGCTCGAGGGCGACACGTTCACGGTCGTGGTCACGGTGCCCGACAGGCCGGCCGAGCCAGACCCGCAGCCAGACCCGCAGCCAGACCCGCAGACCACCCCGCAGACCGAGGAGGAGAGCGCCCGATGATCCGCGTGCTGCTGGCGGACGACGAGGGGATGATCCGGTCCGCCCTGGCCGCGCTGCTGCGGCTCGAGCCGGACATCGACGTCGTGGCGGAGGCCGCCGACGGCGCACAGGCCGTTGCCGCCGCGGTGCGCCTGCAGCCGGACGTGTGCCTCCTCGACCTCGAGATGCCGGGCCTGGACGGTGTCCAGGTGACCGAGCAGCTCAACCGGACCGTGGCGACGCGGTGCGTTGTCGTCACGCGCCACGCGCGGCCCGGCGTGCTGCGGCGCGCCCTGGCGGCAGGTGCCGCGGGGTTCGTGCCCAAGTCGCGCTCGGCGCACGAGCTGGCCGCCGTCATCCGGCGCGTGGCCGCGGGCGAGCGGTACGTCGACCCCGAGATCGCCGCGGACGCCCTGAGCGACGAGCGCCCACCGCTCACCGACCGCGAGCTCGACGTCCTGCGCGCGGGGCGACACGGCGAGACGACCGCCCAGATCGCGCGCAGCCTCTCGCTCGCGCCCGGGACGGTGCGCAACCACGTCTCGACCGTGCTCGGCAAGCTGCAGGTCGCCACGCGGCAGCAGGCGGTGCTGCTCGCCGAGGAGCGCGGCTGGATCTGACCGGCGCCAGCAGGGGGTCTGCCACGACCCCGGCTCGCCACGGCCCTGGCCGCGCCCCGGTGCGGAACCTAGCGTCGTGGTCGTGACCACCATCGGCATCCTCGGCGCCGGCCAGGCCGGCAGCACCCTTGCGCAGGCGCTCGTGACGGTCGGCTACGACGTCGTCCTCGCCAACAGCCGCTCGCCCCGCACGCTCGAGCCGCTCGTGCGCGCCCTCGGCCCGCGGGTGCGCGCGGCCTGGGCTGCCGACGCCGCGGCGTCGGCCGACCTGGCGGTGACCGCCTTCCCGTACCGGCCCGACGACGAGCTGCCCGTCGCCGAGCTCGCGGACAAGGTCGTCGTCGACACGAACAACTACATGGCGTGGCGCGACGGCACGTACCCCGACGTGGAGGCCGGCCGCGTCACGGTGCACGAGCTGCGTCAGCGCCGGCTGCCGACGTCACGGGTCGCCGCCGCGTTCACCCACGTCCAGTTCCACCCCCGCAGCCCGCTGCGGGTGCCGAGCGACGCCGTGCCCGCCCTGGTCCGCCTGTCCCGCCCGGCCGGCGTACCCGACCGGAAGGCGCTCGTCGTCGCGAGCGACCACCCCGACGCCGTCCGGGCCGTGGCGGAGCTGTACGACGCGCTCGGCTACGACGCCGTCGGCCTCACCCCGCTGAGCGAGTCGTGGCGCGTCGGGCCGGGCACGCCCGCGTGGAACGCCTCGTTCGACGGGCAGACCCGCGACGAGCTCGTCCGCAACCTCGACCGGGCGCGCCGCGCGGTGCGCTGAGGTCACGCGTCAGCCTGCCTCGGCGGCCATCGCTCGCAGCAGCGCCAGGGCCTCACGGGTTCGTGCGGCGTCCTCCTCCTGCGCGCCGCGCTGGTCGTGCGGCGCGGCCGCGACGAGCCGCTCGCTGACGGACAGCCTGGCGAGAGCTGTCCGTCGCACGGGGCCGGTTCGCCCTCAGGGGCTCGGTCGTGGCCCTCATCGGGCTGCTCATGGTCCTCCTGTCCGGCCTGTCGGTCGGCCTGGTCAACGACGGCGTCTCGGGGCTGCAGAAGCTCCCGGTGTCGTCCTTCGCCTTCCAGTCCGAGGTCGACAAGACCTCGGCGTTCTCCCGTTCCGTCGTGGACGTCGACGTGGCTCAGGAGTGGGCCGACCGCGACGGCGTCGCCGAGGCGACGCCGTTCGGCAACACCCTGGTCAACACCACCACGGACGACGACGTGGACATCGACCTCGCGCTGTTCGGCGTCGAGCCCGACTCCTGGCTGTCCCCCGAGGCCACGACCGGCGCGGCCCTGGCGGACCCCGGCGAGATCGTCCTCGCGGGCACGCTGCAGGACGAGGGCGTCGCCGTGGGCGACGTCGTCACCGTCGACCAGATCGGCACCGAGCTCGAGGTCGTCGGCTTCCTCGACGGCCAGCACACCTACGGGCACGTCGACGTCGGGTACGTCGACCTGACCACCTGGCAGGAGGTGCGCGC
>DATGOB010000277.1:0-11437 GCA_036010205.1 Promicromonospora sp. | reverse complement strand
CCCCGAGTCCGACTCCGTGCGGATCGAGCTCATGGCCGACTGCCTCGCGGGCATGTGGGCCGGCCACGCCGCGAGCACCGTCGACCCGGACACGGGCGTGACGTTCCTCGACCCGATCACGGAGCAGCAGCTCGCCGACGCCCTCTCCGCCGCGTCCGCCGTCGGTGACGACCGCATCCAGGAGGCCGCGACCGGCCAGGTCAACCCCGAGGGCTGGACGCACGGGTCGAGCGAGCAGCGCCAGCGCTGGTTCACGATCGGCTACGACGGGGGCACGATCCAGGACTGCGACGCGCTGTCCGCGTCGAGCCTCTGACCGCTCCCCCGTCGCGGCTCACACCGTCGCCGCCACCGCCCGTGCCGCGACGTCGCTCGGGTGCGGCGCGTCGCCGAGCTCGGCCTGGAGCGCGTGCAGCCGCTGCGTGAGTTCCGCGCGCACCTGCGCGTACGCCGGGTCCAGGTAGACGTTGCGCAGCTCCTGCGGGTCCTCCTGCAGGTCGTAGAGCTCCCACTCGGGCGGGTACGTGACGCCCGACGTCCCGGGCAGGCCCATGCCGTCGTTGTAGAAGTAGATGAGCTTGTACCGCTCCGTGCGGATGCCGTAGTGCGCGAGCGTGTGGTGCCAGTAGTCGTCGTTCTCGTAGTAGCGGTAGTACACGGCGTCCTGCGTGGGCGCGTCCGGGTCGGTGGTGAGCTGGGGCCAGAAGCTCACGCCCTGCATCCCCTCGACGGGCGGGACCCCGGCCGCGTCGAGGATCGTGCGCGCGAAGTCGACGTTCGTCACGAGCTGCGGCACGACCCGGCCCGCCGGGATCGCGCGCGGGTAGGAGACGAGCAGGGGCATGCGGATCGACTCGTCGTACATGAACCGCTTGTCGAACCAGCCGTGCTCGCCGAGGAAGAAGCCCTGGTCCGACGTGTAGAGCAGGACCGTGTCGTCGAGCTCGCCGCGGTCGGCCAGCCAGTCGCGCAGGCGGCCCACGTTGTCGTCGACGGACGCGACGCACCGCAGGTAGTCCTCCATGTAGCGCTGGTACTTCCACAGCGCCGACTCCTCGTAGGTCAGCCCGGGGGGCGGGTCCTGCTTGAGGTCGGTCTGCGTGAGGTAGTCCGCGATCCGCATCGTCGCGTGCCGCGCCGCCATGGTCCGGGTCGCGTAGTCGTCGTCGAACGTGCTCGGGACCGGGATCGGGTCGGTGTACAGGTCCTGGTGCGCGGCGTCGGGCTCCCACGAGCGGTGCGGCGCCTTGTGGTGCACGAGCAGGCACCAGGGCTCGACGCCGTCGAGCCCCTCGACCCACTCCGTCGCCAGGTCGGTGATGAGGTTCGTGACGTAGCCCTCGCGCACGTGCACGCCCTCGGCCGTGCGGAAGCGCGGGTCGTGGTACTCGCCCTGGTCCACGAGCACCTCCCAGTGGTCGAACCCGGCGGGGGCGTGCGCGTCGTCGTCGCCGAGGTGCCACTTGCCGATGATCGCCGTGCGGTAGCCGTGCTCGCGCAGGCGGCTCACGAACGTCGGCAGGGACGGGTCCATGGGCGTCTCGAGGGTCGTGACGCCGTTGACGTGGCTGTGCGTGCCCGTGAGGATCGCCGCGCGGCTGGGCGTGCACAGCGAGTTGGTGCAGTAGCACGCGTCCAGGCGCGCGCCCGTCTCGGCGATCTCGTCGATGCGGGGCGTCGTGTTGACGATCGACCCGTACGCGCCCACGGCGTGCGCGGCGTGGTCGTCCGTGACGACGAGCAGGATGTTGGGGCGACGGGCTGGTGCGACGGTCATGACGTCCTTCGGGGTCGGGAGGTGCGGGTCGGGTCGGTGGCGGCGCCGGGCCGTGGCGAGGTCATTGCGGCGGGCCACGAACGGGGCGGCGGCCCGTAGAGCGACGCGTCGAGCGCGGTCCACGCCGCGCCGAGCACGCCCGCGAGGTCGCCCGCGGCCGCGGGCGCGACCGTCGGGGGCGCGGCGGCGTGCCGCGCGAGGGCCGCGGCGAGCGGCTCCCCGAGCACGTCGTGGAGCGTCGCGAGCGCGCCGCCGAGGACGACGACGTCGGGCGCGAGGAGCGCGACGACGGGGTCGAACCCCGCCGCGAGGTGGCCCAGGAGGTCGTCGCGCGCCGCGCGGGCGCGCGCGTCGCCCGCGCGCACCGCGTCGCGCAGCGCCGCGACCGGGTCCCCCTCGACCGCGCCGAGCGCGGCGGTCGCGAGCCGTTCGACCGCGGGGCGGCTCGCGAACGTCTCGAGGCACCCGCGGCGGCCGCACCGGCACGCGGGGCCCGTCGGGTCCACGACGACGTGCCCCAGCTCGGACGCGCCGTGGGCCCCGCCCCGGTAGGCGACGCCGTCGACGACGAGCCCGCCGCCGAGGCCGCCCGAGGAGTGCGCGTACGCGACCGTGCTCGCCCCGACCCCGACCCCGCGGCGCGCCTCGGCGAGCGCCATCGCGGACACGTTGTGGGCGACGGTGCACGACAGACCCAGCGCGCGCTCCACGTGGTCGGCGACCGGCACGCGCGACCACCCGAGGTTCGGCGCCTCGAGCACCGTGCGGCCCGAGGCGTCGAGCACGCCCGCGACGGCGACCCCCGCCGCGACGACGCGTCCGCGCCCTGCGGTCGCGAGGAGCCGGCCGAGCGCGTCGAGCGCCACGTCGAGCGTGCGCTCGGGCACGCTCGCGGGCCGGTGCCCGAGCGTCTCGCGGCCGACCACTCCCCCGGCGACGTCGCACAGCGCGACCTCGACCGTGCCCGCGGCGAGGTGCAGCGCCGCGACGAGCGGGGCGTCCGGCACGCGGTCGGGGGTCGCGAGCGCGAGCCACGCCGGCGGGCGCCCGGCGCCGCGACCGGTCGTCGCGTCGTGGCCGAGCTCGACGACGAGGCCGTCGCGGACGAGGCCCGCGACCGCGCGCGTCACGGCCGGCGCGCTGAGCGAGGTCGCGGCGGCGAGGTCCGCGCGCGTGGCGCGGCCGGCGTCGCGCACGACCTGTAGGAGCAGGCGCGCGCTCGAGCCGCGGGACCCGCCGGGCTCACCGGGCGCGGCCGCACCTGCAAATTCTTTGCGCACCGCATCAAACTAGATACGGGGCCCTCGCGCCGTCAAGGAGCGCCGGAATACGCCGTGGAACGTTCCTCCGAACTCCTGACAGAATTGATATACGTCAGGTGATGACGAAAGAATTCCGGGCCCCTACGGTGGCCGCATGAGCCAGCCCGTCGCCGTGCAGACGCTCGTGCGCCGCACGCACGAGGACCGCGTCCTCGCCGCGCTCCGCGCGCACGGCCCGCTCAGCCGGAGCGAGCTGAGCGAGGCCGTCTCCCTGTCGCGCGCGACGCTCCACGACATCGTGGGAGACCTCCTGCGGCGGGGCGCCCTGACCACCGTCGCCCCCGCGGGGACCAGCCCGCGGGGACGCGGCCGCCCGGCGACGCGGCTCGCACTCGACCCGTCCGCGGGCCAGGCCCTCGGCGTGGACTTCGGGCACTCCCGCGTGTGCGTGGCCGCCGCGAACGCCGCGCACGAGATCGTCTTCTCGCGCGAGGTCGCCTACGCGCCCTCCACCCCGTGGGCCCGGCGTGTGGAGATCGCGCTCGAGCTCGTCGACCGCACGACCGCGGAGACCGGGACGACGTTCGGCGCGCTCCAGGGCGTCGGCGTCGGGCTCCCGGGACCCGTGTCGAGCGGGGTGCCCGACGTGGGGTGGCAGGTGCGCGAGGGCCTGACCCTCACCGCCGGCGGGGGCGCCCGCACGACCCTCGTCGAGCGCACGCTCGCCGACCGGTTCGGCACGCCGGTGCACGTCGACAACAACACGCGCATGGCCGCGCTCGCGGAGGCGATCTGGGGCGCGGGGGCGGACCACGACGGCCTGCTCTACGTGCGCGTCTCCGAGGGCATCGGCGGCGGGCTCGTGCTCCAGGGCCGCCTCCTCACCGGGTCCTCCGGGCTCGCGGGCGAGGTCGGGCACGTCACCGTGGCGCGCGAGGGCCTGGAGTGCCGGTGCGGCAAGCGGGGGTGCCTCGAGACGCTCGCGTCCGTCCCCGCGGTCGTGCGCGCCGTCGCGGGGCTGCGCCCGCAGGTGCGCTCGTTCGACGACGTCGTGGCGCTCCTCGACGCGGGCGACGCCGAGACGCGCGAGGTCGTGTCCCGCGCGGGCACCCACGTCGGGCGCGTCCTCGCCGCGGCCTGCACGACCGCCGACCCGGCCGTCGTCGTCGTCGCGGGCGAGATCACGCGCGCCGGCGACCACGTGCTCCGCCCGCTCGCGCGCGCGTTCCGCGACGAGGTGCTCGAGCGCCACGAACGACGGCCCGACCCGCGACCGACCGCGCTGGGGTCCGACGCCGGCGCGCTCGGGGCGATCGCCGCCGTCTTCAACCGTTCTCCCCTCCTCACGGGCTACCCCCTCCTCGCCGGCGGGACGACCTCGTGACCGACCGCCCGACCTCACGCGAGAGCACCGGTGATGCCATGACGACCCCCGCGACCACCCGCACGACGCCCCCGCCCGACGCGCCCGCCCCGGGTGCCACGGGGGGCGTGACGGACGCACCGGCCCCGTCCCGGGCCACCTCCCCCGCCGCCCGGCGGGCCCGCCGCGACGGGCGCGCGCGGCTGCTCGTGAGCCTCGCCTCCCTCGTCGGGGGCATCGGGGTGTGGTGGGTCCTGTGCCTGCTCGGCTTCCAGCTGCCGACGCCCGCGGCAGTGCTGTCGCGCGGCGTCGAGCTCGCGCTGAGCGGCGCGCTGTGGACCGACACCTGGGCCAGCCTGCGCCGCGTGCTCGCCGGGTTCCTCCTCGGCGTCGTCGCCGCGGTGCCCGTGGGCTTCCTCATGGGCTGGTACGCGCCCGTGCGCGCCGTCCTCGACCCGTGGATCCAGTTCTTCCGCATGATCCCGCCGCTCGCGATCATCCCGCTCGCGATCGTCCTGCTCGGGATCGACGAGGGGCCGCGCATCTTCGTCATCTTCCTCGCGTCGTTCCTCGCGAACGTCGTCTCGACGTACCAGGGCGTCGTGAGCGTCGACCGCACGCTCATCAACGCGGCCCGCGTGCTCGGCGCGAAGGACGGCACGATCTTCCTGCGGGTGGTCGTGCCGGCCTCGACGCCGTTCATCCTCGTCGGGATGCGCATCGGCCTGGGCGCCGCGTGGGCGACCGTCGTCGCGGCCGAGCTCATCGCGGCCCAGGACGGCCTCGGGCGCAGCATGCAGAAGGCCCAGCTCTACTACCAGATCGACACGATCTTCGTCGGCCTCGTCATGATCGGCCTCCTCGGCCTCGCCATGGACCGGCTGCTGCTGCTGGCGGAGAAGAAGCTCACCGGATGGCAGGAGCGCCGATGACCACGCACACCCCGCACGACGGCACCGGCGCCCCCTGGGGAGCGCCCGACCCCGAGCCCAAGATCCGGTTCCGCGGCGTGACGCGCACGTTCGACCTCGGCCGCGAGGAGTTCGTCGCGCTCGGCGGCGTCGACCTCGACGTCGCCGACCAGGAGTTCGTGACGATCGTCGGGCCGTCCGGGTGCGGCAAGTCGACGATGCTCAACATCCTCGCTGGCCTCGACGCGCCGACGACGGGCGAGGTGACGGTCGACGGCGTCCCGGTCGACGGCCCGAGCCCGGACCGCGGCGTGATCTTCCAGCAGTACGCGCTCTTCCCGTGGCTCACGGTGCGCAAGAACGTCGAGTTCGGCCTCAAAGTCGCGGGCGTCGGCGCGGCCGAGCGCCGCGCGCGTGCCGAGCACTTCATCGACCTCGTGGGGCTCACGGCGTTCGCCGACGCCTACCCGAAGACCCTCTCGGGCGGCATGAAGCAGCGGTGCGCGATCGCGCGCGCCTACGCCGTCGACCCCCAGGTGCTGCTCATGGACGAGCCCTTCGGCGCGCTCGACGCGCTCACGCGCGTCACGCTCCAGGAGCAGCTCCTGCAGACCTGGAGCCAGGAGCGGCGCACCGTCGCGTTCATCACGCACGACGTCGACGAGGCCGTCTTCCTCGCGAACCGGGTGGTCGTCATGGCGGCGCGCCCGGGACGCATCCACGAGATCGTGCCGGTCGACCTGCCGTACCCGCGCACCGAGGACGTGCGCCTCTCCCCCGAGTTCGCCGAGATCCGCAACCGCGTCTGGCACGCCGTCTACCACCAGCAGGCAGCACCCGCGGCCTGACGCGCCGACCCGCCGGGACGCCGTCGTCCCGCGCCCGACCTCCTCCTCAGCCCGACCCTCCCTCCCGTCCTCAGCACCCGGTCCTCAGCACCGCCCACCTCAGGAGTCTCCCCATGTCCCGTGCCACCCGGACGACCGCGCTCGCGGGCGTCGCCGTCCTCGCCCTGTCCCTCGCCGCGTGCTCGTCCGACTCCGGGAGCGGGGGCGACGCTCCGGCGCCCGACGAGCTCACCCCGGTCTCGGTCGGCTACATCGCCGACTTCAACGGCGCGAGCCTCGTCGCGATCGCCGACGAGCAGGGCCTGTTCGCCGAGCACGGCCTCGACGTCGAGCTCGCCGAGTTCACCAACGGCCCGCTCCAGGTCCAGGCGCTCGGCACCGCGGACCTCGACTTCGGCTACCTCGGCCCGGGCGCGCTGTGGCTGCCCGCGACCGGCCAGGCCCAGGTCGTCGCGATCAACGCGACGGGCAACGCCGACCGCGTCCTCGCCCACCCGGACAGCGGCGTCACGTCGCTCGAGGACCTCGCCGGGAAGAAGATCGCCATCGCCGAGGGGACGTCGGGCGACATGATCGTCTCGATGGCCCTCAAGTCCGTCGGGCTCACGACCGACGACGTCGAGCTCGTGCCGATGGACCCGTCCACGATCGTGTCCGCGTTCGCGAGCGGCCAGGTCGACGCCGCGGGCCTGTGGTACCCGCTCGTCGACACCGTCGTCGCGCAGGTGCCCGACACCCTCGTGCTCGCCGAGAACGCGGACTTCGTCGACGAGGTGTCGTTCCCCTCGGCCGTCGTCGCGCGCAACGAGGTCGTGGCCGAGCAGCCCGAGACGGTCGAGGCGTTCGTCGCGGCCCTGCGCGAGGCGAACGACTTCCGCCACGAGAACCTCGACGAGGCGGTGCAGATCACGGCCGACCGCCTCGGCGTCGACTCCGGCGCCGCGACGTCGGACGCGCAGAACGCCACCTACTACACGTCGGCCGAGCTCGACGCGCTCACGGAGGACGGCACCGTCGTCACCTGGCTCACGAGCCTCAACGAGTACTTCGTGGACACGGGCAAGGCGGAGTCGACGACCGACCCGGCCGAGTACTACCAGGGCGACCTCTACGTCGCCGCCGGCAGCGGCGACTGACCGCACGCCCCACCCTCGCCCCGCGCCTCGTGCCCCGGTCCCGTCGTGGTCCGGGGCACGAGCCGTGCGGAGAACGGAGCACCATGACCGCGACGACGTCCCGGCACCGGCCCGCACGGCCGACCGTCGGGATCGACATGGGCGGGACCACGATCCGCGGCGGTCTCGTGGACCCCGACGGGACCGTCCGCCGGTTCGTGCGGCGCCCCGTCCCGCGCGACGCCGCGGGGCGCCGGGCCGCGCCCGCGGACCTCGCGCGCGAGCTCGCCGGCGCGACGGTCAGCGGTGCCGCAGCGGTCGGGCTCGCCGTCTCGGGGGTCGTCGAGGGCGGCCGCCTCGTGCGCAGCGCCAACGTCGGGATCGCGGGCGTCGACCTCCGGGCCGACCTCGTCGCGGCGACCGGCCTGCCCGTCGAGGTCGTCAACGACGCCCAGGCGGCCGCGCTCGCGGAGGTCCGGACCGGAGGCGCCGGCACGCGCGGCGTCGTGCTCGTCGTCACGGTCGGCACCGGGATCGGCGGCGCGCTCGTCGTCGACGGCGCGCTCGTGCGCGGGCGGGGCTTCGCGGGCGAGGTCGGGCACACGGTCGTGGACCGCGGCGGGCGCCCGTGCGGCTGCGGCGCCGCCGGGTGCTGGGAGGGCCTGGCGTCCGGCGAGGCCCTGCGGCGCGAGGCCGAGCGCCTCCTGCCGGGGCCGCGACGCACCGTCGACGAGCTCGTCGAGCGCGCCGGCGCGGGCGACGTCGCGGCGTTCGCGGCCGTGACCGCGTGCGCCGAGGCGTTCGCCGAGGGCCTGGACAGCCTGTGCGCGGTGCTCGCGCCCGACCGCGTGGTGCTCGGCGGCGGTGTCCTCGCACGTGGCGGCCTCGTGGCCGACCTCTACCGCTCGACCGCGCTGCGTCGGCGCTGGGTGCGCGGTGCGCACGTGACGACCGCGACGTGGGGCGACTGCGGGGGGCTGGTCGGGGCGGGGCTGGTCGCGCACGACGCCGTACGCGACGCCGTCCCGGCCCGCGCCTGACCGCGCCCGCCGACCCGCGCGCGTTTCCCCGGGGCGTCGCGGGCGGGGTCACACCCGCGGCCGCCGCCCCGGGGAGGGGCGACGGCCGCGGGTGGGGCCTCAGGAGCAGTGCGCGGCGTCGTGCGCCACGACCCGGTCGACCCCGTCGACCGTGACCGTCGCGGATCCCGCCGCGACCTCGCCCGTGCGCGTCGAGAACGACGCGTACGCGCTGCGCCCGGGGGCGACGCCGGCGAAGTCCCGGCGGCCGTGCGCCGTCGCGAGGGTCACGTCGACGGCGTCCGCGCCGCCGTTCGTGGCACGCACCGCGACGTACGCCGTCCCGGCGAGGCACCGCGCCGACGCCTCGACGGCCACCGCGTCGGCCGCCGCGACCGTCACCGTCACGGCGGCGGTGACGTCGGCACGCCCGGGCCTGGCAACGCGCAGCGTCGCGGTCCGCTCGCCCGCCGCGTCGAACGTGCGCCCGGACGCCCCGCGCAGCGGGTCGTTGATGGTCAGCGCGGCGATGTCGGTCGCGCGGGTCGAGGTCAGCGTGACGGGCTCGGTGACGCCGTCGTCCCACTCGACCGTCGCCTCGACGTCCGCCGGGCTCAGGCCGGGCGCCGTCACCGTCCAGGTGACGGTCGCCGGCTCGCCCACGACCGCGTCGGCACCGCGCCCGGCGGCCTCGACGCGCCACGGCACGTCCGCCGTCGGGAAGTGCGCGTGGTCCGCGAGCGCGAGACGGCCGCCGAACGCGCCGACCTTCTCGGTGAACGTCGCGTAGTCGGTCTTCGCGGACTGCGGCGACCACGCGACCTCGGCCGTCGCGAGCAGGCGCGGGAAGACGAGGTACTCGGCCTCGTCGACGCGCCGCACCCACTCGCTCCACAGCGGGGCCTCGACGCCCGCGACGTCGGCCTCGGTCACGCCCGCGAGGAGCGTCGCCGGGTCCCAGTCGTAGAACTGCTGGAGCCCGCACGGGCCGCCGCACGCCCACGTCGCGCCGATCGGCATGCGCGAGTCCTGCTTCTGGGGCAGGTACGTCTTGTTCGCGGGCGACAGCACGACCGTCGCGTCCTTCGTCGCGACCGCGTCCGCGACCGCCCCGGCGCCGCCGTTCCAGTACTGGACCACCGAGCCCCGCGGGAGGTCGCTCGAGGCGTACTCGTTCCACCCGACGACGGTCTTGCCGAGGCCGGAGACGTAGTCGGTCGCCCAGTCCACGACGCGCAGGTAGTCGGCGTGCGACGTGCTGAACGCCTCGTCGCCGCCGACGTGCAGGTACGGGCCGGGCGTGAGCTCGGCGACCTGCGTGAGGACCGTCGCGAGGAACTCGTACGTCGCCGGGTTGTCCGCGTCGAGGGTGGACTCCCCCACGGACGTGGTCCGGTTGACCGGTGACGTGGTCTGCCCGGGCAGCGGCTTCGGTGCCGACCCGGCCGAGTTGAGCTGCGGGATCGCGTGCAGCGCGGAGTTGATGTGGCCCGGGAGGTCGATCTCGGGCACGACCGTCATGCCGCGCGCCGCCGCGTGTTCGACGATCGCGGTGTAGTCGTCCTGCGTGTAGTAGCCCGTCAGGCCCGGCTCCGAGCCGAGCACGGTCGTGCCGTCGTTGGAGTAGACCGCGGTGGCGCCGCTCACCTCGGTGAGCACGCCGTAGTCGATGCCGGACGGGTTCTCCTCCGGCTGCTCGATCGCGATGCGCCAGCCCTGGTCGTCCGTGAGGTGCAGGTGCAGCACGTTGAGCTTGAGCTGCGCCGCGCCGTCGATGACGTGCAGCACCTCCTCGACCTCGAGGAAGGAGCGCGCCGGGTCGAGCATGATCCCGCGGTAGGCGAACCGCGGGTGGTCCGTGATCTCGACGGCGGGCGCGGTCCACGCGACGTCCACGGGCTCGGGCGACTCGACCCACGACGGCAGGAGCTGGCGCAGCGTCTGCACGCCGAGCCGGGCGCCCTGCGCCGTGTCCGCGCCGATGCGGACGCCGTCGGCCGACGCGCTGAGCACGTACCCCTCGGCCGCGTGCTCGGCCGCGACGTTCCCCGGCGAGACGTCGATGACGACGTCGTTCGTGGCGTCCGCCGGCTCCCCCTCGACGACGGGCACCGCGTACCCGGTCGACGGGCGCAGCACCTCGGCGAGCTGCTCGGCCACGGGCCGCGCCGACGCCGTGTCGCCCGTGACCGCGACGACGCTCGCCGCGTCGAGCGCGAACGGCTCGTCGTCCGTCGTGCTCAGCGCCGCCGGCTGCGGCACGAGGGCCAGGCCGTCGGGCTCCGCCTGCGGTGCGGCGTAGATCCCGAGCTCGTAGATCGAGTAGCCCCACTGGCTCGCGCGGTCGATCCCCTGCATGCGCACGAACCGCACCGGCTCCGTCACGCCGAGCTGCACGACGTCCGTGCGCCAGCACGTCGCGATCGTCACGCGCTCGCGGTCCGTCCACGTCGTGCCGTCGGTCGACGTCTGCACCACGTAGTCCGCGGCGCACGCGCCGGGCCACGAGATCGTCACGTGGTCCACGGGCGACGGCTCGGCGAGCTCGACCTGGACCCAGTTCGCGTCGTCGTACGACGACGACCAGCGCGTGGAGGCGTCGCCGTCGTTGACGAACCGGGGCGCGAGCCAGTCGAGGTCCTGCTCGGTGCTCGACGCGCTCGCGGTGCCCACGAGCGCGAGGTTCTCGGGCGCGGCCGTCGCGGCGCCGCTCGGCGCGGTGACGGCGAGCGAGCCCGCGAGCGCGAGCCCGGCGGCGGTGAGGACGGCCGCCCCGCGCGTCGTACGACGACGCGCGGGCGGGGGGACGTGGTCTCGCATGTCAGCTCCTTCGGGACGCGAGCGGCGCCGTCGGACACCGGCCGCTCCCGAGGAGGCCCGGCCGGGGGCGCCCGCCTCCGAGTCTCGCGAGGGCGAAATCTGTCGATGATCCAGCCGAATTCATCGTTATCGCTTCGAAATATGCCGGGGCGGGCTGACGTCTCTCGCCCCGGCCGCGCCGTCAGATCTCGATCGAGTACATGCGCGAGCCGGACACCTTCTCGTAGCCGAGGCTCGCGTAGAGGCCGTGCGCGCCGGACGGGTTCTCGGTGTCCACGTCGAGCGACGCGTACTGCATCCCGTCCGCGGCGAACGCGCGCAT
>DATGOB010000276.1:0-13995 GCA_036010205.1 Promicromonospora sp. | reverse complement strand
CCCGCCCAGCACGCGCCCGGCCAGCACGCGCCCGGCCAGCAGAACGAGAACCCGGTCCCCGCCTCGGTCCCCGTCGGCACCGCGTCGGCGCCGGGGAACGGGTCGGGCTACACCAACCCCTACGCCGTGCCCGCCACGACCGCCGACGCCGCGCCGAAGTCTCCGCGCAACCGCACCTGGGTCCCCGTCGTGAGCGCGGCGGCCGCAGCGGCGCTGCTCGCGAGCCTCGGTACGGCCGGGGTGATCGCGGTCACCGACGACGACTCGGCAGCGTCGCTCGCCGACGTCGGTCAGACGAACAACCGCAGCGTGCCCGTCAACAGCTCGAGCGTCGAGAACCCGAACTGGCCGGAGGTCACCGCGGCGGTCCAGGAGTCCGTCGTCGCGATCCAGGTCGCCGGCCAGCGGGGCGGCGCGGAGGGCTCCGGCGTCGTGCTCGACGCCGAGGGGCACGTGCTGACCAACAACCACGTCGTGTCCGGCGCGCAGACCGTCAAGGTCACCCTCAGCGACGGCCGGGTGTACGACGCGGACATCGTCGGCACGGACCCGACCACGGACCTCGCCGTCGTCCAGCTCCAGGACCCGCCGTCGGACCTCTCGCCCGCGACGTTCGCCGACTCGGACGACGTCGCGGTGGGCGAGCCCGTCCTGGCGCTCGGCAACCCGCTCGGCCTCGCCAACACGGCCACGACGGGCATCGTCTCCGCCCTCGACCGGCCGGTCACCGCGAGCGCGGAGGACGGGTCGGACCAGGTCGTGACGAACGCGATCCAGATCGACGCCGCGGTCAACCCCGGCAACTCGGGCGGCCCGCTGTTCAACGCGTCGGGCGAGGTCATCGGCATCACCTCGTCGATCGCCACGCTGTCCGGCTCGTCGAACAGCTCGGGCTCGATCGGCCTGGGCTTCGCGATCCCGTCCAACCTGGCGTCGCAGATCGGCGACCAGCTCCGCGAGGACGGCTCGGTCGAGCACGCGTTCCTCGGGGTCACGCTGTCGGACGCCGAGGCGACCGCCGACGGCGTGACTCGCCGCGGCGCCGGCGTCCAGGAGGTCGTGCCGGACTCGCCGGCGGGCGAGGCCGACGTCCGGCGCGGCGACGTGATCGTGGCGATCGACGGCGAGCCCGTCAACGGCTCCGCGTCGCTCACCGCGTTCGTGCGGGAGAAGGCGGCGGGGGACAAGGCGGTGCTCACCGTGGTCCGCGACGGCCGGACCCAGGAGGTGACCGTGACCCTCGCTGTGCGCGAGGAGTCGAGCACGCCGCAGGGGCAGGACCCGAGCCAGGGCTCCGGCCAGGGGTCGGGACAGGGCTCGCGGGGTGGCTCCGACCAGAGCAGCCCGAACAACATCCCCGACTGGCTGCAGCAGTTCTTCGACCAGCGCTGACCGGGTCACGGCGCGTACCGCCGGAGGGTGGGTCCCATACCAGGATCCGCCCTCCGGCGGTATTCACGTGCCGGGGGGTGAACTCTGTGCCCCGGGGCTAGTTTTGTCGCCGTGTCAGGGACGTTCACCGTGGTCAGGACCCTCGGCCGGTCGGATGCGGCGCACGAGATCCTCGAGGAGCTCCCCGAGTGGTTCGGCATCGACCGGTTCACGACCGAGTACGTCGAGGCGGCCGCCCGCTTCCCCAACTACATGGCCGTCGCCGTGCCCGAGCCGGTCCACGGCGGCGCTCCCGTGACGCCCGGCGCGGACGGCACCGTCGTCCCGGTCGGCGACGTGCTGGGGGTGCTGCTGCTCGACCAGCGCTTCCCGACGTCGGCCGAGGTGCACCTGCTCGCCGTCCGGCGCAAGCACCACCGCACGGGCATCGGCCGGTCCCTGCTGCGCCGGGTCGAGGACGACCTGCGCGCCCAGGGCGTGCGCGTGCTGAGCGTCAAGACGCTCGGTCCCTCGTCGGGCGACCCGGGCTTCGACCAGACCCGCGCCTTCTACAGCGCGTGCGGCTTCCACCCGGTCGAGGAGTTCCCCGACCTCTGGGCGGGAGACCCCTGCCTGCTCATGGTCAAGCCGCTCTGACCTGCGCCGGGGCACAGGCCAGGACAGCGACTCAGGACAGCGACGGCGCGGCGGCGAGCGCCTCGGCGGCTCCGGGCACGACGGCGGAGACGACGCCGGCCAGACTGCGCTCGAGGTACCCGACGAGCTCCTCGGCGGCGAGGTCGGAGCTGATGCCGCCGTCGACGAGCGCCTGCTCGGCGAGCGCGACCCAGGACCGCACCGCGATGCGCAGCAGCTCGGTGTCGGGCACGCCGAGCTCGAGGAGCACGGCGAGCGCCCGCTCGGTCTGCTCCCTGCGTGCGTCCTCGATGACGGCGCGCACCTCCTCGTCGCCGCTGGCGGCGCCGCGGACGAGGGAGTAGAACGTGGGGCCGTGCTCGCGGACGTAGGCGACGAGGCGGGTGAGGGTGCTGGCCAGGCGCTCGGCCGGCGGGAGCTCGGGCTGGGGCTCGGAGGCGTGCAGCATCGAGTCCCTGGCGCGACGCACGATCTCGTGGTGCAGGCCGTTCTTGGAGCCGAAGTAGTAGTAGACGAGACCCGTCGAGACGCCGGCTTCGGCGGCGATCTCCTCGACGGTCACCTCGGCCAGCGGGCGGTCCGCGAGAGTGGCGACCCCGAGGGCCACGAGCTGGTTGCGGCGTTCCTCGGGGCGCAGGCGCGTACGTCGGGCTGTTGCCATGTGTCGAGCATATCGGGCAGGCTTTGCGCCGCCGTCGGAGCCACAATTGACGGTTACTCAGTAATCGCGCTAACGTCGCCCGGGGCGACGACGCAGTCGCTCACATTGGCATCGAGGGGAACACCAATGAAGCTCAGCAAGCTCACGGGGTCGCGCAAGGGTCGCGTGGCTCTCGCCGTCATCCCGGTCACCATCGCCGCCGGCTTCCTCCTCGGCGGGGTCGCGCAGGGCGCCGTGCCCGTCTCGTTCGCCATCTCCGGCAGCCAGTTCAAGATCGGTGCGGAGCAGCTCGAGGGCACCGGCTTCTCCCAGTACGCGGGCGTCGCGACGTCGTCGGACGGCACGCAGCATCCGGCCGCGATCGCGAACATCAAGGACGCGAAGCTCTACGACCTGTGCCAGTCGGTCGTGCAGGACACGCCGCTGGGCAAGGTCGGCCTGCTCATCTCCGCGGGCACGGGCAAGGAGCCCGCGAAGGCCACCGACCTCCAGATCGGCATGAACGACCTGTCGGGCACCGCGATCTTCAAGAACATCCGCATCGGTGTCGACGCCTCGACCGTGAACACGGCCAAGAAGGGCGACGCCGGCGACTTCGCGATGGACTCCGACTCGATCGACATCTCCAACCTCGAGCAGGTGTCCTGGAGCACGCAGGCCGCCGTCTTCCAGCTGACGGACCTCAGCCTCAAGATCACGGACGGCACCGAGTGCTTCTGAGTCCGGGTGACGGCCAGGCGTCTGCCGGCCGCCCCGGGCTGCGTGCACGGCTCGCCGGCTGGCGCAGGGACTTCCGCCCCTGGCGCAGGCAGCGGCCGTTCGTCGGGGGTGTGCTGGTAGCGCTCGCTGGCCTGGAGATGCTCCTGTCCGGCCCGATCAAGCTCGACCAGCTCGGCATGAACATCGTGCTGCAGTTCGGTGTCGAGGGGGCCCAGGCGACGATCCTGCCGCTGGCGCTGACCCTGCTCGGCATCCTGTCGATCGCGCAGCCGGTGCACCGGATCTTCTACGGCGTCATCGCGCTGGCGATCTCGGTGTACTCGATCGCGGGCGTGAACCTCGGCGGCTGGGTCGTCGGGTTCCTGCTCGGCGTCGTCGGCGGCGTGATCGTGGTGTCGTGGGCGCCCCCGCCCGCGGCGGCGGAGGCCGAGGAGGGGACGACGGCGGACGACGCGTCCGACCACGTCGACCCCGGCGCGCCGGCGGACGAGGGCACGCCCGCGGCGGGCGCGCCCGCCGACGGTGAGGCCGCTCCGGACGCGGGCGACGTGCCCGACGGGCCGCGCGCCTCCGCAGGTACCTCGGGCACCGACGAGCCTGCGGGCCCGGCGGGTGCGCCCGCGCACCAGGCCGACGGCAAGGCCTCGCTCAGCGGTGCCCTGCGCGCGCTGTCGCAGAAGTCGGCCGCTGTTGTCGTCGCGGGCGCGATGGCGCTGGGTGGTGCGAGCCTGCCGGCGTCGGCCGCGATGCCTGCCTCGACCGACGGCTCCACGCAGGCCACGACGTCCTCCGACACGTCCTTCTGGTGCGTCGTCTTCCGGATCTGCGACGACCCGGACGAGCCGGAGCCGTCGGAGTCGCCGTCGGACGGCGCGACCGAGCCCGGCACCGGCGACGAGCCCGGCGAGGGCGCGACGGACCCGGCCGACGGTGCGGAGGACGGCACGGGCGGCGGTACCGGCGGCGACGCGGGTGCGGGCGAGGGCGCGGCGGGCGGCGACGCGGCGGCCCCGGGTGCAGGATCCGGCGAGGACGGTGCGGGGGACGGCGAGGGTTCCGAGGAGCCCGAGTGCAAGGAGCCGACCCAGGAGGGCGAGGTGCCGCCGGAGGAGGCGGACGCCGCGCCGTCGGACCCCTGCGGCGAGATCGACCCGCAGAAGGTGCTCGAGGAGGCGCTGCAGACCGAGCTCGGCACGTGCATCAAGCTGACCTTCGGCGGGAAGTTCGACCTCAACGTCCAGCTGCCGGGCCAGTGCGGCAGGAAGGAGGACGGCAACGTCTTCGCGCTGCCCGCCGACCTGGAGAGCCGCGACCTGACCATCCCGCTGACCGGCATCAACGGCATCGGGCTCGCCAACGTCCCGGTCAAGGGTGATGGCGGCGGCCGCAGGGACGCGATCAAGATCTCCGCCGACAAGGTCGTGGTCGACGGGTTCTGGCTCAAGTCCTACGCCTACGACCACGGCACGGTCGCGGGCACGGACACGCGGGCGAGCTCTGTCACGCTGCAGGGCGACGCGCACATGTACGTGTCGTCGATCCACGCGAACCTGCCCGACGGCCAGGACCTCCTGGAGGTCGCGACCAAGGTGCTCGAGGGCGCCTCGCTCATCGAGCTGCTGCTCACGGCGACGGACGCCCGCATGGGCTTCCTCGGGGCGACGTCGCAGACCCAGGTCTGGGACGGTTTCCGCGAGCAGGTCTGGGGCGACCCGACCGACCCGATCGGCAAGGGCCCCACGGCCGGCACCCCCTGACCACCCCACCCCGCACCACCACCCGTCGAGGTAGTCATCTGGCGAGGTAGTCACGTGGCGAAGTAGTCGTGACTACCTCGCCAACTGACTACCTCGCCAACTGACTACCTCGACAGCGTGGTCATCCTGCGCGGAGGGCGTAGCGCATGGGCTCCAGCTTGGCCTCCGACTCGGCCAGCTCGGCGGCCGGGTCGGACGCCGAGACGATGCCGCAGCCGGCGAACAGGCGGATCGTGCGCCGGTTCTTCGGCGAGATCTCGGCCGAGCGCAGCGCGATGCCCCACTCGCCGTCGCCGTCGGCGCCGACCCAGCCCACCGGCCCGGCGTACCGGGCACGGTCCAGGCCCTCGATCTCGCGGATGAGGTCGCGCGCCGCGGTCGTCGGGGTGCCGCACACGGCGGCGCTCGGGTGCAGCGCGGCCGCGAGCGAGAGCGACGACGGCCGCGCGGCGGTCCCGGCGTCCTGACCCGCGAGCACGCCCGTGACGTCCGTCGCCAGGTGCATGACGTTCGGCAGGTGCAGCACGAACGGCACCTCGGGCACGTTCATCGACGAGCAGTAGGGCTCGAGGGCGGCCGCGACGGACCGCACGGCGAACTCGTGCTCCTCGAGGTCCTTGGAGGAGCGGGCGAGCTGGGCCGCGCGCAGCAGGTCGGCGTCGTCGCCCTGCGTGTCGGGCGTGGTGCCGCCGTGGTCGCGGCGGATCGTCCCGGCCAGCACGCGCGAGGCCACCAGGCCCTTCTCGCTGCGCACCAGCAGCTCCGGCGTCGCTCCGACCATGCCGTCGACGCTGAACGTCCAGCACGCCTCGTACGCCGACGCCAGGCGGCCCAGCAGGTGCCGGGTGTCGATCGGGTGCTCCGTCGTGGCGACGACGTCGCGGGCGAGCACCACCTTCTCGAGCTCGCCCGCCTGGATCCGTGCGATGCCCTCCGCGACGACGGCGGGCCAGTCCTCCGCACCCACCGCGCCGTCGGTGAGGGTCACGCGGCCGGGGGCGGTGAGGGGCTGCACCGGGTACGCCGTGAGCAGCTCGTCACCGACGGGCGCCGACCGGTCGCCCACGAGCGCGACCGTCGTGAGCCAGGCGCGGTCGCCGCGGCGCCCGAGGACGACGCGCGGCACGATGAGCACGCCGCTGGCCCGCGCCGGGTCCTCCTCCTCGTCGCCGGGCGAGACGTCGTCGAACGCGAAGCTGCCGAAGGCGACCAGCCCGCTGCCGGGCAGCCCGACCTCGTCCTGCACGTCGGCCAGCGCCAGCACCTGGCGCCACTTGTCGTCGGCGTCGGCGAACCGGCCGGGGCCGAACGTCTCGAACCGCAGGGCCTCGCCCCAGCCCACCAGGCCGTCGCCGTGCCGGACCCACGCCAGGGCGGCGCTGTCGGGCAGGCGGTCGACGAGCGCGCCCGCGTCGGCAGGCAGGTCGTCGACCGCGGTGGTGCGGACCACGAGCCGCGGCCCGTCGGGGGCGCCGGGCGGTGCGTCGTCGGACGGTGGCGGCGCCTCGGGGACCCACACGGCGTCGTACGTGGCGGTGGCTGAGGGGGCGCCGGGGGAGCCCGGGGCGGGTGAAGCGGTCATCCGCCTCAGGATAAGCACCGCGGGCGGCCGCACGGCCCGCCCGTCGCCGACGTCACAGCAGGCGCCGGCCCGCCCGCAGCACGCGAACGGGCCCGCGCACGAGCCCGGGTCCGACGTGGGACGATGACCGCATGTCCCGCGCAAGCCTGGAGAAGAAGCCGGCCGAGGTCGCGTCGATGTTCGACGGGATCGCCGCCCGCTACGACCTGACCAACGACCTGATCTCCCTGGGCCAGGACCGGCGCTGGCGCCGGCTCACGGTCGAGGTCGTCGCCGCCATGCCGGGCGAGCGCGTGCTCGACCTCGCGGCGGGCACCGGCACCAGCAGCGAGCCGTTCGCGGCCGACGGCGCCTTCGTGGTGCCGTCCGACTTCTCGATCGGCATGCTCCAGGTCGGCAAGCGGCGTCGGCCCGACCTGCCGTTCGTCGCGGGCGACGCCACGCGCCTGCCGTTCGCCGACGCGTCGTTCGACGCCGTGACGATCAGCTTCGGCCTGCGCAACGTCGTGGACACCGCGGCGGCCCTGCGGGAGATGCTGCGCGTGGTCCGGCCGGGCGGGCGGATCGTCATCTGCGAGTTCTCCACGCCCACGTGGGCCCCGTTCCGCACGGTGTACCAGGAGTACCTGATGCGGGCCCTGCCGGTCATGGCCAACCTCGTGACCCGGGACAAGGGCTCCTACGACTACCTCGCCGAGTCGATCCGCGGCTGGCACACCCAGGTCGAGCTCGCGCGGCTCATGCTGGAGGCCGGGTGGGAGCACGTGGCCTACCGCAACGTGTCGGCGGGCATCGTGGCGCTGCACCGGGCCGTGCGCCCCGCGGACGCGCCGTCCTGACGTCAAGCGTTCGCCGCCCCCCGCGGCACCCCGTGCCGTCCCCGGCCAAGTAAGGGGAACCTTCCTACACAATCCCCCCTAAGTGTGGCTAGGGTGTCGGTGTTGTGACAGGGTTCACAAGGGCTTGTCATCACGGCCCTTCAGAGCCCCGCGCAACGAGGTCAGCAACGACCACGACAGCGGGTTCCCAACGGGGGTGAACGTGCGAAGAGAGCGACGCGACGACGCGGATGTCATCGTGGTGGGCGCCGGTCCGGCCGGCTCGTCCACCGCGCACTGGTGCGCGGCCGCGGGTCTCGACGTGCTGCTCCTGGAGAAGGGCGAGTTCCCCCGGGACAAGATCTGCGGCGACGGCCTGACGCCGCGCGCCGTGGCCGAGCTGGTCCGCATGGGCGTGCCGACCCGCGAGGAGGACGGCTGGATCCGCAACCGCGGCCTGCGGGTGCACGGCGGCGGCCGTTCCTACGAGCTCGACTGGCCCACCCTCACGACGTACCCCGGCTACGGCATGGCCCGCGCCCGCATGACGCTGGACCACACGCTCGCGCAGCACGCGCAGGCGAGCGGTGCCAAGCTGCTCGAGCGCACCAAGGTCACGGGCCCTGTGCGGGACGACGCCGGCCGCGTGGCCGGTGTGACCGTCCAGCCGCTCGACGCCCGCGGCCGCGCCGAGGGCCCGGCGAAGGAGCTGCGCGCCCCGGTCGTCGTGGCCGCCGACGGCGTGAGTTCGCGCCTCGCGCTGGCCGTCGGCCGCGAGCGCCGCGACGACCGTCCGATGGGCACGGCAGTGCGCGCCTACTACCGCACCCCGCGGCACGACGACCCGTTCATGGAGTCGCACCTGGAGCTGTGGGACGGTGAGCCGGGTCGGAGCAACCTGCTTCCGGGCTACGGCTGGATCTTCCCGCTCGGCGACGGCACCGTGAACGTGGGTCTCGGCAGCGTGGCCTCGACGCCGGCGCGCCAGTCGGCCGCGGGCATCGACTACCGCCGCCTCATGGAGACGTGGCTGGCCAAGAGCGCGCCGGAGGGCTGGGACCTGGTGCACTCCCCGGAGCGCGGCCCGATCCGCGGTGCGGCGCTGCCGATGGGCTTCAACCGCGGCCCGCTGTACGCGGACGGCGTGCTCCTCGCGGGCGACGCCGCGGGCATGGTGAGCCCGTTCAACGGCGAGGGCATCGCGTACGGCCTGCAGGCGGGGCGGGTCGCGGCCGAGGCGATCAGCCAGGCCCGGCACCAGGCCACGGACGCGGCGCGCGAGGCCACGCTGGCCACCTACACCGACCGGATGCGTGCCGACCTGGGCGGCTACTACACGCTGGGCCGCTGGTTCGTGCGGCTCATCGAGCACCCCGAGATCATGCGCCTGTGCGTGCGGCACGGGCTGCCGCGCCGCGTCGTCATGCAGTTCACGCTCAAGCTCCTGTCCGACTGCTACGAGCCGCGCGGGGGCGACTGGGTCGACCGCGTGATCGCGGGCCTGACGAGGGTGGTCCCGCGCGCATGAGCACCACGACTTCCGAAGGACACACGGGCACATTCATGAAGGGCACAGCATGAACCCCTACGTTCCGATCCTGATCCTCATGGCGATCGGGGCTGTCCTCGCGCTGGGCGGCGTCGCCGCGAGCGCGATCATCGGTCCGAAGCGGTACAACCGCGCCAAGCTCGACTCGTACGAGTGCGGCATCGAGCCGACGCCGCACGCCGTCGGGGGCGGGCGGCTGCCGATCAAGTACTACCTCGTGGCGATGACCTTCATCGTCTTCGACATCGAGGTCGTCTTCCTCTACCCGTGGGCCGTCGACTTCACGACGCTCGCGACGTTCGGCCTGGTGGCGATGCTGGCGTTCCTTGCTCTCATCACCGTGCCGTTCGTGTACGAGTGGCGGCGCGGCGGCTTCGACTGGGTCTGACGGGCGCGACGAAGACTTCACGCACGGTGCCCCGCGGCGTCGTGCAGCGACGCCGGGCGGTGCCCGGCAACTAGGAGGGGACATGGGTGTCGAGGAAGCGCCGTCAGGGTTCCTGCTGACGACGATCGAGGACCTGGCGGGGTACCTGCGCAAGGCCTCGCTGTGGCCGGTGACGTTCGGCCTGGCGTGCTGCGCCATCGAGATGATGGCGGCGGGCGCGTCACGGTTCGACCTGTCGCGGTTCGGCATGGAGGTCTTCCGCGCGTCGCCGCGGCAGGCCGACCTGATGATCGTGGCGGGCCGTGTGAGCCAGAAGATGGCGCCGGTCGTGCGGCAGGTCTACGACCAGATGAGCGAGCCCAAGTGGGTGCTGTCGATGGGCGTGTGCGCCTCGTCGGGCGGCATGTTCAACAACTACGCGATCGTGCAGGGCGTCGACCACGTCGTGCCCGTGGACATCTACCTGCCCGGCTGCCCGCCGCGCCCGGAGATGCTGATCAACGCGATCCTCGGCCTGCACGACCACATCCAGAGCTCGCCGCTCGGCGTGAACCGCCTCGAGGCGGCCCGCGCCGCCGAGGCGGCCGCGATGGAGGCGACGCCGACGTTCGAGATGAAGGGTCTGCTGCGATGAGCGACGTGACGCCGGGCGGCGACCAGCGCGCGGTCGTCGAGCGGCCGGAGGAGGCCACGCGGCTCGAGGTCGTCGAGGTGAAGCGGGGCATGTTCGGTGCCGCGGGCTCGGGTGACACGTCCGGCTACGGCGGGCTGGTCACGCCCGTCGCGATGCCGGGGCCGTCGCAGCGCCCGTACGGCGGCTGGTTCGACCAGGTGGTCGACATCCTCGCCGAGGTGCTGGAGGAGGGCACCGCCTCGGGCGGGCCCGGGTTCGACGACGCGATCGAGAAGGTGGTCGTCGACCTGCACGGCGCCGACAGCGCCGAGGCGCCGCAGGCCGAGCTCACGCTGTACGTGGCGCGCGAGCACCTCGTGCCCGTCTGCCAGGCGCTGCGTGACGACCAGGACCTGCGGTTCGAGCTCTCGCTGGGTGTCAGCGGCGTGCACTACCCGCACGACACCGGCCGCGAGCTGCACGCCGTCTACCACCTGACGTCGGTGACGCACTCGCGCCGCCTGCGCCTCGAGGTCGCGGCGCCCGACGCCGACCCGCACGTCCCGTCGACGACGTCCGTGTACCCCGCCAACGACTGGCACGAGCGCGAGACGTACGACTTCTTCGGGATCGTCTTCGACGGCCACCCCGCCCTGACCCGCATCGAGATGCCGGACGACTGGGAGGGCCACCCGCAGCGCAAGGACTACCCGCTCGGCGGCATCCCCGTCGAGTACAAGGGGGCCACCGTGCCCCCGCCGGACACGAGGAGGAGCTACTCATGAGCGCTCCCACCGCAGCCCCCCACGCCACCCGGCCGGCAGGGAACGAGGACATGTCGTCCACCGTCCGCGCCTTCGAGGCCTACGGCGACGGCGACTGGGACGACATCGCGCGCGAGGCGATCGGCGAGGAGCGGATCGTCGTCAACATGGGCCCGCAGCACCCGTCGACGCACGGCGTGCTGCGCCTCATGCTCGAGATCGACGGCGAGACCGTCACCGAGGCGCGCGCGGGCATCGGCTACCTGCACACGGGCATCGAGAAGAACATGGAGTTCCGGACGTGGACGCAGGGCACCACGTTCTGCACCCGCATGGACTACGTGGCGCCCCTGTTCCAGGAGGCCGCCTACTGCCTCGCCGTCGAGAAGCTGCTCGGCATCACCGACGACGTGCCGGAGCGCGCGTCCGTGATCCGGGTGCTCATGATGGAGCTCAACCGCATCAGCTCCCACCTCGTGTGCGTCGGCACCGGCGGCAACGAGATGGGTGCGACGACCGTCATGACCATCGGGTTCACCGCCCGCGAGGAGATCCTGCGCCTGTTCGAGGCGGTCACCGGCCTGCGCATGAACCACGCGTACATCCGGCCCGGCGGCGTCGCCACGGACACCCCTGAGGGCTTCACCGACCAGGCGCGCGCGGCGCTGAAGAACGTGCGCGGCTACCTCAAGCAGCTCACCGACCTCATGCTCGCCAACCCGATCTTCAAGGCGCGCCTCACCGACGTCGGGGTGCTCAACCTCACCGGCTGCATGGCCCTCGGTGTCACCGGCCCCGTGCTGCGCTCGACCGGCCTGCCGTACGACGTCCGCAAGGACAACCCGTACTGCGGCTACGAGACCTACGACTTCGACGTGCCGACCGCGCAGGGCGCCGACTGCTACGACCGCGTCGTCCTCCGCATCGAGGAGTGCTACCAGTCCCTCAGGATCGTCGAGCAGGCCCTCGACCGGCTCGACCGTACCGAGGGCGAGCCCGTCATGGTCGCCGACAGGAAGATCGCCTGGCCCGCCCAGCTCGCCGTGGGCGCCGACGGGCAGGGCAACTCGCTCGAGCACATCAAGAAGATCATGGGCACCTCGATGGAGGCCCTGATCCACCACTTCAAGCTGGTCACCGAGGGCTTCCGCGTCCCCGTCGGCCAGGCATGGCAGACCGTGGAGCACCCGCGCGGCGAGCTCGGCGTGCACGTCGTGTCCGACGGCGGCACCCGCCCCTACCGCGCGCACTTCCGCGACCCCTCGTTCAACAACCTTCAGGCCACGTCGGTGATGTGCGAGGGCGGCCAGGTGGCCGACGTCGTCGTCGCCGTCGCGTCCCTGGACCCCGTGCTGGGAGGTGTGGACCGATGACGGCAGAGCCCGTGGAGACGCCCACGACGAAGACCCGCTACGACGCCGAGACCCTGGCGAGCCTCACCGCCGACGCCACGCAGATCATGGCCCGCTACCCGGACCCCCGGTCCGGCCTGCTGCCCATGCTCCATCTCGTGCAGTCCGTCGACGGCTACGTGAGCAGGGACGGCATCCTGTTCTGCGCCGAGATGCTCGGCATCACCGCGGCAGAGGTCTCCGCCGTCGCGACCTTCTACACCCAGTACAAGCGCCGCCCCAACGGCACCTACACCGTCGGGGTGTGCACCAACACCCTCTGCGCGGTCATGGGCGGCGACGCGATCTTCGACGAGCTGAGCGAGCACCTCGGCGTCGGCCACGACGAGACCACGCCCGACGGCGCGATCACGCTCGAGCGCGTCGAGTGCAACGCCGCCTGCGACTACGCGCCCGTCGTGATGGTCAACTGGGAGTTCTTCGACAACCAGACGCCCGAGTCGGCCACGGCGCTCGCGGACAAGCTGATCCTCGGTGAGGACGTCGTCCCGACCCGTGGCGCCGCGTCGGTGTGCTCGTTCAAGCAGATGAGCCGCGTGCTCGCCGGGTTCCCCGACGGCCGCGCGGACGAGGGCGTCGGCGCGGGCGAGCCGACGCTCGCCGGCCTCACCGTCGCGCGCGAGCGGGGCTGGACCGCCCCGGCGGCCCCGGCTGCCGACGCCGCCGACGGCGCCACCGGCCAGACCAGCCCGCCCGTCGGTACGCCCGGCTCGTCGGCCGAGCGCACGCCCACGACGGCGCCCGACACCTCGGTCGGCAAGGACAAGAAGTCCGGAGAGGACGCGAAGTGACTCTCACACCGGTACTCACCGACACCTGGGACAAGGACCGCTCCTGGCGCCTGGCCACCTACGAGCGGGCGGGCGGCTACGCGGGCCTGAAGAAGGCGCTGCGGATGGAGCCCGGCGAGATCGTCCAGGCCGTCAAGGACTCGGGCCTGCGCGGCCGCGGCGGCGCGGGCTTCCCCACGGGCATGAAGTGGGGCTTCCTGCCCCCGCCCGACGGCGGCCCGCGGTACCTGGTCGTCAACGCCGACGAGTCCGAGCCGGGCACCTGCAAGGACATCCCGCTCATGCTCGCGAGCCCCCAGCACCTCATCGAGGGTGTCGCCATCACGAGCTACGCCATCGGCTGCGACCACGCGTTCATCTACGTGCGCGGCGAGGTGCTGCACGTCTACCGGCGGCTGCTCAACGCCGTCGAGGAGGCGTACCGCGCCGGGTACCTGGGCAAGAACATCCAGGGCTCCGGTTTCGACCTCGACATCACCGTGCACGCGGGCGCCGGCGCCTACATCTGCGGCGAGGAGACCGCGCTGCTCGACTCGCTGGAGGGCCTGCGCGGCCAGCCGCGGCTCAAGCCGCCGTTCCCCGCCGTCGCCGGCCTGTACGCCCGGCCCACCGTGGTGAACAACGTCGAGTCCATCGCCTCGGTGCCCGCCATCGTCGCGAACGGGGCCGACTGGTTCGCCTCGATGGGCACCGAGAAGTCGCAGGGCCACGGCCTGTTCTCGCTGTCGGGCCACGTGACGCGCCCCGGCCAGTACGAGGCGCCGCTCGGCATCACGCTGCGCGAGCTGCTCGACCTGGCCGGCGGCATCCGTGCCGGGCACGAGCTGAAGTTCTGGACGCCGGGCGGCTCGTCGACGCCGATCTTCACGGCCGACCACCTCGACACGCCGCTCGACTACGAGTCGGTGGGCG
>DATGOB010000275.1:0-23251 GCA_036010205.1 Promicromonospora sp. | reverse complement strand
GCTGACCAACGGCACCCGCGGCGCCTACCACGAGGTGACCAGCGAGCGGGTGCGGCTGCGCCTGCTCAACGGGTCGACGGCGCGCACCTACCAGCTCGGTTTCGAGGACCGCGAGATGGACCTCGTCGCCACCGACGGCGGCCTGCTCGACGAGCCCGTGCGGCTCGAGGACGTGCGGCTGGCGCCGGGTGAACGCGCCGAGGTCGTCGTGCGCATGGAGCCGGGCGAGACCACGCGGCTGCACTCGTTCGAGGCAGAGCTGGGCGGCGTCGTCGTGCCGTTCGCGATGGGCGGCAACGACGACTTCGACGTCCTCGAGCTGCGCGCTGCCGACGAGCTCACGCCGTCGCCCGAGCCGGCCTGGTCGCCGTCGGTCCACGCGGACGGGGACGCCCTGCACGCCCAGGACGCGTCCGTGACGCGGACCTTCCGGCTCGACGACCGGCAGATCAACGGCAAGCGCATGGACATGGGCCGCATCGACGTGACCTCGACCGTGGGGGACACCGAGGTGTGGGAGGTGCGCAGCATCGTGCCGATGCCGCACAGCTTCCACGTGCACGACGTGCAGTTCCGCGTCCTGTCCGTCGACGGCGACCCGCCGCCGCCCGAGCTCGCCGGGCCCAAGGACACCGTGTACCTCGAGCCGCAGCGCACCTACCGGCTGCTCATGCGGTTCGAGGACTACACCGACCCGGACATGCCCTACATGTTCCACTGCCACATGCTGTGGCACGAGGACCAGGGGATGATGGGCCAGTTCGTGGTCGTCGAGCCCGGGCAGCGGGCGGGCACGGTGCCCGTCCCGGAGCACGGTGCGGACCACGGCTCGGACCACGGCTCGGACCACGGCGCGGACGCGCACGCGGGGCACCACTGAACCTGTGGCACGCTCGAGGGGTGACTCCCACCCTCCCCACCCGTACCACGCACGTCCTGCTCGACCTCGACGGCACCCTCACCGACTCCGCGCCCGGCATCGTGGCGTCCCTGCGCACCGGCTTCGCCGACGCCGGGTTCGCCGTGCCGTCGGACGAGGTGCTGCGCACGTTCGTCGGGCCGCCGCTCGGGGCGAGCATGGCGCGCGTCGGGCTGGCCGGGGCCGACGCCGAGGCCGCGATCGCCGCCTACCGGCGCGACTTCGAGGTGCGCGGGATGTTCGACAACTCGGTGTTCCCCGGTGTCACGGACGCGCTCACCGAGCTCCGTGAGGCGGGCGTGACGCTGCTCGTCGCGACGGCCAAGCCCGAGAACTACGCGCGGCAGATCGTCGAGCACTTCGGCCTCGACGCCTACCTCGCCCGCGGGCTGGACGGGGTGCACGGCGCCGACCCGGAGGCGGTCCACGAGACGGCGGGCAAGGAGGTCGTCGTGGAGCGCGCGCTCGCCACGGCCGTCGCGCTCGGCGCCGACAGCAGCCAGGTCGTCATGGTGGGCGACCGCGAGCACGACGTGCACGCCGCCGCCCACCACGGGCTGCCCACGGTGGGCGTGGCCTGGGGCTACGGCGAGCCGGGCGAGCTCGAGGCGGCGGGGGCGGCCGCGGTGGCGGCGACGCCCGCCGAGCTGCGCAAGCTGCTCACGAGTTGAGCCCCGCGTCCCCGAGGGCGGTCTCGAACACCGCGCGGGCCCGCTCGTCCCGCACGACGAACCGCACGTCGCGCGGGCTGCCGGCGGGGTGCCCCGCCAGCCAGGCCCGGCACGCGGCGACGCCGACGCGCGCGACGTCCGTCATCGGCCAGCCGTAGGCGCCCCCGCTGATCGCGGGGAAGGCGACGGACCGGACGTCGAGCGTGGCCGCGACGTCGAGCGACCTCGTGAAGCACGAACCGAGCAGCGCGGGGTCGTCCTGGCCCCGGTGCAGGTTCGGGCCGACCGTGTGGATCACCCACGAGGCGGGCAGGTCGAACGCCGGGGTGGCCACGGCGTCGCCCACGGCGAGGCCGTCCGGGTGCGTGGTCGCGCGCAGGCGGCGGCACGCCTCGAGCAGCCGCGGCCCGGCCGCGGCGTGCAGCGCGCCGTCCACGCCGCCCCCGCCGAGCAGGCTCGAGTTGGCGGCGTTGACGACGGCGTCGGCCTCGATGCGCGTGAGGTCACCGACCTCGACGGTGAGCGTGCTCATGCGACGGCCTCCGGCGTCTCGGCGCGCGGGCCCGTCCCGGTGCCGGGGAGCACCATCCAGGTGTACCCGTCGTCGAGCGGCCGCCAGCCGTACCGGGCGTAGAGGCCCTCGGCGTCGGCCGTCGCCAGGACGGTGCGCCGCAGGCCCAGCGGCTCGATGTCGGCGACGACGCCCTCCACGAGCAGCTTGCCGATGCCCTGCCCGCGCAGGTCGGGGTCGACGATGACGTCGGCCAACCAGGCGAAGGTCGCGCCGTCCGTCACGATGCGCGCGAAGGCGACCTGCTCGCCCGTCGACCGGCGGTAGACGCCGTACGGGCGCGATCCTGCGATCGCGGCGTCCATGACGTGCCGTGGACGGTCCTTCGCCCAGTACGTGTGCCGGGAGACGAGCTCGTGCACCCGGTCGGCGTCGATGCGCGCAGGATCGGCGGAGAACTCGAAGGGCTCTTCGGTGGTCATGAGGGGAGTCAACCACCCGACACCGACAGGCACCGAACTCCGGGCGGATGACCTCGCGCAGCGCGGCCGTCACAGCATCCAGGTCGATGGCACCGGACGAGGGCTGCGACGCCAGGTCGAGGTGCTCGAGGATGGCTAGTCGAGCCATCGTCGAGACCGGGAGGTCGCGGTCGGTCGCGGCTGCGGCGAGGCGCTGGTACTGGGCGTCGGTGAGGCGGACGGAGAGGACACGCGGTGGCGGACCGTCACCACGCCGGCGCCCGACGGCGTCGTCGGGCAGTGCGTCGTGCCGGGTCGCCTCGGACTCCTCGCTGACCTCCGTCAGCAGCGCCTCGACGTTGATGTCACGGCTCATGGTGTGCTCCTCCTGGCCCGCGCTGTCCGGCCATCCGATCGTGCGATCGGACACCCCTCTTCTGGACGCCGGGTCGGGCCGGAAGATCACGGCGGCCGGATCGGCCTACGCCTCGTCGGCCCAGGCGGGCTCGATGTCAGTCTCGCCGGCCGACCTCTTCCTCGCTGACCTCGTACGGATGCACTCCCCCTGTGCTGCCAGTCAGGCAGCGTCGGTCAGAGCGACCCGCCCCTGCACGACGAGCCGGGCCACGCGCACGGCGGGCGCGGGCCAGACCTCCGGGAGCGCGTCGTACAGCTGCGCGCGCCGGTGCAGACCGGCTCGGCGCCGTCCCGCCCGGGCACCACCCAGCCGCCGCGCCGCGCGTTCTGCAGGGGGAGCCGATCAGCCGATCACCGCGACCGGCACCGGCAGCGGGGTGCCGGACCCGTCACGCCGCTCGTCCACCTCGGGCAGGTCGACCGGCTGGCCGCCGGCCCCGAGCGCCCGCGGGGGAGTGGGGCCGACCCACGCCATGATGAGCCCGTCCTCGCCCTTGAGCAGGCGCTGCGAGCGCACGCCGCCGGTCGCGCGTCCCTTGCCCGGGTAGAGGGCGAAGGGCGTCACCTTGCCGGCGCCGGGCTCGATGCCGGGCAGCGCGTCGCCTGCGCCCGCGATCGTCACGACGGAGGCGTCCGTGCCCGCCGGCACGGCACCGAAGAAGACGGCGGCGCGGCCCTCGGCGAGCTTGATGCCTGCCATGCCGCCCGCGGCGCGGCCCTGCGGGCGCACGGCCGAGGCGGGGAAGTGCAGCAGGGACGAGTCGCTCGCGACGAAGACCAGCTCGTCGTCGTCCGCCGCGGCGGCGGCGCCGACGACGGAGTCGCCGTCCTTGAGGGAGATGACCGTCCACTCGTCGCCCTTGGCGGGGGCGTCGGACGGCGCGATGCGCTTGACGACGCCCTGCGCGGTGCCGAGGGCGACGGTCGGGGCGTCGGGCCCGAGGGCGGTCACGGTCCGGACGGTCTCGCCGCGCTCGAGCTCGACGAGCTCGCTGACCGGGATGCCGCCGGACAGGGAGGGCGCGCCGTCCGTCGGGGGCAGGGCGGGCAGGTCGAGCACGGAGATGCGCAGCATGCGGCCCGCCGAGGTCACGAGGCCGACGTGGCCGCGCGTCGTCGCGGCGGCGTCGCCACGCAGCGCGTCGTGCGCGGCGCGGTTGCCCTCGCGCGGTACGGGCACGTCGTCGGGCAGGCGGGCCAGCAGTCCCGTGGCCGAGAGGACGACGCGCGTCGGCTGGTCCTTGATCTCGAGGTCGAGCGGCGCTGCGGCCGCGCGGCGCCCGCCTGCCGCGGGGGCGGAGACGGAACCGACCGAGCCGCCCGCGGAGTCGAGCAGCACGGTGCGGCGGGGCGTGCCGTACGTCTTGGCGACCTCGCCCATCTCGGTGCTGACCACGCGGCGCAGCAGCTTCTCGTCCGACAGGATCTGCTCCAGCTCGGCGATCTCGCGGCGCAGCTCCTCGGCCTCCTTCTCGAGCTCGATGCGCGAGAACTTCGTGAGGCGGCGCAGCTGCAGGTCGAGGATGTAGGACGCCTGCGGCTCGGACAGGTCGAAGATCTCGCGCAGGCGGTCGCGCGCGATCGACGCGTCGTCGGACGAGCGGATGACCTGGATGACCTCGTCGATGTCCACGATCGCGACGAGCAGGCCGTCGACGAGGTGCAGGCGCTCGTTGCGCTTGTCGAGCCGGTGCTGCGAGCGGCGGCGTACCACGGAGATGCGGTGGTCCACCCACACGCGCAGCAGCTCGAGGAGGCCGAGCGTGCGCGGCTGGCCGTCGACGAGGGCCACGTTGTTGATGCCGAAGGAGTCCTCCAGCGGCGTGACGCGGTAGAGCTGCTCGAGCACGGCGTCGGGGTCGAAGCCCGTCTTGACCTCGATGACCAGGCGCAGGCCGTGCGTCCGGTCGGTGAGGTCCTGCACGTTGGTGACGCCCTGGATGCGCTTCGCCTTGACGCCGTCGGCGATCTTCTCGATCACCTTCTCGGGGCCGACGAGGTAGGGCAGCTCCGTGATGACGATGCCCTTGCGGCGCGGCGTCACGTTCTCGACGCGCGCGGTGGCGCGCGTACGGAACGTGCCGCGGCCCGTGCGGTACGCGTCGCGCACCCCGTCCAGCCCGACGATCTTGCCGCCCGTCGGCAGGTCGGGGCCCGGCACGAACCGCTGGATGTCCTCGAGCGTCGCGTCGGGGTTCTTGATGAGGTGCTGGGCCGCCGAGACGACCTCGACCAGGTTGTGCGGCGCCATGTTCGTCGCCATGCCGACCGCGATGCCCGACGCGCCGTTGACCAGCAGGTTCGGGATCGCGGCGGGCAGCACCTCCGGCTGCGTCAGCTTGTTGTCGTAGTTCGGCACGAAGTCGACGACGTTCTCGTCGAGCCCCGTCGTCATCGCGAGGGACGGCGCGGCCAGGCGGGCCTCGGTGTACCGGGGCGCCGCGGGACCGTCGTCGAGCGAGCCGAAGTTGCCGTGGCCGTCCACGAGCGGCAGTCGCAGCGAGAAGTCCTGTGCGAGGCGCACGAGCGCGTCGTAGATGGGGGCGTCACCGTGCGGGTGCAGCTTCCCCATCACCTCGCCGACGACGCGCGACGACTTCACGTGCGCGCGGTCGGGGCGCAGCCCCATGTCCGCCATCATGTAGAGGATGCGGCGCTGGACCGGCTTGAGGCCGTCGCGCGCGTCCGGCAGGGCGCGCGAGTAGATGACGGAGTAGGCGTACTCGAGGAACGAGGTCTCCATCTCCGAGGCGACGTCGATGTCCACGACCTTCTCGTGGATCTCGCTCTCGTCGAGCGGCTGCGACGGCTTGCGCGCCATGGTTCGTGAAGCTCCTGGGCTGGCTGGGTCTGACCGGGACAGGGCACACGGTACCCCGCCCCACCGACGCTCCCCGCGCGGCACCCCGCACGTCCGTCGAACCGTGGTCACGAGATCTCGACCGGACCTGCCACGGGCGGGGAGTGCACCCCTCGCCCGGCACCTGGCAGTATGGGCGCATGCCCGAGTCTCCGCTGGTCAGCAGGTCAGCCACCGTGCCGGGCTGGGCGGCCCGGGTGGGCCTCGCGTACGGCGTCGCCGGGCTCAGCGTGGTGCCCGTCCTGGTGCTCGGGGCGCTCGTCACGTGGTGGATGCAGTCGTGGGAGTGCGCGCGCCAGGAGTGGGGCTGCCTCGAGCAGGGAATCACCCTCTGGGCGGGGCTGGCGGTCCTCGCCGCGGTGCTGCACATCGTCGTCGCCATGCGGGCGGGACTCGGCGTCGTCCACGGGCTGGTCGTCGTCGCGGTGGCGGCCGTCGCCGCGAACATCGCCCCGGCGATGGGGGCCTGGCTGCTGCTCGCCGTCGGCCCGGCCGTCGTCGCCATCCTCACCGCGTCGGGCCCCAGCAGGCGGCAGCGGCTCGTGCTCGTCGGCTTCGCCGTCATGCTGCTCATCGGTACCGTCCTGGTGCGCTGACCCGCCCCGACCGCACCGGCGAGCCTGCCGGTCGATAGCCTGGGCCCGTGGACCAGCCAGAGACGCTCGGCACGGTGCGCCTGCCCTACCCGACCGGCTACCCCGTCGAGTGGGAGGCCGACGTGGTGCTGCGCGACGGCTCCACCATCCAGGTGCGGCCCATCCGGCCCGAGGACGCCGACGCGTTGCAGCGCTTCCAGATGGCGCAGTCGGAGCGGTCCACCTACCTGCGGTTCTTCGCGGCGCTCCAGCGCATCCCCGACCGCATGCTCCGGCAGCTCGTCACCGTCGACCACGTGCGCCGCGCCGCGCTCGTCGCGGTGCGCCCGTCCGGCCCGGGCCCGCAGGACGCCACCGAGGACATCGTCGGCGTCGCCCGCTACGACGTCATCGACGACCGCCCCGGCCGCCGCACGGCCGAGGTCGCGTTCAACATCGCCGACGCCATCCAGGGCCAGGGCCTCGGGTCGGTGCTGCTCGAGCACATCGCGACCGCCGCGCGGGAGCGGGGCGTGCACCGCTTCGTCGCGGAGGTGCTGCCGCAGAACCGCGCCATGCTCGGCGTCTTCCGCGAGGCCGGCTACGCCGTCGAGCAGCACGTGGACGACGGCGTGGTCACCGTCTCGGTGGACCTCGACCCGACCGACCGCTCGCGCGAGGTGATGGCCGACCGCGAGCACCGCAGCGAGGCGCGCTCGATGCAGGGCCTGCTCTCCGCGCGGCGCGTCCTGCTCGTCGGCCCGGCGACCCCGCGGGGCGAGGACCCGACGGTCGAGGAGCTCCAGGCCGCGCGGGTCCGGGAGGCCCACGCCGCCGACCCGGGGGACACCGAGCTGGTCGTGCTCGGCGAGGACGTCACGTGGGCCGACCTCGCCGCCGCCGACCCGGCGGGTCCGGCGATCGACCTCGCCGTCGTCGCCGCGCCGCCCGACGAGGTGATCGACGCGGTGCGCCGCCTGCACGGAACGGGCGCCCGCGGGGTCGTCGTGCTCTCGGCGGGCTGGGCCGAGGCGGGGCCCGACGGCGTCGCACGTCGCCGCGAGCTGCTGCGCACCGCGCACGCCGAGGGCATGCGCGTGGTCGGTCCCGCGAGCTACGGCCTGCTCACCACGGTGCCGGACGCCGGGCTGCGCGCGAGCCTCGCGCCGACCGCGCCGCGGCAGGGCCGGGTCGGGTTGTTCGCCCAGAGCGCGCCCGCGACGGTCACGGCGCTCGAGACCGTCAGGCGCCGCCGGCTCGGCCTGTCCACGCTGGTCTCGGCCGGCCACCGCGCCGACGTCTCGGGCAACGACGTCATGCAGTACTGGCAGGACGACCCGTACACCGACGTCGCCTGCCTCTACCTCGAGACCCTCGGCAACCCGCGCAAGTTCTCCCGCATCGCGCGACGGCTCGCGCAGGTCAAGCCCGTCGTCGTCGTGGTGGCGGGCAGGCACGGGCGCGTGGTGCCGCCAGGGCACGCGGTGCGCACCACGCGCGCACCCCGGCGGATGCTCGACGAGGTGCTGCGGCAGTCCGGCGTCATCCGCGCCGAGAACACGCACCAGCTCATGGACGTCGCCCAGGTGCTGGCGCACCAGCCGTTGCCGGCGGGCGGCCGGGTCGGCATCCTCGCGGGCTCGCCCTCGCTCGCCGCGCTCGTCACCGACGCGGTCGCCGCGGCGGGCCTCACCGTCGGCGCCGCCGAGTCGCTGTCGGCCGGTGCGCCCGACGACGAGATCGCCGCCGTCGTCGACGCCCTCTACGCCCCGGGCGCGTGCGACGCCGTCGTCGTGGTCTCCGTGCCCGTCGTGCTGCCGCGTACCGCCGCCATCGCGCGCGCGGTCGCCGAGGCCGCGGCGCGCGCCGGGCGCACCACCGTGGTCAGCGCGCTCGGCCTGCACGGGCTGCCGGACGAGCTCGCGTCCGGTGACGCGCGCGTCCCCGCCTTCTCCACGCCCGAGGACGCGGTCCGGGCCCTCGGCGAGGTCGTCCGCTACGCGCAGTGGCGCACCCAGGACCACGGCACGCCCGTCCGCCCGCCGCTGCGCGAGGGGATGTCCGACGGCGCCGCGCGCGCCCAGGCGCGCACCCTCGTCGAGTCGCAGCTCGCCGCGGCGGTGCGGGACGGGGACGACGGCGCGCACGACGGCGTCACCCTCGACCAGGACGCCACCGCGGAGCTGCTCGCGTGCTACGGCGTGCGGCTGTGGCGCTCGGTGGGCGCGCGCACGCCGGACGAGGCGGTCGCCGCCGCCGGGGAGGTCGGCTGGCCGGTCGCGCTGAAGATCGCGGCGCCCGCCCTGCGCCACCGGGCCGACCTCGGCGGCGTGCGCCTCGACATCGACGACGCCGACGAGCTGCGCGAGGACGCCGAGCAGATGCTCGCCGCGGCGTCGTCCCTGCTGCCCGCGCCCGACCCGGTGCTGGAGGTGCAGGCCATGGCCCCCGCAGGGGTCGCGTGCGTGGTGCGGTCGGTCGAGGACGAGCTGTTCGGGCCCGTCCTGTCCTTCGGCCTGGCGGGGGACGCCGTCGACCTGCTCGACGACGTCACGCACGGCGTGCCGCCGCTGACCGACGTCGACGTCGCGCGCATGGTGCGCGGCGTGCGGGCCGCGCCACGGCTGTTCGGCTACCAGGGCGCGCCCGCGGCCGACGTCGCGGCGCTCGAGGACGTGCTGGCGCGCGTGTCCGTCATGGCGGAGGACCTGCCGGAGCTCGCCGCGCTCGAGCTGTACCCCGTCGTGGTGGCCGAGCACGGCGCCTCGGTGCTGCACGCGACGATCCGGCTGCGGCCCGCCGAGCGCCGCACCGACGCGCCGCGCCGGGCCCTGCAGGTCTGAGCGGGCGACATCGTCCACAACCCCCTCGCCCGGCTAACGGCGAACGGGCGGATCGTGGGAGGATTCTGCCCGTGCCCCATGCCCCTACCGATGCTCGTGCAGACCTGACCGCCCACCTCCACCGGGCCGGCTACTACCCGGAGCTCGTCGCGGACGTGCTCGACGTGGCGCTGGCCGACGAGGAGGTGGTCTCCCACCTCGTGCAGGCGGAGACCACGTTCGACTCGGAGGTGCGCAGGCACCTGACCGTCCTCGTCCTCACGCCGACCCGGCTGGTGACGGCGCACGTGGACGACCACGCGGGCGCCGACCCCGCGGCACCGGCCTCGGCGTCGGCCACGACGGAGGTGGTCCCGCTGCGCGAGATCCGCTCCGTCGCGCTCACGCACGTCGTCGCGGAGCCCGAGCGCTACCCGCGCGGCGGCGCGACCCGTGAGGTCACGCTCGCGATCGGGTGGGGCGCGGTCTCGCGCGTCGACCTGGAGCCCGCCACGTGCGTCGACCCGGGCTGCACCGCCGACCACGGCCTCACCGGCCAGGTGACGCCGGACGACGTCGTGGTGCGCGTGTCCGGCGAGGCGGAGGGCGACGCGGCCGTCCGCGCCGCCGTCGACTTCGCCCGCGCCCTGTCCCGGGCCACGGCTGCGTGAGCGCACCCGACCTGCCCGCAGGCCTGGTCGCGCCGACCTACGACACGACGAGCCTCGCCGCGGTGCTGCCCGCCGTCGCCGGCGCGCTCGGCCACGAGCTGACCACGGCGACGGGCCTGACCGCGTCCGGCAGCCGCGCGGCGCTCGGCCTGCCCGACGCCGAGCGCGCCGTCGTGGTGCTCGTCGACGGGCTCGGCCTGCGCAACCTCGCCGAGCGCGGCGGCCACGCCCCGTTCCTGCGCTCGCTCCTCGCCGAGCGCGGGCCCGACGCCGCCACGCTCACCTCGAGCTTCCCGTCGACGACGGCGGCGGGCCTGAGCATCCTCGGCACCGGGACGGCCCCCGGCCGCACCGGCATGCTCGGCTACACGCAGCGCGACACGGTGACCGGCCGGCTCGCCGCCGTCGTGCAGTGGAAGGACCTCGGCGACCCCGCCGACGTGCAGCGCGAGCCCACGGTGCTCGAGACCCTCGCGGGCGCGGGGACGCGGGTCGTCGCGCCCGGACCGCGCAAGTTCGCGGGGTCGGGCATGTCCCAGGCGGCGCTGCGCGGCCCGGCCCACGTGGGCGCCGAGACGTTCGAGCAGCGCGTCGACGCGACCGCCGCCGCGCTGCGCGGCCCCGGCCCCGAGCGGCGCCTCGTGTACCTGTACCAGGGCGACGTCGACAAGACCGGCCACGGGTTCGGCTGGGACTCGTGGCAGTGGGGCGACGCGCTCGAGGCCACCGACCGCGAGCTGCGGCGCCTGCTGCGCAGCGTGCCCCGCGGCACGCTCGTCGTGGTCACGGCCGACCACGGCCAGATCCGCGCCGACCTCGGCACCCAGTGGGACGTCGCGTCCGACGCGGAGCTCGGCAGCGGCGTCGCGATGGTGGGCGGCGAGCCACGGGCGCTGCACGTCTACACCGCGCCCGACGCCGATCCCGCCGACGTCGCGGCGCGCTGGGCGGCCCGCCTCGGGGACCACGCCGTCGTCCGCCTGCGCGACCAGGCCGTGACCGGCGGCTGGTTCGGGCCCGTCGCGGAGCACGTGCTGCCCGCGGTCGGCGACGTCGTGGTCGCGATGACGGGCGCGGCGACGGTCGTCGACTCCCGTGTGCACTCGCCCGCCGCGCGTGCCCTCCCGGGCGTGCACGGCTCCCTGACCCCGCACGAGATGCTCGTGCCCTTCCTCGTGGCCGTCGCGTAAGGAGCCCTCCCCGTGGCCGAGCTCGTCTTCTTCTCCGGGACCATGGACTCCGGCAAGTCCACCCTCGCCCTCCAGACCGACCACAACTACCGCGCCCGCGGGCGCGAGGGGCTGATCTTCAGCCGCGGGGACCGCGCGGGCGCCGCGACGGTCTCGAGCCGGCTCGGCCTGGCCGTCGCGGCCCGTGAGGTCACGGACGACACCGACTTCTGGGCCGAGATCGCCGGTCTGCGCTCCGCCGGCCAGGCCGTCGACTACCTCGTGTGCGACGAGGCGCAGTTCTACTCGCCCGAACAGGTCGAGCAGCTCGCCCGGCTGGTCGACGAGATGGAGATCGACATCTTCGCGTTCGGCATCACGACCGACTTCCGCACGCGGCTGTTCCCTGGCTCGGCGCGCCTCATCGAGCTCGCGGACCGCATCGAGGTGCTGCAGGTGCAGTCGCTGTGCTGGTGCGGTGCGCGCGCCACGCACAACGCGCGCACCGTCGACGGCGTCATGGTCACGGAGGGCGAGCAGGTCGTCATCGGCGACGTCGGCGACCGCGAGCCCGCCGAGGTGGCCTACGAGGTGCTGTGCCGCAGGCACCACATGCGGCGCATGACGGCGCTCACGGCACGGCGCCGGTCGGCGCAGGACTCGCTCTGGGGCTAGGTCTACGGCTCCGGCCTACAGCTCCGGACGGGAGCCGAACACGATCTCGTCCCAGCTCGGCACCTGCGCGCGCGACTTGCGGCCCTTCTTGGCCGGGCGCTTCGCCGGCGCCTGCTCGGCGGACGGCCGCTCGGGCGGTGCGTCGACGGCGGGGGCGTCCGCCGGGCCGCGGTCGGCGGGCGCGCCCGGCTCGTGGCCGGACGGAGGGCCGGGTGTGCTCGCCGGGGGTGCGGGAGCCGAGGGCGGGGCGTCCGCGCGGCCGGCGTCCGTGCCTGCCCGATCCGTGCGCCCCTCGTCCGCGCGTGCGCCGTCGTGCCGTGCCCCGTCGTGCCGTGCCCCGTCCGGCCGTGCCCCGTCCGGCCGTGCGCCGTCCTGCCGTGCGCCGGGGCCGGGGATCTCCCACGTGCTCGGCGCCTCCCACTCGAGGTCGGCGGGGGAGTCCGGTACGCGGACCGGCGGCATGGCGGCCCGCGAGCCCCCGCGCCGCGCGCCCAGGTCGACGACAGAGGCCGACTGCTCGCCCGCCTGGTCGGCGTCGGAGCCCGTGGCGTCCCCGTGCGGCTCGTCCCCGAGCTGGTCGAGCCCGTCCAGGAGGTCGGGTACGTCGGCCTCGGGCGCCGACCGGCGCGCCGGCCGGTGGCCGCGACGCTCGGAGAGGTTGTCCAGGAGCAGGTCGGTGTCGACGGGCTCGGGCGCGGCAGGTCGGCCAGGGCGTTGCGCGGCTCGGTGCGGGGACAGCGCGGACACGCCGGCGAGCGCGGGCCCGGGGTCGTCCTCGGGCAGCCCGAGCCAGCGCGCCTCGTCGTCGAGCGCCTCGACGAAACCGCCGCGCGGCTCGAGCGACCAGCGCGCCGACCGCGGCCGCTCGGCCGCCGTGAACTCGACCTGCACGATCCACGGGTGCGTGCCCTCGCGGGTCGCGGTCCACACCGCGTCGTCGGGTCGCACGCCGCGCGAGCGCAGGCGCTCGTCCGCGACCTCGCCGAGCGTGGTCGCGCCCTCGTCGTCGGTCAGGACCGCCTTGCCCCGCACCCGCGAGATCGCGTGCTCCCGCTCCGAGATCACCGGGTACTCGAACCGGCGGACGTGCTCGACGGGCAGGCCGGAGGCCTCCGCGAGCTGCTCGACGGTCTCGCCCGCCCGCAGGCGCGCCTGGATCTCCCGCGGACGCAGCGCCGACTCCTCCTGGGCCCGGATCGACTCCATGCGCGGGCGGTCGCCACGGACCGCGGCGCGCAGGGCATCGGTGATGGGCAGGGTGCTCTGGGCGCCGTCGCGCGACACGAGGACGAGCCGTTCGCCGTCCTCGTGCAGCCGTACCAGCTCCAGCTCGTCCATGCCAGTCCTCCCGGGGTAGTCCTGTGGGCCGAGCCTGCCACCGCGCGGCCGTCCCGCGGCGCAGGCGCGTCGGTGTGCCGCGGGATAGTGGCGCGCGCCACGGTGCGGCAGGATGGGTGCGTGACTTCACCCGACCTGCCTGATCTGCCCGACGGCGTCACCGTCACCGCTCTCCGCGACCTCGCCGTCCGCCTCGCGACGGCGGCGGGTGCGCTGGTCCGCGAGGGGAGACCGGAGCGAGTGGTCGTCGCCGCCACGAAGTCCAGCGACGTGGACCCGGTCACCGTGATGGACCGTGCCTCGGAGGACCTGCTGCGCACGATGATCGCGCAGGAGCGCCCGGACGACGGGATCCTCGGCGAGGAGGGCGACGACGTGGCGGGCACGAGCGGGCTGACCTGGGTGCTCGACCCGATCGACGGCACCGTGAACTACCTCTACGGCGTCGGTGTGTGGTCCGTGTCGGTGGCGGTCGTCGCCGGCCCGCCCGACCCCGCGTCGTGGACGGTGCTCGCCGGCTGCGTGCACAGCGTCCCCGACGGCCGCACGTGGTCGGCAGGCCTCGGCGAGGGTGCGACGCGCGACGACGCGCCCGTGCACGTCGGGTCGGCGCCGTCGCTCGGCAGGGCGCTGGTCGGCACGGGCTTCGCGTACGACGCCGGGCGGCGCGCCCAGCAGGCCGGGGTGCTGGCCCGTGTGCTGCCGCAGGTCCGGGACATCCGGCGGATCGGCTCGGCCGCGGTCGACCTGTGCCTCGCGGGGGACGGCTCGCTCGACCTCTACTACGAGCGCGGCCTCAACCCCTGGGACATGGCGGCCGGCTCGCTCGTCGTGGCCGAGGCAGGCGGCGTCGTGACCGGGCTGCGGGGCGGGCGTCCGGGCACCGCCATGATCGTCGCGGGCCCGGGCCACCTCGTCGAGGAGCTCGTGCCGATCCTCGAGGAGACGGACGCGGACGGCGCCGGAGAGGCTGCCGCGGGCTGAGATTTTTCTGACACGGGCCTGCCGCGCACATCACCTACACCCCGGGCGCGAGCGCTGTCCGGAGGGCGTCGTCGCAGGTCAGAGCAGGCGTGACCGGGGTTACACCCATACATGTAGCGCGCCTGACAGAAATGGTGCACAATCCGTGGGCCGACTCGGGAACAAATCCGGGACCGCATGCATTATCAGCGCGTACACCCGCTGCGGGCGCCGTCTCGCGGGCGCTCACCCAGTCCCGGCCGGGGCGTCGTCGCACCCCGGACACCCGGACCCCGATGCGACCACCTACCCACGGAGAGCAACCACATGGCAACTGACTACGACGCCCCACGCAAGACCGATGAGGATGTCGAGCAGGACTCGATCCAGGAGCTGCAGGCACGTCGTTCCGACAAGTCCTCGGGCGTTGTGGACGAGGACGAGACCGAGGCGGCCGAGGGCTTCGAGCTCCCGGGTGCCGACCTGTCCGGCGAGGAGCTCGCCGTGCGTGTGCTGCCGCGTCAGGCGGACGAGTTCACGTGCTCCAGCTGCTTCCTCGTGCACCACCGCAGCCAGCTGGCCTACGAGAAGGCGGGCCAGATGATCTGCACGGAGTGCGCCGCCTGATCCACACGGGCCGAGCACCCCGTCGAGCAGAGGCGGGCACTGACGACACGACCGGGCTGTCATGCGGATGCGTGGCAGCCTTCGTCGTCCCCGCGGCCGGCGGCCGGCGGGAGCTCAGCCCAGGGCTCTGACCAGCTGCTCCGGCCGACGGGTCGAGACCAGCCAGTACGGCGTCGGGTCGGCCGGGTCCTCGAGCGCGACCCGCACCCCCGTGCGCGCCCAGGCGCGCAGGCAGACGTACGCCCGCGCGTCCAGGCCGGGGCCCAGCTCGTGCCGCATGGCGGCGACGTCCAGCGCCCTGGCCTCGCCGAGCAGCGCGACCGGGACCCGCGCGCCGCCCGCGCGCAGCACGCCGTCCGCGACCTCGACGACGGGCGACGTCACGGCGAGCGCCGCCGCCGACCCGAGGCACACGACCGCCCCCGTGACGGCCGCCGCGACGGCGTGCACGGGCCACAGCGCGATCGCGACGATGACACCGAGGCCGACCGTGCCGAGCCAGCCGCCCGGTCCGGGCAGGAGTCGCTCGTGGAAGGTGAGGGTCGTCGCCGTCATGCCCCCATCATCCCAGCCCCGAGGGGTCGTGGGCGCCGTCCTCGCGGCACGGGGGCGTGAGGTGGCGTACTCTTCCCGCGTGCCGAACCCCGAGACGTCAGCAGACGGCAGCACGGTCGACGTGCTCATCCGCCTCCTCGACGACGTGCCCGTCCCTGCCTACGCCCACCCGGGCGACGCCGGTGCCGACCTGGTGACGACGGTCGACGTCGAGCTCCCGCCCCAGGGCCGGGCGGTGGTGCCGACGGGGGTGTCGATCGCGCTGCCCGACGGCTACGCGGCGTTCGTGCACCCGCGGTCGGGGCTGGCGGCGCGGCACGGGGTGACGATCGTCAACGCGCCGGGCACGGTGGACGCGGGCTACCGGGGCGAGATCAAGGTGACGCTGCTGAACACCGACCCGGAGCAGGCCGTGAAGCTCGCTCGCGGCGACCGCGTGGCGCAGCTCGTGATCCAGCGGGTCGAGCGCGCGCGGTTCCTGCGCGCCGAGACGCTGCCGGGTTCGCACCGTGGCGAGGGCGGCTTCGGCTCGAGCGGCGGGTTCGCCGGGCAGTGACCGTACCGGCGTGACGCCGGGCGGCGCCGACTTCCGTACCGGGCTGTCACCGGTCGGGTCTAGGCTGTAGGTAACGAGCGGATAACAACGAGCGGACGACGCGTGCGCGGGGCATCCCGCGCGCCCGAGGCGCGTCCGGGACGACGACGAAGGAGCGTGGCTGTGGGTCTGTTCAGCCGACGAGGCACGACGAGCGAGCCTGCCCCGGTCGAGTGGGCGTCGGTGGAGGCCGAGCAGCAGAAGCGGTCCCACGGGCCGTTCGACCGGTCGCAGGTGGAGGAGATGGGTCCCCGGGTGGACCTCGGGGCCATCTGGCTGCCGGTGATGCCGGGCCTCGAGCTGCGCATGGAGATCGACAAGAAGACGCAGAAGGTGACGGGCGTGACGGCCGCCCTGGAGGGGTCGAACCTGCAGGTGCAGGCGTTCGCGGCTCCGCGCACCGAGGGCATCTGGGACGAGATCCGGCACGAGATCGCGGACTCGGTGAGCAAGCAGGGCGGCGTCGTGGACGACGTACCGGGCGTGTTCGGCCGGGAGCTGCTGGTCCGCATGCCGGTGAAGGGGCCTGACGGGCAGCCTGCGCAGCGGCCCGCCCGGTTCGTCGGCGTGGACGGGCCACGCTGGTTCGTGCGCGGTGTCCTCGCCGGGCGCGCGGCGCTCGACCCCGAGGCGGCGAAGGCGCTGGAGTCGGTGTTCGCGAACATCGTGGTGGTCCGTGACCAGAGCCCGCGCCCGCCGCGCGACCTGCTGCCGCTGACGCTGCCGAAGTCCGCCCGCAAGGACGGTCGGCAGGCGCCCGCACCGGCGGGTCCCGAGGGTGGTGCGCCGCAGGTGGCCGACTTCGACCCGCTGCGGCGCGGCCCCGAGATCACGCAGATCGGCTGACGAGGGATCCGGCGAAGGAAGTGGTGACGATGTCCGTCCGCTCGGCGCTCGCGTCGCGCCTCGCGCGCACGCTCGCGTCCAACGAGCAGGTCTCGGACAGCCAGGAGCGGGCCGAGGCGTCGAAGAACGCCGGGTGCTGCGCCGTGGCCGCGCTGACCCCGCGCACGCGCGGCAAGGTCGCGGGCGTGCTGCGTTCGGTGGTGCTGCGCCCGCGCGAGGGCGTGCCCGCGCTCGAGGCCGAGCTGTTCGACGGGTCCGGCGCGCTGGACCTCGTGTGGCTCGGGCGGCGCACCATCGACGGGATCGAGCCGGGGCGGCGGATCCGCGTGGAGGGCATGGTCTGCGACGCGGAGGGTCGGTTCGCGATGTTCAACCCCCGGTACGAGCTGCGCCCGAGGCCGGGGGAGTGCGGGTGAGCGGGACAGCCCCGCGGGCACGGCACAATGGCCCCCATGAGTGAGCCCGCACGCGACGAGGTGTCCGAGCAGCAGAGCACGCCCGAGCCGTCGTCCGACCGCCATCCGTCCGGTCGCTCGTCCGGTGACGCGCGCGGTGTGCGCGCCCTGACGGGCGAGGAGTTCTCTGCCGCGCAGGCGGTGGGCGGGGTGCGCGGGCTGGTCGAGGCGGTGCTGCCCGGCCTGGTCTTCGTCGTCGCGTTCGTCCTGGTCAACGACCTGACGGTCCCGCTGATCGCCTCCGTCGTGGCCGCCGTCGTGCTCGTGGTGGCGCGGCTCGTGCAGCGCACCCCGGTCACCCAGGCCCTCGGCGGGCTGCTCGGCATCGCGATCGGCGTGGTGTGGGCGTGGACGTCGGGCGAGGCCGAGAACTACTACGCGGGCGGCCTGCTGCTCAACGCGGGCTACCTCGTCGTGCTGCTCGGTACGATCCTCGCCCGACGCCCTGCCGTCGGCTACGTCGTGGAGGCGCTGCGCGCCGGTCTCACGCCGGACAAGGTGCGCGAGGAGGCGAACCGCGAGCCGGGCGACGACGGCCCCTCACCGTTCGCCGCGCTCACCGCCTGGCGGGACGACCCGGCGCTGATGCGCGCGTACCTGATCGCCACGTGGCTGTGGGTCGGGCTGTTCGCCCTGCGGCTCGCGGTCAAGACACCGCTCTACCTCGCGGGCGACATCGCCTGGCTGGGCACCTTCCACCTGCTGCTCGGCGTGCCGCTGTGGGCGCTCGTGCTCTACCTGACCTGGTACGTGGTCCGGCGGCCGAAGGCCGCGGGGGCCTGACGGCTCACCGCTCCGCGGCCGGCGCGACGCGGTAGACCGGCAGCGTCCCGGCGAGCCTGCGCAGCTCGGCGTCCGGCGCGTCGGGCCGCACGCCGAGGTGGGGCCGCGCCCCGGGGGCGACCGCGAGGTACCGGCGCAGCACCGGCACCCGTGCGTCGGCGGGCACCGGCTCGAGTGCGACCTCGCGTCGGTGCCCACCGCGGTGCAGCACCGCGCGTCCTCCCGCCGCGGCGACGTCGCGCACCCAGCCCGCGCCGGGGCCCAGCATGGACACGAGGTGCTCGTGCCCGTCGACGTCGGCGACGGCAAGGGGTACCGAGCGCACCCGGCCGGTGCTGCGGCCGCGCACCTCGAGGACGGCGGCCTGCGGCAGGCGGGCCGGTCCGCGCGCGAACCACCATGCGTCCACGCGGTTCCACCACCGCATGAGTCGCCCCGGCCTGCCGCCCCGGTACAGCGCGCGCTTGAGGCGGTACCCCTTCACCGGCGCTTGCCTCACGGCCGCCGTCACCGCCGCCGCCACAGCAGCGCGACCGCGACCATGCCGATCGCGCACGGCAGGAGCTGCGCCCACCCGAGCGCGGGGGCGAGGCCCACGTCGCCGGACGTGTCCCGCGTGGTCAGCCCGACCAGGGCCACGCCGACGGCGGCCACGAGCGCGAGCGTGCCGGCGGCAGGCGCCCAGGCCCTGCCGGACCGCGCTGCCCAGGCCACGACCGCCCACGTCCCGGCGCCCAGCACGCCGACGGTCGTGAGGATCGCCAGGTAGGCGGCGACGGCGGCGTCGACCTCCGCGGCGCCGTACGCGGGGTAGGAGGCGGCGACGTGGCCGGCCAGCACCTGCGAGGTCGCGGAGTCGACCCACGCGTACACGGTGACGAGCGCGGTCGCGGCGAGCCCGGCCCACAGGACGGGGACGGCGACGCGGGTCGTCGGGGTCGGGGTCAGGGTTCCGGGCACGGTGTGTCTCCTTCGATCGAGAGAGTAACTGTCAGAACGACTGTCGCTCTCTCGACGCCGACTCGTCAAGGGTTTTCGGAGAGTCACTGTCAGAACGCGTTAGGCTCGCCGCATGGCAGGACTACGGGAGCAGTGGCGGCGCACCGCGATGCGCACCATCCAGGAGCGCGCGCTCGACCTCTTCGACGAGCGCGGGTTCGGCGCGGTCACCATCGAGGAGATCGCGACGGCCGCGGAGGTGTCGCCGTCGTCGGTGTACCGGTACTTCGGCACCAAGGAGGGGCTGCTCGTCGCCGACGAGTTCGACACCATGAGCGCTGCGACGCTCGGCGAGCTGCTCGACCCCGCGGACCCCGTGGGCAGCCTGGTCGAGGTCGTGCGCCGCTACGAGTCGCCGAAGGACGGGCCCTCGGACGCGCAGGGGGACGGTCGGGCCGAGGTGGGCACGGCGGGGCCCTGGCGCCGCGTGCGGTACTTCTTCACCGAGCCGTCCGTCCGCTCGGCGGCCCTTGCGGCCATGGACCGCGCCGCCGTCCGCATCGCGCCGCTGCTCGAGGCGGGCGGCACCGTGGACGCCGCCCAGGCGCGCGTCCTGGCGCACGCGCTGACCTTCGGCTACTTCGCCGCCCTCGAGACCTGGCACGACGACGGCGGCACACGGCCCATCGCCGACTACGTCACCGAGGGCCTCGCGCCGCTGCGGCGGGTCTGGTCGGTGTAGCCCAGGGGCTCAGCCCTTGGGCACCAGCAGCCGCTGCAGCGCGTCGGTGTCGGCCTCGGCGCCCGCCACGAGCAGCAGCTCGTCGCCCGCCTCCAGCGTGTCGTCCACGCTGGGCGCGAGCGGCCGCCCGTCGCGCACGATCGTCGCGAGCGTCACGTCAGCCGGCCACGCCACCTGCCCCACGCGCGTACCCGCGAGCCGCGAGTCCGCGGGCAGCGTGAGCTCGAGGATGTCCGCGCCGGACTGGTGGAAGCTGAAGATCCGCACCAGGTCGCCCACCGCGACGGCCTCCTCGACCATCGCCGTCATGATGCGCGGCGTCGAGACGGCGACGTCGACGCCCCACGACTGGTCGAACATCCACTCGTTCTTCGGGTTGTTCACGCGGGCCACGGTGCGCGGCACGCCGAACTCCGTCCGCGCGAGCAGGGAGAACACGAGGTTCACCTTGTCGTCGCCCGTCGCGCCCACCACGACGTCGGCCTGGGCCATCTCCGCGGACTCGAGCGCAGGCAGCTCGCACGCGTCGGCGAGCACCCACTCGGCCTCCGGCACCTGCGAGACGCGCATGGCGGCCGCGTTCTTGTCGATGAGCGTGACCTCGTGATCGTGGCCGATCAGCTCGCGCGCGATCGAGCGACCCACCGAGCCGGCTCCCGCGATGACGACACGCATCAGTCGACCTCCGCCGGGGGCGCGGCGGTGAGGATCCGCTCGACCTCCGCCGCGGCGTCGGCGCGCATGAGCAGGTGCAGCCCGTCGTTCTCCTGCAGCACGACGTCGGGCCCCGGCAGGACCGCGGAGGTGTACCGGCTCACGAACGCCACCCGGGCGCCCGTCGCCGCCTCGACCGCCAGCACGGGCCTGCCGACCCAGCGCCGGTGGTAGTCGATCAGCGCGAGGCGCAGGGTGCCCGACGGGTCGACGTACTCGTCGGTCGAGCCCAGCGGCAGCATGCGCCGCAGCACCTGGTCGGCGGTCCAGCGCACCGTCGCGACGGTGGGGATGCCGAGGCGCTGGTAGATCTCGGCGCGGTGCGGGTCGTAGATGCGGGCCACGACGTTGTCCACGCCGTAGGTCTCGCGCACCACGCGGGCCGAGAGGATGTTGGAGTTGTCGCCGTCGGAGACCGCGGCGAAGGCGTACGTGTCCTCGATGCCCGCCTGGACCAGGGTGTCCCGGTCGAACCCGACACCCGTCACCTTCTTGCCCGAGAAGTCGGCGGGCAGCCGGCGGAACGCGTCCGGGTTCTGGTCGATCACGGCCACGGAGTGCCCGCGGCCCTCGATCTCCTGGGCGAGGCTGGAGCCCACGCGGCCGCAGCCCATGATGACGAAGTGCACGATCCGAACGCTACCGCGCACGAGGGCACCACGGCGGGTGGCCCCCGACGGGCATAGAGTCGTCCATCGTGTCGGACATCGTCGATGCGGCCAAGCGCCTCCTGGTCGGCCGCCCCGTGCGCAGCGAGCACCTCGGGCGCACGCTGCTGCCCAAGCGCGTCGCCCTGCCGGTGTTCGCGTCGGACGCGCTGTCGTCCGTCGCCTACGCGCCGGACGAGATCCTCCTGACCCTCTCGCTGGCCGGCGTCGCGGCGCTGGCGTTCTCGCCCTGGGTCGGCCTCGTCGTGATCGGCGTCCTGCTCGTGGTGGTCGCGTCCTACCGGCAGAACGTGCGCGCCTACCCGTCCGGCGGCGGCGACTACGAGGTCGTCACCACCAACCTCGGTCCGACCGCCGGCACCGGCGTCGCCGCGGCGCTCCTGGTCGACTACGTGCTCACCGTCGCGGTGTCGATCTCGTCCGCCAGCCAGTACGCCTCCGCCGCGCTGCCCGCGCTGCGCGGGCACGAGGCGCTCGCGGCCGTCGTCGCCGTCGTCCTGCTGACCCTCGTGAACCTCCGCGGCGTGCGGGAGTCGGGGGCGGCGTTCGCCGTGCCGACCTACTGCTTCATGGCCGTCGTCGGCGCGCTCGCCGTGACCGGCGCCTACCGGTTCCTCGCCGGGACCCTGCCGAGGGCGGCCAGCGCCGAGCTCGAGCTCAGCGGCGAGGCCGCGTTCGACCAGGGGCTCGTCGGCCTCGCCGGCGCGTTCCTCGTGGCCCGCGCGTTCGCGTCCGGCTGCGCCGCGCTGACCGGCGTCGAGGCGATCAGCAACGGCGTGCCGGCCTTCCGCCGTCCCAAGTCCCGGAACGCCGCCACCACCCTCCTGCTGCTCGGCCTGATCTCCGCCACGATGCTCGCGTCGATCCTGCTGCTCGCGCAGGCGACGGGGGTGAAGTTCGCGCAGGACCCGCACACGCAGCTCACCCTGGACGGGCAGCCGGTGGCCGACACGTACGTGCAGATCCCCGTCGTCGGCCAGCTCGCCCACGCCGTCTTCTCCGGCTTCCCGCCGGCGTTCTACGCCGTCACCGTCGTCACAGGGCTCATCCTCGTGCTCGCAGCCAACACCGCCTTCAACGGGTTTCCCGTGCTGGGCTCGATCCTGGGCCGCGACGGCTACCTGCCCCGCCAGCTGCACACCCGCGGCGACCGGCTCGCGTTCTCCAACGGCATCATCACGCTGGCCGTCGCGGCGATCGTGCTCATCGTCCTGTTCGACGCCGAGGTCACCCGGCTCATCCAGCTCTACATCGTCGGTGTGTTCGTGTCGTTCACGCTGTCGCAGCTCGGCATGCTCCGGCACTGGACGCGTGAGCTGCGCACCCAGCACGACCCCGTGGTGCGGGGGCGCATGCGACGCTCGCGGGTCGTCAACGGGGTCGGGTTCGGGCTCACGGGCACCGTCCTCGTCATCGTGCTGGTCACCAAGTTCACGCACGGCGCGTGGATCACGCTGCTCGCCATGGGCGTGCTGTTCGTGCTGATGCGGGCGATCCGCCGGCACTACGACCGGGTGCGCGACGAGCTCGCCCTCGACGACGTCGACGCCGCCCGCGCGCTGCCCAGCCGCGTGCACGCCGTCGTGCTCGTGTCCAAGGTGCACAAGCCGACCCTGCGCGCCGTCTCGTACGCGCGCGCCGCGCGGCCCGGTGTGCTGGAGGCCGTGACCGTCGGCGTCGACCGGGAGGAGGTCGACGCCCTCGTCGCCGAGTGGGAGGCGCTCGACCTGCCGGTGCCCCTGCGCATCCTCGACTCGCCGTTCCGGGAGATCACCCGCCCGGTCGTCAAGTACGTGCGCTCGCTGCACCGCGAGTCGCCGCGCGACCTCGTGATCGTCTACATCCCCGAGTACGTCGTCGGCCACTGGTGGGAGCAGATCCTGCACAACCAGTCGGCGCTGCGCCTCAAGGGCAGCCTCCTGTTCACCCCCGGCGTCGTGGTCGCGTCCGTACCGTGGCAGCTCGCCTCGTCCAAGGGGCACACGGGGCTCGAGGGTGACGCCTATCTCGGTGGCCGACGCCTCTAGCGCCGCTGCACGGCCGTGCCGGTACGGGATACTGGAGGCATGCCCCGTACCCCAGACCGCCGCACCGCGCCCGCCGACCCGGAGCGCGGCCGCCCGCGCCGCCGTCCGCAGCGGTCGCCGCGGCCCGGCCGCGCGCGCCGCGTGAGCGACGTCCCGCGCCCCGAGGTAGGTACGGAGCTCGAGCTCGAGGTGGGTCCCGTCGCGCACGGCGGCCACTGCGTCGCCCGCACTGCCGACGGCCGCGTCGT